>JAISMC010000039.1 GCA_031276965.1 Treponema sp.
ACGCGATAACCCACGGCGAGGATAACATCGAGGGTATAAAACATCACGGGCTTATCGGAATTTGCAATGTGCAAATTTTGCACATTCCTTTTTTCGTCAAGTTCGCCCTCGGCGAAGATGTTACGGATATGCTTGGTGATAACCGAACGGTCACGCCCGAATAACAGCGCCATCTGCGCCTGCGACAGCCACAGCGTTTCGCCTTCCATACGTACATCGATCTTGACCCTGCCGTCCGCCGACCGGTAAATGATCATTTCGGTATTGTTTAATTTCATACGCTTCCCTCTATATCTATCGGCAATAGGCAAAATACCTCCACGAACAAAGCGGGGGCGTTGCGGGGGTTGCCCCTACAGCCCTCAACATCCTGTTTCGGGCTTCCGGGCGGGGTGTGCTCTGTTTTGCGTCCATCCATGGACGCTTGGGGCACACCCACAAAACCATGCACCCCATGGCCCTTTTGGTCCTTCTTTTTGTTCAGAAACCACAGGGACACCGGAATCTGGGTGGTGTAAAACAATTGGCCGGGCATGGCGATGATGCACTCCACCAGGTCGTCTTCGATAATGGCCCGCCGGATGGCGCCCTCGCCGCCGGACCGGCTCGACAGGGAACCGTTGGCAAGCACCATGCCTATCCGTCCTTTGGCGCTCAGGTGGAAGATCATGTGCTGGAGCCAGGCAAAGTTTACGTTCCCCCCGGGAGGCAGCCCGTATTTCCAACGGACATCGGTTTGCAGTTTGTCCGCGCCCCAGTCGAAAAGGTTGAAGGGCGGATTGGCCAGAATGACTCTCCCCGCCCTGAAGGACGGGGTATCGTCGTTCGCAAGGAAATTACGGACTTCGGTCCGACGCCCTCGTCCTTGAGCGTCTGGTAGCGTTCCTCAAATTTATCCGAAAGGTACTTCAAAAAGATGAGGCCCAGAACAATTCGGCGGCGTCGATATTACCCCGCAGCACACAGGCCGCGTCCCAAATTTCCTTTTCAAAGCCGATTTCGGCGCTGTTGTGATCAGCCATTCCGCCGCTTTCCCCCGCTGAGTGAAACCTGCCGGGCTTTAGCCCGGACAGGTTCAGCATAGCATGAAATGAAAGGATATGAAATTATCTTTTGCACTACATGGGAAAATTCTGGCCGGCTTTTTCCCGTCCTGGGTACAGAATCTTGAACAGGCGGCAATGAACGCCCTGGCCCGGACGGGTGCCGCCGGGGGAACCGGCGTTTCATATCTCAGGGACAACCTTAAATCCCTGGGAGTGTATGAGGGCGGCTTTATGTTTTTCGGCCTTGGCGCGGAGATGCGTTTCTTTTGGGAATGGGCCGCCGTTTTTGTTTTGTTCATTCTTCGGCCCGCTGTTGGGCTCTGTTTCCCTGGTATTTGGCCCTGTTCCCGGGAAAGGTGATGAAACCGGAAAACAAGGGAGGCTGTTCCAAAACTAATTGACTGTGCGCTAAAGCGCACGGTTTTGGAACAGCCTCAAGGGCCTTCTTTTTTAAAAAATTTTATTTCCCCAGGCATTTCCCCTTGACAAGGCGGTTATCCCCTTGCTATAGTCTACTGCATGTCCGGTAAGGACAATTCTGCGGGAATAGCTCAGTGGTAGAGCGCGACCTTGCCAAGGTCGATGTCGCGGGTCCGACTCCCGTTTCCCGCTCTCGGTTGATGTTTTACAGGGCGCCCTTTAGGGGGCGGCTTCGGCGGGGGTTAAATTTCCTTTCCCGCAAACTGGCTTTGATAAAGTTCCGCATAAAATCCGTTTTTATCCAGAAGTTCTCCGTGGGTTCCCTGCTCTACAATATCCCCATTCCGCATGACGAGGATGAGATCCGCATTCCGGATGGTGGAAAGCCGGTGGGCAATAACAAAACTGGTCCTGCCCTTCATAAGGTTATCCATGGCCTTCCGGACGAGGGCTTCGGTACGGGTATCCACGTTGCTGGTCGCCTCGTCAAGGATGAGGATCCCGGGGTCCATCAGAATGACCCGGGCTATGGTGAGGAGTTGTTTTTGCCCTGCGGAGATATTGTCCGCCTCTTCATTGAGGATCATGCCGTAAGCGCCGGGCCAGGTCCGGATAAAATGGTCCACCTGGGCCGCCCGGGCCGCTTCTTCCACCTCCTCGCCGGAGGCGCCGGGGCGGCCGTAACGGATATTGTCCGCCACGGACCCTGAAAAGAGCCAGGTATCCTGGAGTACCATGCCGAAAAGGGCCCGGAGATCCCGCCGCCTGAAGCGGCGTATGTCCTGGCCGCCTATGGTAATTGCCCCGCCGTTTACGTCATAAAAGCGCATGAGGAGTTTCACGATGGTGGTCTTTCCCGCGCCGGTAGGTCCCACAATGGCTATTTTATGGCCCGGGGTAATCGTGGCGTTAAAGTCCCGAATAACCGGCCGCTGGGGATCGTAGCCGAAGCGGAGGTGATCAAAGACCACGGGACTGGCAGGCGCCGGGGCCGGAAGGGGGCTGGCAGTTTCGGGGATCTCCTCCTTTTCGGCGAGAAACTCAAAGACCCGTTCCGCCGCGGCGGCGGTCTGCTGGAGGATATTGGAGATATTGGCGATCTGGGTAAGGGGCTGGTTGAAGGATCGGATATACTGGATAAAGGACTGGATGCCCCCGACGGTCATCCGCCCCTGAACCGCGAAGGCCCCGCCGATGATACAGACCGCCGCGTAGGTCAGGTTTCCCACAAAGCCGGTGATGGGCATAAGCAGCCCCGAAAGGAAGTTGGCCTTCCTGGCGGCATGGTAGAGATCGCCGTTCAGAACGCCGAAGGCAGCCACCGAATCGGCCTCGCCGGAAAAGGCCTTGACCGCCGTGTGGCAGGAGAACATCTCCTCAATATGGCCGTTCACCTTCCCCAAACAGCGCTGCTGGTCTTTGAAAAATTTTTGGGACTGTTTCACTATCAGGGTAATAAAAAGAAGGGAAAAGGAGAAAAAAACCAGGGAAACTATGGTGAGGAACCAGTTCACCGAAAACATGATGGCCAGGATCCCCGCCACGGAACTCAGGGAGGTAATGATCTGGGTAAGGCTCATGTTTAGGGTCTGGCCGACGGTATCCACATCGTTGGAGAGCCGGGAGAGCAGATCCCCGTGGGAAACGCCATCGAAATAGGTAAAGGGCAGTTGGTGGATCTTGCGGTTTATATCATCCCGGAGTTTATAACTCACCTTGACGGTTACACCGGCCATGATAAAGCCCTGGAGCCAGGAACAGAGGGCGCTAAAGAAATAGAGCCCCCCAAGGCCCAGCAAAATCCGGCCGATCCTGTCGAAGGATATGCTTTCCCCGCCGGCAAGGCTCCGGGAAATACCCGCCACCAGTTCATCGGTAACCATCCCCATGATCCGGGG
>JAISMC010000081.1 GCA_031276965.1 Treponema sp.
CACCAGGGCGGCCACGATGATGATGCCGTAACTGAGTTCCTGCAGCGTACCGGCCACGCCGCTGACCGACAGCGCGGTCTTGACCGATCCCAGGAGCACGCAGCCCAGCACCGCGCCCAGGACCGTACCGGAGCCGCCGTTCACGCTGATACCCCCGATTATCGTGGCTGCCAAAACCTCAAATTCAAAGCCAACCCCGGTCTGATTGGGGTTGAGCATGCCGAAGCGGGACGCGTAAATCATGCCCGAAAAACCCGCCAGGGCCCCGGACAGGATAAAGACCAGCCAGGTAATCATTTTGACATTGACCCCCCGCAGCATCGCTGCCTGGGGGTTACTGCCCACAATGAATATTTCCCGCCCGACATGCGTGTACCGCAAAAACAGGGCGACGATTACCGCTATGACCACGGCGATAATAACCACGGCCGGAACGGGGGATTTGGTCCGGGTCAGGTTATGCAAAGCTTCGGGCAGTTCCCAGGCGCTGACCATACGGCGTTTGCTGAAAACATAGGTGATACCCCGGTAGATGTTCAGGGTGCTCAGGGTCACGATAATGGAATGCAGCTTGAGATTGGTAACCGCGAAACCGTTAATAAAACCCAGAGCGGCGCCTATGGCGGCGGAGAGCGCGAAGGCGGGCAGCAGCGGGAAACCCGGATTGGCCGCGATAATAAAGCCCACCGCCAAACCGGAACAGCCCATGATGGACCCCACCGACATATCAAAATTACGGCTGATGATCACCATCATCATTCCCATGGATACGGTAATCAAAAGCGGGAGATACAGAAGTATACTTTTGATGTTGTTTAAGCTCAGGAACCGGGGCTGAATAATAGAAGCGACTGCGATGACAACAACGATGAACGCGGCAAGGGCCAGCTCCGAAGGAAGGTGCTTTTTCCCGGGTGATAGTTCACGCATCCTGATTCTTCCCTCCGCCTACAGCCGCCAGCATAATCGCTTCCTTGTTCATCCCGGAACGGTCAAATACGGCGCTGATACTGCCTTCGTGCATAACATACGTGCGATCGCTTAAGCCCAGTATTTCCGTCATTTCCGACGAGATCATCAAAACGGCCTTGCCTTGTTTGACCAGTTCATTGATAAAGTGGTACACCTCCGCCTTGGCTCCCACATCAATGCCCCGGGTGGGTTCATCGAGGATCAGGACATCGGGTTCGGTGAGCATCCATTTTGAAAGAACCGTCTTTTGTTGATTGCCGCCGGAAAGTTCCTTAACCTTTTGTTTAACGCTGTGGAGGCGTATCCGCAGTTTGTCCACATAATCGCCGACAAGCTTTTTTTCCGCCTCGGGACGGAAAACGCCTTTGTTGTATACTTTCCACCAGGCGGCAGCGCTGATGTTATTAGCGACAGTGAAATCCAGAAACAGGCCGTCGTGCTGCCGGTCTTCGGTAACATACGCGATTTTCTTCGCTATGGCCTCCGCCGGGGATTTCATGGACAGGGGCGTTCCGTTAACGGCAACCTTCCCTGAATCCGCCGGGTATATGCCGAATATCGTCTGGGCTACCTCGCTGCGTCCCGATCCCACAAGCCCCGCAAGCCCTACGATCTCGCCCCTGCGGACAGTAAGTGAAACATCCTTGAACTGTCCCCTGCGGGTAAGGTTCGTAACCTCCAGGGCTGTTTCGCCTATCCGTGTCTCTGTTTTGGGTATTTGTTCGGTTATGGAACGCCCTACCATCATGCGGATAATATCGTCCTGGCTTAGTTCCGCAGTCATCCTGGTATCTATCTTCCTGCCGTCCCGCAGAACGGTAACACGGTCGGAGATCTGATTGATTTCTTCGAGCCGGTGGCTGATAAAGATAACGGAACGGCCTTCGGACTTCAGCATGTTGATAATTTTGAACAGGTTATGCACTTCCCCGGAAGTAAGGGCCGCGGTGGGCTCGTCCATAACGATTACCCTGGCGTCCTGGGACAGGGCGGAGACTATTTCCACCATCTGCTGATCCGCCACGGACATGCCGGCTACTTTGTCTCCCGCCTTAAAGTTGACGTTCAAAGATTTGATGAGCCTTTCGGCTTCCCGGAATTGTCCTTTCCGGTCAACCAGGGCTTTGCCGGTTTTCCGTGAATGACCCGCAAAAATATTTTCGGTAACATTCAAATCCGGAAATATCAGCGGCTCCTGATGGATAAGTACGATGCCCAGTTCCGCCGCTTTGTGGGGCGAGGCAATGTGGGTTTTGACCCCGTTCAGAAAAATGGAACCCGAACTAGGGGGAAATACGCCGCAGATGATCTTCATCAGCGTGGATTTTCCCGCGCCGTTTTCGCCGATCAGCGCGTGGATCTCCCCGCCTAAAAGGTCAAAATCCACATTTTCCAATACCAGGGGCCCCGTGAAAGATTTGCATATCCCCCTGGTTGAGATTATGGGGTTTTCAGACATAGTTATACGATCTCCCTGTCCGGGTGATGAAAAAATAAAGAAAAAAACCTGTCGGGAAAAAATGTTCCGGTGGTCCGGAAATCCGGTTTGCGGCGGAAAAGCTAATTCCGGGAAAATGCACATGCATCATGACCGGCTGCGAGGCATGTTGATCGCATAAAAGCATTACCACTTCCATAACGGAATTCCTTTAACCCTTTTCAGGCATGTACAAAAAAGCATTATGGCATTCAATATTTGATAATGCAAGCAAAATTTTGGTACTTTTTTCATACCATATTATCATGCCAATTCTGACGGCGATGCGTCCGGAAATCGCAGGGTCCCAACAGTAATGCCTGCCGGTAAAACTGATTATCCGGAAGCCCTCCGCCCGCACGAAACCCCGGCCGAACACGTCCGGTATGCCAGGACGCCGGGGTTTGTAAAACAATCCGTTTTGCAGACCCCGGTTCCCCTATAACTTGTGGCAGCAGAGTCCCTCCGCATCGTGGGCGGCTTCCATGATCATTTCGTTTACCGTGGGATGGGCGTGAATGGTATCCGCCAGTTCTTCAATGACGGCTTCCGATCTCATGGCTGCGGCTATTTCGCCTATCATGTCGGTGGCCCTGGGGGCCATGATGTGGGCGCCCAGAATTTCCCCCGTGTGTTTATGGGAAAGGATCTTTACAAAGCCCTCCGGGCAGTTCATGATCATGCTGCGTCCGTTGGCGGCGGCGGGGAAATTCCCCTTCCGGTAGGGCAGTCCCGCGGCGGCAACCTGGGCTTCGGTCATGCCGGCGGAGGCAATTTCCGGGTTGGTGTAGACGCAGGCGGGGATGACGGCGTAGGCCATTTTGGCGTTTTTTCCGGCTATGTTCGCCGCCGCCGTGAGGCCCTGGGCGCTTGCTACATGGGCAAGCTGTACCTTGCCGGTTACGTCGCCTATCGCGTATATGCCGTTTACGCTGGTACGGAGCCCCTCGTCCACGGCGATAAAGCCCCGTTCCAGGGCGATCCCGGTCTTTTCCAGTCCCAGGTTTTTTGTAAGGGGCCGGCGGCCCACCGCCATGACGACGATGCTGCCGGCGGCTTCTTTCCTGACGCCCCCTTCCTCGAAGGAACAGACGCCGCCGCCGGCAATTTCCAGAACCCTGGCGCCGGTATGAACAGCGACGCCCCGCTTTTTAAGGAGCCTGGTCATGGCTTCGCATATATCTTCGTCCATGCCGTTAAGAATCCGGGGCAGCATTTCTATGACGGTAACCTTCCGCCCGAAGGAGGCAAAGAGGGTGGCGAATTCAACGCCGATAACCCCGCCCCCTATGATGACCGCCGAACCGGGAAGGCTCTTCAGGGCAAGGACGGCATCGGAGTTAAGCACCTCCGGCCTGCCGGCGCCGGGTACGGGTATGGCGGCGGGACCGGAACCCGAAGCGATAACCATGTTGTCCGCGGCATATTCCGCCGTTCCGGCCCGGAACGATTTGGGCCCCGTCAGTTCCGCCGTTTCCCGGATAAGGGTAATCTTCCGGCCCTTAACCAGGGCTTCAATTCCCCTGCGGAGCTTTTCTATGATCCGGTCCTTCCGCTCCGCCAGGGCGCCGAAGTCCAGGGAGATATCCCCGTTCAGGCCCAGCTCTTTACCGTGGCGCTTGATCTCGTCGTAGAGCTCCGCCGTATGGAGCAGCGCCTTGGTGGGGATACAGCCCCGGTTAAGGCAGGTTCCCCCCAGCTCGCGGTTTTCCACCAGGGCGGTTTTTTTTCCAAGCTGGGCGCAGCGTATGGCGCAGACATAGCCGCCGGGTCCGCCGCCTATTACCGCCGCATCAAATGTGTCCGCCATATAGGTACTCCTACAGTTTTAGTTCCCTGAGAATTTCGATGATGTGAGCGGTGCTTTCCGCAATGCGGACTCCGGCGCTTCGGAGGGCCCCCTCTTTGTTTTCCGCGCTTCCCACGCCGTCGGCGGATACAATCGCCCCGGCGTGCCCCATGTTTTTGCCCTTGGGGGCGTTTTTCCCCGCAATCAGGGCGACCACGGGCTTATGCACATGGGCCTTGATGTAGTCTGCCGCCAGCTCTTCCTCGCTGCCGCCGATTTCGCCGATAAGCACGATGGCCCGGGTTTCGCCGTCCGCCTCAAAATCCGGGAGCAGGTCGATAAAGGCGGATCCGGGGATCATGTCGCCGCCGATGCCGATACAGGTGGACTGGCCTATACCGCAGGCGGTCATCATCATCACCGTCTCATAGCAGTTGGTGGCGCTCCGGGACATGATCCCCACGGGACCGGGGGTGTAGTACTTGTGGGCCATGAAACCGGCCTTGCATTTGCCGGGGGATATGATGCCGAAGGAATTGGGACCGAAGAGGCGGAGCCCCTTCTGCCGGGCCGCATAGTAGCATTTCATCATTTCGTGAACCGGGGTATGTTCCGAGATAGTTATAATGACGGGGATTCCCGCATCGACCGCCTCGTACACCCCCGCGGGAGTATGCCGGGCGGGCACAAAGAGAATCGTAGCGTTGGCGCCGGTTTTGTCCACCGCCTCCCGCAGGGTATTAAACACCGGTACGCCGAGGGTTTTGCCCCTGACCTGAAAGACGGCTTCCTGCCCGCCCTTGCCGGGGGTAACCCCCCCCGCCACATTGGTACCGTATTCCAGCATGGTCTGGGTATGGAACATACCCTCCCGTCCGGTAATGCCCTGAACCAGGAGCCTGGTAGCCGGGCCGATTATAATGCTCATGCTCCCCTCCACAGTTTTTCTATGGCCTCTACGGCTTCGGGGATTCCCCCGGCGCTTACGATGGGAAGGCCCGAGGCGGCGACGATCCGGGCCGCCTCTTCTTTATTGGTTCCCTCCATGCGGAGGATAAGACGCTTCCCCGGCCCCGCCTGCGCCATGGCGGCGCAGGCGCCCCTGGCGACCTCGTCGCAGCGGGTAATGCCGCCGAAGATGCAGATGAAGATCATGCTGACGTTCCGCCGGGCCATCATAATGTTAACCGCCTCCGTAATCCGTTCCGCGGTGGCGCCGCCTCCCAGGTCAAGGGCCGCATGCACTTTCATCCCCTTCCGGGAGATAAGATCGATGCAGCTCATCAGCATCCCCGAGCCGTTGGACATGACCCCGACGGCGCCGCCGTCATCCATGGGAACAAAATGGAAACCGGCCTTCCGGGCTTCGGCGACCTGGGGGTCCTCCTGAATCCGGTCCCGGAACGCGAGGATCCCCGGCAGCATGGGGAGGGCGTTGTCGTCGATTTCCACCTTGCCGTCCAGCGCGGTGAGGGCGCCGCTTTCGTCCGCCGCCAGGGGATTGATCTCCACCAGCATGGCGTAACAGCCGAAAAACATGGCGAAGAGCTTTTTGACGATGTCCTTCAGGGCTTCTTTGTATTTTTTATCCGCCCCGGTCTTGTCCATGACATATTCGATGGTGTAATCCTGGACGCCCCGGAGGGGATCGATGGGAACCCTGGCGATCTTTTCCGGATTGGTCCGGGCGGTTTCTTCAATTTCCATTCCCCCCACAGGCGAGAAGATCAAAAGCGGCGCCTTGGAAAGCCGGTCCAGCATGATCGAAACATACCATTCCTTCGCCGGATTGGCCTTTTCCACAATCAAAAGTTCCCTGGCCTCAAAGCCCCGGATGTTCATGCCCAGCATCCCGGCGGCCAGCGCCTCCGCCTCGGCGGCATTTTCCGCCGTCTTGACGCCTCCCGCCTTTCCCCGCCCGCCCGTCTGCACCTGGGCCTTGATCACCACCGGATAGGAGAGCCCCGCCTCCCTGATCTTCTCCGGGACCTCCCCGGCGCTGCCGATAACGGCGCCCTTCATGGCGGGGATGGCAAACTGTTCCATAATGGCCTTTGCCTGATACTCCAGCAGTTTCATGCGTTCCCCCTAGGCCCAGATTTCTTCGTCGGAGGGCTGCCCGGCGCCTTCTCTGACATAGGCGATCCGGGACTTGTTAAACAGATGGTAATAGGAAAGGTTTTCGCTGATGGAATTGTTCCCCCAGCTTCCGCAGCCCAGGGTGGTGGTGGGGGACAGGGAATTTTGGAAGGAGCCGCCGTTCATGGAAGTGCAGATTTGATTTACCAGAATCCGGGAAACCGGCAGCTGGAGTCCCGCATACTCGATGTGCTCCCTGTTGTTGGACTGGATATCCACCGAATGGCCCGCCCCTTCGTAGAGGAGATTGGCGCGGGCAATTTCCACCGCCTCTTCCCAGGTATCGTAGGCATAGGCGGTCATCACGGGGCACATCTTCTCCCGGGAAAGGTATTCCTCCCGGCCGTATTTTTCGGGCTTGAGGATTACCAGTTTGGTTCCCGGAGGAATTTCCACCCCCGCCAGTTTGGCCACCTCGGCGATGGGCCGGCCCACGGAGTACTTGTTCACCTCCCCCTCGGGGAAGAGGGCCTTTCTGAAGCCGTCGATTTTCGCGGGATCATCGATATAGCAGGCGCCGTTACGCACAAAGGCGCCGATGACGGCCTGGTAGTTTTTCCGGGGAGCGATGATGGTCTGCGTACCGGAACAGATGATGCCGTTGTCGAAGATCCGGCTGGCGGTCATCTTTTGCACCGTTTCCCCGATGTCCACATCGTCGTCGATAAGGCCCTGCACATTGCCGGGCCCGACGCCGAAGCTGGGCTTCCCCGAGGAATAGGCGGACTTGACCATGGCGGCGCCGCCGGTGGCGATAACCACGTCCACCGCCTTCATAAGATCGCCGGTCAGCTCGATGCTGGGTTCCTCAATGACGAGGAAGATGTCCCGGGGAACCCCCAGCCGGTCAAATTCCGCATAGTACAGTTCGGCCATCCGTTTGGCGCACTTTTTGCCCCGGGGATGGGGGGCGATGATGATGGAGTTGCCCCCCTTGACGGCAAACATGGCGTTGCACATGGGGGTAACGATGGGGTTGGTACAGGGGGTCGCCGCGCCGATAACCCCCATGGGCTTTGCCACCAGTACCAGCCCCGCGGCCTGGTCATATTCCAGGATGCCTACGGACTTTTTCCCCTTAAGCCCGTGCCAGAGTATCCGGGCCTTGCCCTTGTTTTTGTTGATCTTATCCTCATAGACCCCCATGCGGGTCTCTTCCACCGCCATTTTCGCCAGAGGCTCCGCATTGTCGAACACCGTCTTTGCCAGAACCTTTACAATGGCGTCGATTTTTTCCTGATCGTACCCGGCCAGAACCTTTTGGGCGGCCCTTGACCGTTCTACCAGTTCTTTGATTTCCATGGGAATCCCTCCATAAATTGGTATTACCATCATACGGGTTAATAATACCAATGTCAAGCGAAGATTTACCGGCGCCGGTTGAAGCCTGGAATCAGCGGCATCCATGACGGCGGCGGACGGCAGGGGAGGGCGGGGCGGGTGAAGGGGCGGGGAGGCTCATTCAAAGGCGATGGCGCCGTAGTAGGTGGTGTTTCCCCGTTCCGCTTTGGCCATTACCAGGGGCTCCCTGAGGGACCTTGCCGCGGCGCCTTCGTAGAGGCCGCTTTCCAGGAGCGCCGCGATGAGCGGGGCGCCGCAGGCGCTGATGCTGCCGTCCGCTATGCCGCGGCCGAAGCGGTCCCTGTCCCCCGCTTCCAGCAGGCGGCGGCAGCGCTGCGCCCGGGCCAGGGCCGTCTCCTCGTCCCGGTCCACGGACAGGTTGGAGGAGACCACCAGGAGCAGCTCCTCCAGCTCCGGCTCGAAGGCGATTTTCATCGCCCGGGCCAGGGCGGAGATGAGCCGGGGCTGGCTGCCGCACATTAAAACGGGGATAATCGCCGCGCCGGGAAAACAGAATCTGATGAAGGGCAGGAGGACCTCGATGGAAGATTCGTCCAGATGGGGAATGTCGTTGTATTCAAAGAGGGTGGAACAGGAGGCCAGCCCGCTGCAGAGGCGGCGGTCCACCGGGAGCCTTCCCAGGGGGGTGTCGAAGCAGCCGGAATCCGAAAGGAAGAGGCCCTCTTCGGCATAGTGATGGCCGGGCCCCAGGATCGCCACCCTGGAGACGCCGCCCATGACGGCCCTGCCGGCGGCGGCGGCAAAGGCGGCGGCGGCGATGGAGCCCGAGAATTCCCAGGCCCCGTGGGGAGCGATAAGGGCCTTCGCCCGGCCCCCTACGCCGTGTTCAAGCCCGTAGGAGCAGAGGGCGGCGGCGGCGTCGTTTCGTTCTTCGGGATAGAACAGGCCGGCCACGACCGGCGAACGGACCTTTTCGATTATGGAGCTTCTTATTTCCCGCATGTCCTAAGTGTAGGATCCGGCGGGGAGGGAACGCAAGGACGCTTACTGTTTTTCTATGCGGCATCCCTCCAGTTCTTTCAGCCGCTTTTCATCCAGCTTTATATGAAGGTTCTTTTCCTGGCTGGGAATGACCAGCCCCTTGGGGCCGTTTTTGGCCCGGCGCAGAAATTTGACCTGGGTATAGAAAAGATCCCCCGCGCCGTTATTGCGGCCCTTGGAGTAGAAGAGGGCGAGGTTTCCCGCGTCGAGGAGTATGTCCAGGGGAATGCTTTTGTCCGCCCGCCGTTTTATAAACACGTAGGAACCGGAAAAGTCCCTGACGTGGAGCCAGAGATCGTTCCCCTTGACGTGCCTCCGCAGCAGGGCGTCGTTTTCCGTTGCGTCCCGGCCCACGATGATAAGCCAGTCCCTGCGGCGGAAGGAAAGCCCCGGCCGGGCGCGGTCGTCTTTGGACGCGTCCCTGGACGAAGCTTTGACGCCGCCGGACTTGATCAACCGGTGCAGCGCCAGGGGGTTGGTCTGGGCCAGGAGCGCTTCCATGGCCTTTTCCAGCCGGGCCAGCTCCGCTTCCCCCGCCCTGATTTCGGCGCTCACATTGGCCAGTCCCGTCCTGGCCTTCCGGTACTGTTCGTAGTAGTACCCGGCCATGGCGGGGAGGCGCTTTCCGGGGTCCAGCTTGATCCGTACCGGTTCCCCGGTGTAGAAGTTGATCGCGTCAAGCCAGGCGGCTCCGGCTTCCGGCGAATCCATATTCGCCATGATAATGTCCCCGTATTCCTTGAACCGGTCCGCCGACTGGTAGTCCGCCTCCTTGGCCCGGAGTTTTTCCAGGGAAGCCCTGAGCCGGCCCGTGCGGCCTTCAAAGTTCCTCCGGACCTGTTCCTTCAGCGCCTCCAGGGAAAGGGCGCCGCCGTGCTCCGCATACCAGGCGTCTATCCTTTCGTTAAAACTCCCCCCGCCGGGCAGATCCCGGATCCGGTACTCCCGCCGGGGCCGGGGAAGGTCCTTCCGGACGCCGGACGGCCCGGTTTCAACGGCGTCCTCCTCGGGGACAAAGCGGCCTCCGGTAATTTCTCCCCGCCGGGGACTCCGCCTCATGGCGTCCAGCACGGTTCCGTCTTCCCCGGTAACCACCACATTGGCGGCGTTGGACCAGAGCCGGATATAGAAACGGTACCGGTTTTTCCCCTGCCTGATGATGAAACGCACGATACGGTTGTCCCCCAGTTGTTCCGCCGATTCTATCCGGCCGTTGACTATCCGGGATTTGCAAAACTCGGCGAAGCGCAGGGGCCTTTCGCTCCGGGGCATGGCCCTGAAGGTTTCGTGGATGCGGCAGGCTCCGGGGGTCAGGGCGATGAGGATCATCCGGGTCTTTCCGCCGCCGTAAATCCGGAGGCCCGCCACGTCGTAGGCGCTTTGGAGGACCTTCTGGATTCGGGAACCGGGAAGATCCAGCTCGGAGAGGATGAGGTTGATTTCTTTCCAGTTGAGGGACATGCCTCCAGTGTACTTGAAGGGGCCGTCATTATGAAGCGGCGCGGATTAACTTGTTTCTTGGCCCCGCTTAGGCTATACTCAGCGGGTGATTGGCGGATATATGAAACTTCCTGCGCTTTGGCTTTTTGTTTTGCTTGTTTCAGGCTGCGGCGGAAAACGGGAGTCCGGGGGCCCTTCCGCCGCGCCGGAGCATCTTGATGCGGGGCTTCCCGTTGAGGGACTTCCCGCCGGGGGGCGGGAAGCGGCGCCGCCGTGGACGGCGATGTCCATGGCGGACCGGATCGCCGCTTCCCTGGACGACCGCCTTCT
Source organism: Treponema sp. (assembly GCA_031276965.1). Taxonomy (GTDB): domain Bacteria; phylum Spirochaetota; class Spirochaetia; order Treponematales; family Breznakiellaceae; genus JAISMC01. The sequence continues at coordinate 10,491 of JAISMC010000081.1, forward strand.
GGCGGCCCAGGTGATAATGACCGGCATTGAAGGAAGGGGCGCCCTGAGCGGAGCCATGAGGGATCTGCTTGCCGGGGTTCCGGCGGGTTCGGTGATGCTCTTCTCCTATAATCTTGATACCGCCGAAGGCATTCGTTCCCTGCTGGAGGAAACTTCCTCGCTGGTGAAAGCTTCTTCTAAAAATGCCGCCCCGGGGGGATCGGACGGCATTGCTCCTTTTATTGCGGTGGACCATGAAGGGGGGCCGGTTAACCGTTTCGCCGCCATGGATGACGCCGTCATGGACGGCGGCGCCATATTCCTGCCGCCGCCGGCCTTCTTTTGGGCTATGGCCCAAAGGGAGGGCCGCGGCGCGGCCCTGGAGGCGGCCGGCGCGGCGGCCCGAAGATCCGGCAGGGCCCTGAGGGGGCTGGGGATCACCATGAACCTTGCCCCGGTGGCGGAAGTGTTAAGCGAAGAGAACAGGCGCTTTCTGGCGGATCGTTCCTACGGGCCGGACCCCGGTTTTGTGGAACAGGCGGCGGCGGCCTTTATAGAAGGCATGGAGGCGGAGGGGATCTGCTGTACCTTGAAGCACTTTCCCGGAAACGGCGCCGCCGATCCCCATCTGGGGACGGTTCTGCTTGCCGGAGACCGGGACGCCCTCCGGTCCGGGGTCGAGCCCTTTGCCGCCCTTATCCGCCGTTCCGCGCCGCCGGCGATGATGGTTTCCCATGCGGTAGTTCCCGCCTGGGACGGGGAGCGGAACGCCAGTCTCTCCCCCGTGGTGATCGGGGACTGGATCAGGGGGGAACTGGGATTCCGGGGCATCCTGGCGGCGGATGATTTTTCCATGGCTTCGGCGGCGGGGATGGATCCCCGGGAAGCCGCGGTCGAGGCGCTTAGGGCGGGTATCGACATGGTGATGACCTGGCCGCCGGATCTCCGCCTTACCCACGGCGCCATCCTCTCCGCCCTTGAGGAGGGGCGGCTTTCCCGGGAAAGGCTCCGGGAGGCGGCGGCGCGTATTCTTGCGGAAAAGATCCGGTACGGCGTATATGCGCCCCGCCGGGATAAGGACTGATCGGGGGAGGAGATGGACGCTGTTGATAAATCGAGGATCCTCTATGTAAGCGACCAGTGTCTGGTGGTTAATAAGATTGCAGGAGAAGCGGTAGAGGGCGCCAAGGAGGGGATGGCGGATCTTCCTGCGCTGCTGGCGGAACAGTACGGAACCGTAAAGAAGGGCCGGGGAAAGGCATTTCAGCCCACCGCGGTCCACCGTCTGGATGTTCCCGTATCGGGTTGTACCCTCTTTGCCCGGACCCCCAAGGCGCTGTCCCTGCTCACCGGCGCCTTTGCCGAAGAAAGGGCCGAGAAATATTACTGGGCGATTATAGAGAACCCCCGGGAGGATATCCCCGAAACGGGAGAATTGATCCACTGGATCGGCATAGATAGAAAACAGAATAAAAGCATCGCCTACAACGAGAAGAAACAGGGCCGCAAGGAGGGGATACTCCGCTACCGCATCAAGGGCGGGGGTAAAAATTATCTCTTTATGGAAATTGAACTGGTTACTGGCCGGCATCATCAGATCCGGGCGCAGCTTGCCGCCCTGGGACTGTACATTAAGGGAGATTTGAAATACGGTGCCCGGCGCAGCGAGAAGGGCGGCGGCATACGCCTCCATGCCCGCTCCCTCTACTTTCCCGAACCGGCCAACAACGGGGATATCGTACACGTCAGCGCCCTGCCGCCCAAGCGGGACAAGCTCTGGCGGGACTTTGAAAGGGGCGGTCTTCCCGAAGAAGGGGAAGCATAGCCGGTCTTTTGCTTGTATCCGGGGAACTATCCTCCTAACGCGTCACGGATGACGCATCATCCGTGACGGCCGCTTATTCCCTTCAGCATATCGAAGGAGGGGTCCGCCTTGAAGCGGCAGCTTCCACCGGCGCCGGAACAGACCAGGGCGGCGGCTTCCGCCTCTACGGAGAGGACCCCCCCGTCGAGACCCGCGTCGCAGGGGGAGAAGAGGGTTCCGTAACGGAGGGTCCTTTCGCTCCGGGCGGGGATGCTTACCGTAACGGGCGCGCCCAGGACCTGCTTGACCCTGCGGGCATATTCAAGGCCGTAGGCGTAGGCGGCCGCGGAGTTTTCCGTTCCCAGGCAGTAGGTAAGGTCGGTTCCGCCTTCGTAGGGAGCCCAGGGGGTAAAGGGCCGCCCGCCGTACTGCATCCAGAGATCGTTAAAGCGGAGGATAATATCGTCCTCCCCGGCTGCGGCGGGTCCGGTGAAGAAGCAGACATAGGCCATTTTTAGGACCGGGTTTACCACCGCCGACCAGCCCAGGGAAGCGGAGGCGGGAATAGCCCCGGCGGCAAAATCGGTGTAACCGGTAGGGCCGGGAACCTGGGAAATATCAACCTTTCCCCCCCCGGCCAGGGGAGCTTTGTCGAGACTGTCGAACTGGGCTCCCAGGGCAAGCCTGGTGGTGGTGTCGAATTCGCCGCCTGACGGAGGGGTGGTCCAGGTATTTGCGGCCCCGGAGATACGGCAGCCCGGCTGCAGGAAGGGGGCTCCCAGGGTATTGTGCCAGCCGGCGCAGATGTCAATAGCGGCATCCCCCTGATTTTTCACGGTTAAACTGGTGTAATGGACGGGATGGGCGGGGATGATCACATCGGTTTTTTTGAAGGAAAGGGGCATGGCCTTGCCGGGACTTTCCATGACGGACAGGGCCCAGGCGGCCCCGGATTCCTCATCTATGCCGCTGTTAACAAAACGCCAGGCAAGGTTGGCCGTCCAGCCGTGGGGGGGCATGTCGATCCCTTCGACAATATGGCCCGGACCGAAGTTTGGAATACAGGGAAAGTTACCGGCAATATTGTACAGAAGATTCGCCTTCCAGAATGAGCCGTGTTCGGCGTCGTTGAAGGGTTTCGCCGTATTGGACCTGAACCAGGGAAGCCAGTGGGCGTTCAGCCGCCCTGCGTCCCGGACGCTGGATAATTCGGGAATCATCCCGCCAATATCGTCCACCATAACCCGGATTGAATCATGCTCCAGGATAGTGGCGGCCCGGCCGCCGGTCTCATTGACCCGGACCACTGCAATTTTATCAAGGGCTGTCGCCATATCTGCCTCCTTACGCTATTGTGCCGCGGTTTGGCGAAAATTGCAATCCTTTTCCGGATGCGCCCTGAGAAAACGGAGCAGGGGCTCCTCCCAGGAGGGGGCGTTTTCCCCTTCGTTCAAAAAACGCCGGTACAGATCGATGATATGATCCCGGATCGCCGCGCGGTCTTCGGGACTTATGGGACCGGGTCCGGTAAAAAGGCCGGAGGCAAAGCCTTCGGCCTCGCCGGGGGGAAAGGAAAGATCAAAACGGGTCATGGCGTACATGGCGGCGGCGATGCAGTTTACGCTGTGCTGCTTTACATAGAGGACAGCCTCGGTAATGGCCAGGGCTCCCCGGCGTATCTCCAAAAGCTGCAGGGCCAGGGCCTCCTCATCACCCAGTTCCCGGACAATCGCCGTGAGCCCGGTATAGGAACGGATCATCACCATCACGTGGAGACTGGGGATGCACATAAGATGGGGATCCGCCGCATGGATGAGGATAAACCGGAGGCTGCCAAGATACCGGGGCCGGCTGGTGGTGGAGAGGTTCCTGGCATATACCTCCGCGGCAAAGGCATAAACCCTGCCCATGGAATCAATAAAATCCCCAAGAAGCCTTTCCCCCCTGGTCCCGTACCGGTCAAGGACAAAGCCGGTTATCCTGATCCAAAAGGAAGTAAAATCCAGATACGTTCCTACCCATCCGGGAAGGAAGGGAATTTTGCCGTCCAGGGGATGATCCACCCGGGAAACGGGGATGGAGCGCCGCAGGGCCGCCTTGTACTGGAGCAGGAAAAAGTTATAGATGATCCGCTTAAAACACCGGAGGCCGGTCTTTCTGAGCGCGGGGTTAAGAATCGTTTTAAGGATGACGATTAGGATCGGTTGATCCGCCGGCTTATGTTTTGACATTGGCATGGGAAACGCCGGTTCCGGGGAACATAAAAGCATGGGGGGATAAGGGCTGCCGGCCCGGCCCCTGCGGGGGCCGGCCTGTCTTTCCCGGTTCGGAATCATTTTTCCCGGACACTGTTCCTGCTCCTTCCTTGTGCCGATCCGCGGACGGGCGCATCCTCCGCCCCGCTTTGGGCCGCGCCTCCAGTATATGCAGGATCGCCGCCGCCGGCAACGCTCCGGGGGCATGGCCGGAGCGGATCTTTCCGCCTGTTAAAAATTCCGGTTAAAGGGTACCATGAACATATCCCCGGATAAGTCCGAAGCAGGCCCGCCTGCCGGTACGGGCCCCGCCTTCCGGCCAGTCCTGCTGCGCCGTCAATAAAAAGCGTTCCATGGGGACCCGGAAACGCGGGCGTACCGGGACCGGCGGCGGTATAAAGTCCGGGATGTACACGTTTGTTTTGGGGAGGATGTCATGCTGGGACCGGTTGTGAATGCGCTGGTAGTTGTGGCCTGCGCCCTGGCGGGTTGTTTTCTTGTTAAGGGGATTCCTGAACGCTTTGAGGAGATCCTCAAGAAGGCCATCGCCCTGGCCGTTATCTATGTAGGCATTAAGGGAGCCCTGGATAACCAGCGGACGCTCCTTCTGATCATGAGCATGGTTCTGGGCGCCCTTATCGGGGAACTCTGCAACATAGACCGGCAGATGAACCGCCTTGGCCGCTGGGTCGAGGGGAAGCTTGGCTTTAAGCCGGAGGAGGCCGCCGGAAACCCCGCCGCCGCGGGGGCTTCCGCGGAACGATCAAAGGCCCTTCCGGCGGGGAAATCCCCCATTCCAAAGGGAAGGGCCGGCAGTTTTTCCCGCGGCTTCGTTTCCGCCAGCATACTCTTCTGTACCGGCTCCATGGCCATCGTAGGTTCCATGCAGAGCGGCCTCCTGGGAAACCACGAGATTCTCTTCGCCAAATCCATTCTGGACGGCGCCATCTCCATCGTCTTCGGCGCTTCCATGGGCATCGGGGTCGTCTTTTCCGCCCTGCCGGTGCTGTTCTACCAGGGCGCCATCGCCCTGGCCTCCATGGCGATAAAGGATCTGCTGACCCCGGAGATTATCCGGGAGATGTCCGCCGTGGGAAGCCTTCTGGTAGCGGCCATAGGTTTTAATTTTTTGAACGCCGCCGAAGGCGGCGCCGCTGCTGAAAGCGGCGTTAGGGAGATCCGGGTGGCAAACCTGATCCCGGCTATTTTTATCCCCTGGGTTTATATAGGCGTCGAGGGGCTGTTTAAGGGCTGAGGGCCCGCCGTAACCCCATAGCCGCGCAGGGGCCTCCCCCGTCCCGAAGGGCGCGGGGGGCCGCCTTCCCCGCCTCCCGCCTAGGGGTCCCAGCCGCCCGCCGTTCCGTCTACCGCACTGTTAAGGGTAACGCCAGGTCCCGCGGTACTATTCCGCTTTTTCTCCTCAGGGGCGCTATTAACACAGACCGCATGGCCTATAACCGCCTGATTGCTGTCGCCGCCCTCGCCGGAACCGTAGATAACGCCGCTTGTACCCCCGGCCGTTTTAGGCTCTTTCTTGAAGCTGGTACTGCTGCTGCTGACAAACACCCCGCCGCCGCGGCGGGCAATATTGCCGCCGATAGTCCCGCCGGTCATCTGAAAGCCGCCGCTGTTGACAGACACCCCGCCGCCATTAGAGTTACTGCTGTTACTGCTGATGGTCCCGCCGTTCATGGTAAAAACGCCGCCGCTGCTGTTGAAATACACCCCGCCGCCGTGGTTGCCGCCGCTGTTATCGCTGATGGTCCCGCCCGTCATGGTAAAAACGCTGCCGCTGCCTACAACATACACCCCGCCGCCGAAGGTACCATAGCTATTGTCGCTGATGGTCCCGCCGTTCATAGTAAAAGCGCCGCCGGAAGCGACATATACCCCGCCGCCGGCGGCGCTGTTATCGTTGTTTTGCAAAACGGCGCCCCCGTTGAGCGTCAGGGCGCCGCCGTTTACGCGGACAAGCGGGGCATTGGCCGTAACACCGCCGCCGTCCAGGACCAGGGTTCCCCCCTTGGGATGGGAATAGCCCAGGGTCAGCCCGCCCCCGGCGTCTACCCGGAACAGCGGGTCCGCGGTAAACGCGGCCCCCCGCCGGACGACGCGTCTCCCTTCAAAGCCGGTAATCGTGAGGGACCGGGTGATAGTTATCGTGACATCCGGCTCCATGTCCCCCGCCAGGCCGATAAGCCCCGGCCCGGCGGTCCCTTCGGCGGCGCTCTTCAGCTCGGCCCAACTGCTTACCGGCGTAACGGAACGGTAGAAGTCAATATCGTCCTCCAGGGACCGGTTAAAGTCGTCGCAGGCGGCCAAAACAAAAAAGCCGCAAACTACGGCGCACACACAAACCCCCCCGCGCACTGCGTTCCTATTCATCGTAAACCTCCGTCCCGCACAAACAAACGAACAAATATAACCACAAACCATACGAACAAAGAAAATAACCACGAACAAAGAATTTTTAACCACGAACCTCACAAACCACACGAACCCCCACAAACAAATCGAAGCCATCAAACAACAAGTTCGTGTTTTTCGTGTGGTTCGTGGTTCTTCTCCTCTTCT
>JAISMC010000165.1 GCA_031276965.1 Treponema sp.
AAAACCACCACGGCTCCGGCGGCCAGCCGGAAACGGCTTGCGGCGATAAAGGCAAAAAAGTCGCCTCCCGTTTTAAGGGCGATAAAAAGGCCGAAACCGTACATAAAAACGCTGCCTAAGAAATACCCCGCAAAGGGCATCCCCGAGGCGCAGATCCGGTCCCTGGTCCGGCAGCTGTAGTCCCCTGCCAGGGGAAGCCAGGAGACCGGCATGGCGATGGAAAGTTCCAGAGCCAGGGCGAAGCTCATGGTCCCCGGAAAGACCGCCTGACCCGGGGTTCTCCGGGCGCTTTCCCAAAACAGAACCACACAGAGGACCGCCAGCAGAATCACCACCACACTGTTGATCCACTGGGCGGGGCTGCCGAAGATTAAGGCCCAGAGAAGGACCAGAAAACCCAGGATCAAACAAACCGGGGCAAAGGGGACAGCGGGAAAGATAGCGGCGGCGGCACTCCCCGCCTGAACCACCATGACGATAGTCCAGCCCGTAAGCTGAACCACATTGCAGAGGGCCGCCAGCCTGCCTCCGTTCCGGCCCAGAGAAAAGGCGGCGCTGTCCATGGCGCTGCGCTGCCGGATAAAGGAGATGTGTCCCCCCAGGGCAAGAAGGCCCGTTCCGATAAGATGCCCGGTAATAACCGCCGCCATGGCCCTGCCGAAACCCAGGGGCGCCAGGAGCCCCCCGGTATATATCTCGGAAATGGAAATGGCCGCCCCGACCCAAAGCAAAAACATGACAGGCCTGTCCGGAATTCCCCGCCGGGGTTTTGCATTATTTTCGCTATGCTCCTTCATTCCTGGTTCCTCCTATACGATTTCCATAGCGGCCCGGCGGTACAGGCCGGCAAGATGGCCCACCGGCCCGTTACCCCCGCCCAGGGCGTAGCAGTCCTTTATCGCCTGGGTAATATAATCCTTGGCGGCCCGGACCGCCGCTTCCGGGGAGTCCCCCAGGGCAAGGCGGCAGGCAATGGCCGAGGAAAGGGTACAGCCCGTTCCGTGGGTATGCCGGGTCTCTATCCGCCCTGCCGGAAGCCGGACCACCCTGCCGCCGCTGTAAAAAAGATCCTCCGCGCTGGTTCCCAGCCGGTGGCCGCCTTTAATCAGTATGTGCCGGGGCCCCCGGGAGCCGCCCAGGGCGGCAATCTTTTCCGCCGCCAGAAGCATGTCCTCCTCCGTATGGATTGGTACGCCGCTTAAAATTTCCGCCTCAGGAATGTTCGGGGTAAGGATGTCCGCCAGGACCGCAAAGTCCCTTACCGCCTGTTCAGCTTCCGGGCGCAGTAGGGGATCTCCGCTTTTGGCTACCATCACCGGATCGATGACAATGTTTTGGGCCTTAAAACGGAGCAGGCAGCCGCTGATGGCTCTGATAATCTCCCCGCCGGAGACCATGCCTATCTTTACCGCATCCACCCGGATGTCAGTGAATACCGCCTCGATCTGGGCCGCCACCATGCCCGGTTCAATCTCCTGAATCCGGTATACCCCCCGGGTATTCTGGGCGGTTAAGGCGGTAATGACCGTCATCCCGTAGACCCCCAGGGCGCACATGGTTTTAAGATCCGCCTGAATCCCCGCGCCGCCCGAAGAATCCGAGCCGGCGATGGTCAATACGTTTTTCATAGATCTCCTTTACGGGCATAAAAAAACGCCCCCGCGGAATATCCCGCGGAGGCGTTGATCAGCCGTTAAGCCATTCCCTCCGCCGGCATTATCCGGATCAGGTTCAAGGGTCCCAGGCTCCACTCTGCCTGATCTCAGCCGGACAAGTTCCAGCTCCCCGCTTAATACCGTACTAGCTTGAATAAGCCCTTTTGTCAAGGGCGGCTTTAGTTCTCCTAATCCGCCACCTTAAACTTCGCTATTTCGCCGTTCAGAGCCTCGATACTGGCCTTGTTTTTTCCGCTGATGGCGCTGACCTGACTGGTAACGGCGTTGATCTGATCGGCGCCTGTGGCCATTTCTTCCATGCTTCCGGCTATCTCGACCGCCATGTTTTCCAGGCTTTTGCTTTGCTGCAGCACCTCTTTGCTCTCCGCCGCCATTTCCCCGGACTGGGTTTTTACCTGGACGGTAAGCTCGTTCAGCCGGCTGACGGCTTCCAGGATATGGCGGCCCCCCGTTTCCTGTTCTTCCATGGCGCTGCGGATGCCGGCCTCCCCGGCGGAGACGGTCTGCACTTCCTGTTCTATCGCCTCGAAACGCTTAATAACCACCGAGGTTGAATTGGTGATGGAATCAATGGACTCCTTGATCTTTTTCAGCACCGCGCCGATGGTCTTTGACTGGTCCGAAGAAGAAACGGCAAGTTTCCGTATCTCCCCGGCCACCACCGCAAAACCCTTCCCCGACTCTCCCGCGTGGGCCGCTTCGATGGCCGCGTTCATGGAGAGGAGGTTGGTCTGGCTGGCGATATTCTCTATCACGGAGTTAATTTCCATAAGCCCCTCGGATTCCCTGGCAATTTCCTGTATGTCCCCGGAGACTTTCTGCAGATCGTTTCTGCTTATTCCCGCGGATTCCGCCAGGGTGTTGATGTTTTCCGTATTTTTGATCAGGGCGCCGGTTACCGTGCGGATGCTCTCCAGCAGCTGTCCGGCGGCGGACGAAGACCGGGAAACGCTGCCGGCCTGTTCGGCAATTTGGCCGTTAAGCTTATTGATGTGCGTCATGATCCGTTCCGTGGCCTGGGCGCTTTCCTGTATTATCTGCGAAAGATTGTGGGCCCGGTTTCTTATGTTCCCGATATTCGACGCAATTTCGGTGATGGCCGCGGCGGTTTCCGTGGTGTTGGACGCCAGCTCTTCGCCGGTATCCGCCAGGGAAAGGGTCTTGCGTTTGATTACCGAGATCAGCTCCCCCATTTTCCCGAAGGTCATATTGAAAAACTCCGCCAGTTCCCCAAACTCGTCCCTGCTGCGGACGCCCAGCCGCCGGGTCAGGTCCCAGTCGGCGGCAATGTCGTTAAGGACCCGTATGGTATCCCGGAGGGGCTTTAAGGCTCTGATGATAAAGAGGTTAAAGATAAGCAGTATGGCAAAGACGGTGGCCAGCACCGCCGCAAAGATTATGGTCATGGAAGAGCCGGTATACATGGAAAAGGTAAAGGGCATCATCGCGGCCATATACCAGTTAAAGAGGGGGATGCGGATTACCGCCGCCTCGCCCCTGCCGTACATAAAGGTTTTCACGGCCTTTTCGTCCAGGGCCTTGGCCGCGGCGGCAATGGCGCCGCCGCCGTTTTCGATATGATCGGCGATACGGACCTTGTCGATGATAAGGGAGCTGTCTTCCGCGCCGGTTATTTCTTCCTGTTCGTTAAAGAGGTAGAGCTCGACAGCCCGGGTATCGAAGCCGGTATAGACCGAATCGATAAAACCCGAAAGATCGATGCCGGTTCCCACAATGCCGATGGGGGCGCCGTCCGCAAATACCGGCGCATTGATCCAGAGCATGGTCTTTTTTAAGTGTTCGTTGTAATTGATGTTAAAATTGTACACCTCCGTTTCGTAGAGGGTCATCTTGTACCAGTACTCGGCGGGATTCTCGGGGTCGAGGGTATAGCTGTAGGCGTCGTCGGAATAGAAACGCTTGTCGGCGTCGCTGATCCAGAACAGCGTGTTCCCCGCAAAGGCCCGGCGGTATCCGGCGATCTCTTCAAAGGCGAAGTATTCCAGCTGGGGATCGCCGGGGTCGAGAAAGTAACGCTGGATTATCGGGGATCCCGCCATTTTGAGGGCAATGGCAATTTCGGCGTTGACCTGGGATTCCAGGGTAAGCCGCTTGGTCTCCAGCAGGCGGGAAAGTTCCAGCCCCGCGCTGCGGCGGACCATCTGCCGCATGGCGATAACGAAGGCCCCGGAGCCTCCCCCCGCCACAAACAGAAATACCGCCAGCGAAAAAACAAAAAACCTGGTCCGTATGGATATTCGCTTCATAACAGCCCCCTTCACGTTACCGGTCTGCGGTAATTCTACAATAGGCCGGCGGTTTTTGAACAGTCAAGGCGATCTCCGCCAGGCCGGCGGCGGCAGGATGCGCCGAATCCCCGTCTTTTTGGAGGAAATGGCGTCCGGGTCGGGCACATTGTGGGGCTGAATAAAAATTTCGTCCGGCGCTTCTTGCAGCACGGCGGCCAGTTTGTCGAGCTTTGTTTGGTCCATGGCTGTTAAGCATACCGTATAGGATGGACGGGGTCCATAGCGGTTTTCCCGGAACGCCCGGACCCGCCCACCCCGGGGCGGTAACCACGAAAGATAAGCACGAGGGATTAACCTACGAAGAGGAATAACCACGAAGGACACAAACCACACGAACAAGAAAATAACCACGAACGACACGAACAGACACGAACTTGTGGTTTGATAGCTTTGATTTGTTACAAGGGGTCCATACCCCGGTCCCTTGGGCTAAACGTAACCCCCCAATGAAGTCCTGCTTACAATAATTAAGAATTAGGAACCACGAAGGGCACAAAGGAAAGAAAGGATGATTACCCGCGAACAAGAAAGATTCGCCAAAAATGTGTTAAATTGCGCCTATGCTCTAACCATTCCTCCTTCCTTCGTGCGCCTTTGTGGTTCTTTTTTCTCTTCATTTGTATTTGAAGGCCAAGTTTAGTTCCTGGGACGGGATTGGTATTGCACCTCATCTTCCTTCCTTCGTGTGCCTTTGTGGTTTTTTATCTTCATTTGTATTTATGGGTCAAGTTTAGTCCCTTGGGGCGGGATAGTTGATAACTTCTTCATCCTTCTTCCGTTCGTGAGGGCGGAAGAAGAAGAAGAAA
>JAISMC010000170.1 GCA_031276965.1 Treponema sp.
GGCGGTGGAGAAGCTGTTGAAGCTCAATCGGGAAAAGGGTTACCTTGGAAATCCTCCCGGTCAGGGAGGAGGAAATCAGGCCCCCGCGGCCTGATTTCGGCTGGATTTTTATTATTGGGCAACCGCCCCTTTTTGGCTGGAATAATTATTAGGCAATGCGCTTGGTTGACAGAAGAAAGGGAATGGGCGATCATGTCAAGCATTGAAGGCAGACAGGAGGACCCTATGGCGGACAGTACCGGAACGTCTGACAACGGCGTGGTATACGTTGATTTAGAAGAAGGCCTTAAGCGGATCATGCATAATACCAAACTCTATGTAAGACTGCTGACTAAATTCAAATCCGACGCCGATCTGGAGGGGGCCCTGGCCGATCTTGCGGCGGGGAATTATGAGGGCGCCCAGGTTAAGGCCCATACCCTCAAGGGCATTGCCGCAAATCTTTCCCTAAGCGAACTGTACCGGCAGACCCTGGACATGGAAACCCAGATAAAGGCCGGGTCCGTGGATCCATCGGTTCCCGCCGCTATCCGTCACTGCTTCAGCGAGACGGTACGGTATGTAGATAAGGTGATAGCGCAGTATGGCTGACAATACAAAACCTGTGGTTCTTGTGGTTGACGATGTCGAAATGAACACGATGATCCTGGAGGAAATACTGAAGGACAGCTATACCGTCGTCCCCGCGGCGAACGGCGTCGAGGCCCTGGACGTGCTGCGCGGGGCCGAGGTCTTCCCCAAGATCATACTCCTTGATGTGTTTATGCCCGAGATGAACGGCTACCAGATGCTGGAGATCATGAAGGCCGACGAGGCCCTCAAGCGCATACCCGTTATCTTTATCACCACTTCGGACTCCGAGAGCGAAGCCCTTTCCGCCGGGGCGGTGGATTTTATCAACAAGCCCTTCCTGCCGGAGATCGTAAAACTCCGGGTAAAAAACCAGATTGAGCTGAAAAACTACAGCGACAGCCTGGAAGAGATGGTGGCGGAAAAAACCGCCGAAGCCACGGCGATTCTGGACAACGCCCTCCAGGGGCTGGCCAACGTCATCGAGCACCGGGATCTGGAATCGGGCAGCCACGTCAAGCGGACCCAGATGTACTGCAGGACCCTGATAGAGTATCTGCTGGAGTCCGGTTCGGCCTATGCCGCCGAACTGCGCTCCCTGGAGCCGGAGACCATCGTCAAGGCCATGGCCCTCCACGACGTGGGGAAGATAGCCATCCCCGACAAAATCCTGCTCAAGCCGGGGAAGCTGGACCCGGATGAATTTGAGATTATGAAGACCCATACCACCAGGGGCAAAGAGATAGTCGGCGAACTAGGGGATGTTACGAACTCCCTCTACCTCAGGCACTGCGAGGATATCTGCTACGGCCACCACGAGCGTTTCGACGGCAAGGGCTATCCCCGGGGCATTGCGGGAACCGGTATCCCCCTGGCCGCCCGGATTGCCTCTCTGGCCGATGTCTTCGACGCCCTGGTCTGCGCCAGGGTGTATAAGGCCGCCTTCCCCTACGAAGAGGCCATCGGCATAATCTCCGCCGGCGGAGGAACCCAGTTTGATCCCGTCCTCACCGCGGCGGTTCTGGCCATTCAGGACACGTACAAGGACATTTCCCGGCAGTACCAGTAGGCCCGGCGCCCTCAGCCGCCCGCGCCGGGGGGACGCCGGAAGAAGCCCGCGGATTACGCCGGTTTCCGTACCCGCCGCGCCCCTTAAACCGCCCCGGAGGGCGGCCCGCGGCCCGGCTAATCCATGGACAAAAATCCTTAGCAGCCCGGCCCCGGAAAGCGGGAGGGCCCGGACCGGACCGGACCATCCGCCCCCCGGACGTATAGCTCAATCGACCCGGGCCGTTTCCACCTCTTCCGCATACAGTGCGCTTTCCTGACGATCCTTACCCTTTAGCTACAAACGCTTGAAAATACATTCTGGATTCTTAAGAAAACGGAGCATTTTCTTAAGAATCTGAACCATTTTCTTAAGAATCCAGGCCGTTTTCTTAAGAATCCGGGGCATTTTCTTAAGAATCTGGGGCATTTTCTTAAAAATCCATCCCATTTTCTTAAGAATCTGAGTCATTTTCTTAAGAAAACGGGGCATTTTCTTAAGAATCTGGGGCGCTTTCTTCAGCAAGCGGAACGCTGCTTGCAGCAGGCGGGGCCTTGCCTTCAGCAGGCGGGGCGGCGTCTTCAGCAGGCGGGGCGTTCCGGGGACGGCGTCCGCCGGGCGGTGGACAAGGCGCTGTACCCGGCGGGCGGCGGCGGGCTTAGAGGTCCCCGAAACCGCTGTCAATCAAAGCGATAAGCTCGTCCACTGCCTGCTTTTCGTCCCTGCCTTCGGCGGCAAGCTCCACGCCGATGCCCCTGCCTATGCCCAGGCTTAGTACGAAGGCGATGGATTTAGCGTTAACCGGATCCTCGTCTTCGTCGAGCCGGCGTATGGTGATTTTGGAGGCGTACTTTGCCGCCGCATGGACAAAATCGGAACCCGGCCGGGCGTGCAGTCCCGTTTTGTTGATCACCGTGGTTGTTCTTGTATACATCACACACTCCTTTCGCTGTTTAGCGGCTGTCCACAGGGTAAGCGGCCTTATGGACGGCTTTCATTATGATGAAGATGCTTTTTCAGGTATAGCTCCACATCTCCGGCGGTGGGAAGATTAACGGCGGTTTCCGCCAGCTCTTCGGCCCGGGCTATGGTAAGGCCCGAAAGGACCCGCTTTATCCGGGCTATCGACGCCAGTCCCATGCTGAGTTTCCGCATCCCCAGGCCCACCAGCGCCGGAACGGCAAGGCTGTCCCCGCCCAGTTCCCCGCAGACGCAGACGGGCTTGCCGGCCTTGTCGAAGGCCTCCACCACCTGCCGGATCAGACGGAACATGCCGGGGTGGTAGGGCTGATAGTAGGCCGCCACGGCCGGGTTCATCCGGTCCGCCGCGGTAAGGTACTGGCAGAGGTCGTTGGTTCCTATGCTGGCGAAGTCGGCCTCCGCCGCGGCGAGGTCCGCGATCATCGCAATGGAGGGGATCTCCACCATGATGCCCGTCTTTATGTCCCGGCCGCAGGGAATCCCTTCGGCGTCAAGCTCCGCCCTGGCGCCGGCGATAAGCTCCTTGGCCCGGCGTATGTCGTCGATGCCGCCCACCATGGGCAGCATCAGCCAGAGCCGGCCAAAGGCGGAAGCCCGCAGGGCGGCCCGAAGCTGGGTCTTGAACATGTCCGGCTTGGAGAAGCAGAGCCTGAGCGCCCGGCTGCCCAGGACGGGGTTGTCCTCCCTGGGAAGCTGCATGCTTTCCAGGGTCTTGTCGCCGCCTATGTCCAGGGTACGCAGGGTTACGGGGCGATCCCCGTAACGGAGGAGGACCTTTTTATATACCTCGAATTGTTCTTCCTCGGAGGGCAGGCTGTCCCGGCCCATGTAGAGGAACTCGGTCCGGAACAGCCCCACCATGTCGGTACAGGGCTCCCCGGCAAGTTCCTCTTCGCCGCCGCCGCCTATGTTAAGGCCGATGCTGATACGCACCCCGTCGGCGGTCAGGGGCTCCCTGTTCAGGTAGGCTTTGGTTTCCTCCTGTTCCCGGATAAAGTCCCGCCGTTTGGCCTCATAGTGGTCCATCAGGGCCCCGCCGGGATCGAGGATCAGCTCCCCCGTCAGGGCGTCCGCAGCGGCGGTCCCGGCCTGCCGGGCATGGGCCATCAGATCCGGTATGCCCAGGATCGCGGGGATTCCGTAACTGCGGGCGATAATAGCGGAATGGGAGGCGCCGCCCCCCGCCTCGGTAAGGATGGCCAGCACATGGTCCCGGTCCAGGGCGGCGGTGTCCGACGGAAGGAGATCCCGGGCGGCGATGATGACCGGTCCGGCCAGGGCGGAAAGGTTGGTTTCCTTTACCCCCTCCCAGATGCGGAGAAGCCGCTTCCGGACATCTTCAAAATCCGCGGCCCGTTCCTGAATAAGCGGATCCGGCGCCCGCCGGATCATCTTGATAAACTTGGCGTAGATCTTTTGAATGGCCCATTGGCCGGTCCAGTTTTTTACGGCGATGCCCTCCGTAATTTCTTCGTTGATGGCGACATCGTTCAAAATATCCCCATGGGCCGTGAATATCTTGGCCTTTTCAGGATCCTTTATGGAAGAAACGACGGCGGCTAATTCGGCCCCGGCCGCTTCTTTTACCTGTTGATAACGGGCAAGTTCCGCTTCCTGCTGCCCCGCCCCGCAGAAAGCCTCGGCGGCTTCAACATGGAAGGGCTCGTAACAATACAATTTTCCGGCGGCTACTCCCGGCGAGACCGGTATTCCCTTTAATACCATAACAGCCCCTTTTATGGAAACTTTTTAGGCCGCGAACCGCGGCGCTTCTAAAGACCCGGCCTGAGTTTTTGAGGCCTGTTTTTAATCGCTTACAATATAAACGGCGGCTTCGTTCCGGGTATGGTTGGCGCTGATGATAAGATCCCGGTCCCTGCCGCTGACCACCGCCGCATTGCTCGGACCTGCGCCTTCTTCCACCACGGTAAGCTCGTAGCCCCTTTCGGCCGAATGCTGCAGGATGAAGAGTTCGCAGTTTTTCCGGCGTATGCCGCCCGCCACCGCGGGCCTTCCCCGGATGGTACAGCCCGTCACCGCATGGGCAAACTGGATCTCCCCGGGGTACCGGTAGACGGTCTCGTATCCTCCGCCCTGCTTCTTGTTCACCAGGAATTTATCACCGTGGAAGGGCTCTATGGTGATAAGTTCATCCTCTCCGTCGCCGTCAATGTCGCATACCGCCACGTCTCCGATGGGGCGCTGCAGGATCTGCCGGACCTTCCAGCTCCCGTCTTTTCGCTTCGGCGGAGTTATCACAAATATACCCTCTTCGCTGGTTATAAACCCCGCGTCTTCCCCTTCCCAAAAGCCCCGGCAGTAGCCGTGGTTTTTGACATGGGGCCCCGAAATGGGGGTAAAGACAAGCCCGCCGCCGGGCCGCCGGGGCAGTCTGCCCGCGTAGACCTTGCCGGGATCGCTCCAGTCTTCCCGGTCCTTCTTGCTGCCGCAAAGGGTTGCCGCCAGGACATGGATCTCATCTTCTACGGGGAAAAGATCGAAACGGTGCAGATAGGGAAGGGGGGCCAGATCCTTTACTTCCCACGCTCCGCCGGTCCGCCTGCCCCATACCAGCTTGGCCCCGGCGGACTGAAAGCCGGGGAAGAAGCGCTGCACCGCGATAAATTCGCCGTTGGAACCGGGAATCTGAATTAAGGACATCGTACCGCCGGCCTTTTCCCAGATCACTTCCTTTTCCGTAAACCTTTCTCCGGTATAGGCATAGCAGGGACCGTCGATGGATTCACTGGCCAGGACCGCATAGAGTTTTCCGTCAACCGTCAGGGAACCGGCGGCATAGCACCGTTCGATGGTATCCAGGACTAATTTTTCAATTTTCATTATGGCTTCCTTAAAATTAAAGGTTCTAAATCTAAGGCTGCTTTCCCAAAAACTGAAGTTTGGGGAAAGCCTCCCACAGAATATACTTTTTAATTGCAGAAGCGACCCCGTCTTCATCGTTTGAACCGGTTACTGCCAGGGCGCAGGCCTTTACCCGGCTGTCCCCGTTGCCCATGGCGATGGGGAGACCCGCCGCTTCCATCATGGGAATATCGTTCCAGTAATCTCCAAAGACGCAGATCTGCTCTTTAATTAGGCCCAGGTGTTTTGCCAGGATACGCACCCCGTTTCCCTTGTCGACCCCTTCCGCCGAAACATCCAGCAGGTCCGGTTCCGAAGAGGTACTGGAGAGCCCCCCCAGGGAACGGATATAAGCTTCGATCATGACCTGCTCCTTCGGAGAAATTCCCGAGATGAGCACCTTGTAAATGCCGTCCTTTAAAGCTTCCCGGTAATTGTTGCCGGTCTCCGCACCGGCGGCGTCCGTGCCGGCGCCGAAACGGCGGAGGGGTATGGGCTGAAGCTTATCCGCTTCGGCGATATCGTTGTACTGTTCAAAGCGGCGTATCCGCCGGCTGTTTTCAGAATACCAGCAGGCCCTGGAGCTTACCACGATGTGATCCATGCCGTGCTTAAGGCAGAACCGCAGCAGATGGTAGATCTTCTCCCCCTCCGCCAGATTCCGGTAGAGTATTTCGCCGTTCCGGGTGTCGAAGATCACGCCGCCGTTGGCGGCGATCAGGGGGCCCTGAATATTTAAGGTACGGCTGTAGGCTTCCAGCATGGGATGGACCCTGCCGGAACAGATGGTAACAAATATGCCCCGGGACCGGGCTTCCCGAACCGCCGCCAGATTTTCGGGAGAAATCAGCTTCCGGCTGTTCAGCAAGGTTCCATCAAGATCGCAGATAATCAGCCGGATCTTCCGCCCTGCTTCCCGCAGGTCCTCCTCCCGCACGGCTCCCTCCTTTGGGCATCATTTAATTGAAAGCGGCGGACGCCTCAACTTGGTATAAAACTGGTCTGTCTAAGTTTTTCTTTAACTTCGTCGGCGCTTAGTACATTGCGCAGTCCGATAACGGTGGTCCCCTGGGCCTGGGCGTTCTTGAACATATCCACAAAGTTCAGGGGTACAAAGGCGATGTCATATTGACTGGCGCTGCTTTTCCCCTCCGCCATTGCGCAATGATGGATCTTTTCCACCGGTATGCCAAGCTCCTTGGTTGCTTTTTCCACCGACATCTTCATCATCAGGCTGGTTCCGGCGCCGTTGGTACAGGCGACCAAAATCTTCACGTTCTTAGGCATATCCCTTCTCCTTAAAAATATTGGACCCGTACCGGATATAATCCGGTACAGGTCTCAAAAAACACGGATTTCTTGACGGCATCCGCGTTTTTCGTTGTTTTTAAGCGGTTGCCGGCGAACTTAGCTGCGGCGACGCTGCCTGCGGGGTTAACCCCGCCCTTTGGACGGAGGGCTTCGCTTAAACCCGTACAAGACCGCACCGGCCGAAACCAGCGCCCGCCGCGGGGCCTGGTTTCCCGTCATCCCGCTTCAAGAAGTTCAACCGGCCTTTTTTGCCTTATAGGCGCTGTAATCCTCGGTAACAAGGAAGTAGAGATCCTTCTCCTTCCGGTACTGAAGCTGGGGAATAAGGATGAGCAGAATACAGCAGACAGCAAAGCCTATGTAGCCTGCGTACTTCATGATCACCGTGAAGACCGGCCAGAGCACCGCCCAGTCCCACATGCCGAGGTAGCCGCCAAAAGCGGTCAAGCCCATCCACGAAGCGATAAGGGCCGAACCGAAGACCTGACAGATACCGCAGATGAAGGGGAATATGATGGCGGCCCTGATGCCTCCCTTATTGTTGGCAAAAACGCCTACGGTAGCGTTATCAAAGAACATGGGTACAAATCCGGCGATGACCACCACGGGGCTCTTTAAGGCCAGGAGGAGGCCGATAGAAATAAACTGGCCCAGGGCGCCGAAGAGGAAGCCGATGGTTACCGCATTGGGGGAACCGAAGCCGTAGGTAACGGCGCAGTCTACGCCGGGCACCGCTCCGGGGAGCCATGCCTGGGAAATGCCCTGGAAAGACTGGGTCAGCTCGGTAACGAAGGTCCTGACCCCCAGTTGGAGGACGGCCAGGTAAACGGCAAAGTTAAAGCTGGTGGTGATGATATAGAAGAGGAAGCTGCCGCCGGCGGCGAGGAATTTCTTTTCCACCAGATAATCCCGGCCCAGCATCAGCAGGATGACGCTGAAAAAGAGGGTCATCAATATAGCGGTGGAAACCATGTTTTCGTTGAAGATCGAGAGGAAGCCCGGAAGCTTGATGTCCTCAAGCCGCTTTGATTCTTTTTTGCCCCTGCCCTTTGTCTTTTCCAGAATTGCATCCACAATGGCGATGTAGAACATCTGCTGATGGGCCACGCTGAAACTGGCGCCGTCGGTAAGTTCCTGGGTAGGTTTTACCAGCAGGTTGGTTCCTACCGCCCAGTAGAGGCCCAGGAGCAGCCCCATCATCAGGAGGATCTGGGTATTTCCCAGGACGGGAAAACAGAAGAGCATCATCCAGAAGGCGGTGGAGGCCTGCTGCATCTGCACGTGGCCAGTGGTAAAGATGGAGCGCATCTTGGTTGCTTTTTTACACTTAACCAGCAGAATGTTGAAGATAAAGGCGATTAAGAGGAGCATCATCACCTGGGCAAAGGTACGGCCAAAGACCGGCTCAAGGCCCGCGGTTACCGCATTCTGCCCGAAATAAGGATCGATGACCATAGCGTCGAGCCGGAAGCGGTCGTTTAATCCCACCAGGATGGGGCGGAAGTTGTTGACCAGCCCCCCGGAGCCGACGGCTAAAATCATATAACCCACGGTGGCCTTGATAAAACCGGCGAGGGCGTCATACCAGGGTTTGCGCAGCAGTATGTACCCGATAAGTACGATAAGGCCGATAAAATAGGCCGGCTGCGTTAGGATATTTCTGGCGAAGTAACCCCATCCTGTGTTCAGAGCGTTAAGTACCTGTGACATTTCCCTAATCCTCCTAAGATAAATTAATCTTCACCCTTGACGGGAAGAATGGTACCCCTCTCAAATCCGCCGGCCGGGACGGACCGGAAACATCCTGCGGCGTTATGATGAGCCGGTTTCAAACCCCGGCTGGTTTTGAAACAACCCCGCCTATGAATATTTTTTATCCAGCGCCAGGAGATCCTCCTCTGATTTGACCGTCTGCAGATCCGCCACCAGTTCCTCATTAGTCAACATCTTGAAAAGCTGGCGCATGTTTTTTAGGTGCCGTTCGGTATCCACCGAAGCCAGGGTAAAGAAAACTACCGCGCTTTTTTCCGGGTTGCCGGGATCGAAGGATACGGGCTCTTCAACCTTCATAAAGGCGATGGCGGTTCCCTTGGCGTGGGGAGAATTCTCCGCAAAGTGGGGAAGGGCGATTCCCGGCATAAGTACAATATAGGGGCCGTTGGCTTTTATGCAGCCTATAATGTCCTCGGCGTATCCGGGCTCTACAATGCCGGTGTCCACCAGGGTCTTGCAGCTCTGCCGGACAGCATCCTCCCAGCCCTCCGCCTTAGGAATAAAGAGGACGTGTTTTTTCGCTACGATGTCTGCTAACAGCATTTGGACCTTCCTTAAAGAATGGAACGGAAGGGGACATTGGGCTCGTTGTCGAAACAATCCTCGAATCCCCGGATATGGTGAAATTCCCGCTTGTCTTTATCGGCGGGATAGATGAATTTGCCGCCCACCTGCCAGATAAAGGGCTTGAACTGATAACCCAGCCGGTATTTCCGCATGTCGTAGAGAGCCAGAATCTCGCCGGGGTCCGCCATAAAGTTGGTCCATATATCATGGTGAATGGGGATAACCACCTTGCAGCGCAGGGCCTCCGCCATCCGCAGAATATCTATGGAAGTCATCTTATCCATAATACCCACGGGGTTTTCGCCGTAGGAACCGAAGGCCACATCGACGGCATGATCCTTTCCGTGCTTGGCATAGTATACCGAATAGTGGGAATCGCCGCTGTGGTAGATATTTCCCCCCGATGTTTTAATCAGGTAGTTCACCGCCTTTTCGTCCATGTCATTGGGACAGGTGCCGCGGATATTCACATCTCCGCCGGTGGTTACCAGGCACGTCCGGTCAAAAGAATCCAGGGCCAGAATTTCAAGATCCCCGATTTTGATCGAATCTCCGGGCCTAACTATCCTGCAGCGGTCCTCCGGTACTCCCCACTGTATCCAGATCTCCACCGACTTTTTGGGACCGATGAAGGGCACCGGCTTTTTGATGTTCTTGATTACCGCCGCCGCATAATTCGGGTCCATGTGGTCCGCATGGTAGTGGGTAGCCAGCACGGCATCAAGTTTGGTAACAGCGAAGGGGTTTATCACCATGGGGGCCGCCCGGCGGTTGGGCTGAATAAGCCGGCCTCCGCACATGTTGGCCATCTGATGTCCCGCAGCCATGGTCTTGGTCTTCCGGGTCCGCTTGCCGTTTCCCGCCCAAAGGTCGATGGTGATATTAGTATCCCCTGCGGTTTTAAGCCATATTCCGGTACAGCCCAGCCACCACATGGCCACCGAACCCGGCGCTACCTGTTCCTCGTCGATTTCCTCGTTCAGCCAGGTACCCCATTCAGGATAACTGCTGAGAATCCATGATTCCATAGTGATATCATCAATTTTGCTCATTTTTTCCTCCGAAAACATTCAAAATATTCACAAAATTGCTTTTTATGTTAGGAATACCCATTGATTATAGTATATGTTGTCTAATAAGGCAAGAAAAATATCATATAATTCTTAAAAAATTCATAAAAAAGCTTGCAAAGATAAAATTTTTGGAGTTATTATAGTATGTGAACGATACCGTTCTTAAACGAGGGGCGCATTATGAGTATACCGCAGATAAACCGGCTGCCTTTATCACAATCTCCCCAGGGTTCCAAAGGACGCATCAGCCGTTCCGTGGTGGAGGCAAGGCGGATCAAGATCTTCGAGATTTTGGAGAATAACGGTTTTATCAAAGTGGAGCAGTTGGCCCGGGAAATGGGAGTCTCGCCGCTGACCGTACGCCGGGACCTGGATCTGCTGGCGGCGGAGGGAAAGATAGACCGTTTCCACGGGGGGGCTTCCCTGGTCAAGTACGAAGAGGGTATCGGGGGCAATATCTTCAGTTCGGGCTTTACCTTGAATAAGCTGGCCATTGCCCGGTATGCCGCGGCGCTGGCGGAAGACGGGGACACCATCTTTATCAATACTAGTTCCACGGCTCTGGCCATACTTCCCTATATTACCGCCAAACAGGTTACGGTAATTACCAACAATGTGAAGGCCGTTTCCTCCAAACACCGGGGAGACATGATCCTCGTGTTTACCGGCGGGGAGCTGCGCTTTCCCAAGGAAGCCATGGTGGGGGACTTTGCCCTGAATAACCTCAACAGGGTAACCGCTTCCAAATGTTTTTTGGGATGCAACGGCATTAACGCCGAGGAAGGAGTTACCACAGCAGTACTCCAGGAGGCTGCTATCAACAATTTGATGCTTACCAGGGTTACGGGCCCCCGGTATATTCTGGCGGATAAGAGCAAGATAGGGCGGAGGCTCAACTTTATCTACGGTCAGCTCAAGGAGATTACCCGGCTTATCACCGATACGGAGGCGCCCGCGGCGATGGTGGAAGATCTGCGCAGGTCCATAGACGTGGTCCAGGTGGAACCTTTGCGGAAGCTTCCCTAGGAGCTTGGTGCGCTTCGCGCGTAAAACCCCAAAAAATCGCCTGATCGGCGATTTTTTACCCTGCAAACTCCGTTCGGACCAAAGGTCCGCGCAGCCCAATAATCGGGGATTTTTTACGGCATCAAGCGCAAAAAATCCACAAGCGCAACAGGCTGCTAGGGATGCGCCGAAGTTATCGTCATACTTGAGCTTTTCCCAAAACCCGGTTAGTTTCGGGAAAAGCTTCCGAAAAAACGGTCAAAAACCCGTTTTTTCATATAAATCTAAGGTAGCTTTCCCAGAAACTGAAGTTTTGGGAAAGCCTCACTTGACACAAAATAGCATTGTTTTCGATTTTGTCAAGAAATCCGCGTTTTTTGGCGCAGAAATTGAGACGCGCCGGGGCCGGACGGCAAAACACCTAAAGATTCAAAAGGGAATCGCCGATAATACAGCAACGGGGGGTTAATACCCCAAGTTATGACGGTGCGCAGCGGTCCTTGTGTCCGACGACGTCCAGGCGCATCGTCTTTTTTTTGCCCCAATTGCAGCCCTTTGTCCGCTATTGACGGTAATGTTCCAAAAAAGCGCCCAGCCGGGTAATCGCATCGGCCAGGGTCTCCTTGTCCGGGAGAAAAATAATACGGAAGTGGTCCGGCTGTTTCCAGTTAAAGCCGGTACCCTGAACCAGCAGCAGGTGTTTTTCCCTGAGCAAATCGATGATGAACTGTTCGTCGCTGGTGATATTAAAACGTTTAACGTCTATCTTGGGAAAACAGTAGAGGGCCCCCCTGGGCATAACCACGGAGAGCCCCGGAATCCGGCCCACCATATCCACCGCCGTGTCCCGCTGTTCCCTGAGCCGGCCACCGGGGAGGATCAACTCATTGATACTCTGATAACCGCCCAGGGCCGTCTGGATGCCGAACTGGGCGGGCATATTGGCGCAGAGCCGCATATTGGAAAGCATCTCCAGCCCCTCCACATAACCGGCGGCGATCTTTTTATTCCCCGACAGAACCATCCAGCCCGCCCGGAAACCCGCAGCCCGGTAGGCCTTGGAAAGGCCGTTCAGGGAGACGGTTAGAATTTCCGGGTTAACCGACGCCATGGGGATATGCTCAACCCCGTCATAAATGATCCGGTCGTAGATCTCGTCGGCAAAGACAATAAGCTCCTGCTCTTTGGCAATTTGGGCAATTCCCTC
>JAISMC010000028.1 GCA_031276965.1 Treponema sp.
TTTCACAATCCCGGAAAGGGAACCGCCATTGCCCGGATAAAAATGAAAAGCATCAAGGACGGCTCGGTGCTGACCCTGACCGTCCCCACCCAGCAGGAAGTGGAGGATGCCCAGGTGGACGTTCACACCTGCCAGTACCAGTATGCGGATCAGGACAACTATCATTTTATGGATAACGAAACCTACGATCAGCACGAGGTGCCCATTTCCGAAATGGAAGAAAAAAAGTATTACCTGAAAGAGGGCGATTCCTACGAACTTACCATCTGGGAAGGCAAGGTCATCGACATCAAAATACCTTACAAGGTGGTTTTTACCGTGGCGGAGAGCGAAAACTACGTCAAGGGCGATACGGTTTCCGGGGCCACCAAACCCATTGTAACCGAAACGGGCCTTACCGTCCGGGTGCCCCTTTTTATCAAACAGGGTGAAAAAATTCTTGTAAACACCGAAACCAACGAATATGTGGAGCGGGTGAATTCCTAGGAGTTTGTTGCGCTTCGCGCACAAAACCCTCAAAAATCGCCGGTAAGGCGATTTTTACCTTGCAAGCTCCGTTCGGACCAAAGGTCCGCGGATGCCGGATAATCGTGGTTTTTATGGTTTTTTCAATGAAAAAACCATAAAAACCTACACGTGCAACAGGCTCCTGGCGGCCGGTTTTCACGGCGGGCCGGCCGGAAATTTTCCGGCGGAGGCTTATCTTGACCCCGCCTTCAGCAGCTGATCCGTCATATCGGTAAATTCGGAACTGACAAACATAGTCTGTATGGCCTTCTGTATTCCTATGCGCCGCAGGGAGGAACTGGACGAAATATAGCGCACATAGGTCATCGGTTTTCCGTCTACGGTGATACGTTCAAAGTACCATTCGCCGTTTACATCCCGGATGTTGCCGTCGTCGTTAATGTGGTTAAAGGTGAGGACAAATTTATCCTGAGTATCCACCGTTTCCCGGACCAGCACCGTATAGCGGCCGGAATAGGAAAACCCCAGAAGCCCCACGGTAATCCGCACATCCTGATAGACTCCGCCGTCTGCGGTAGCGCCGGCAATCCGGGAACTGGTATTCCTCTTAAAGTACTTGGGATAGTTCAGGTAATCGGTGATAATATAACGCAGCCTGGCCATGGGTATGTCGGTGGTTACATGGGTATCCGCAAACATGGTGATCCAGGTATTGTTGCTGCCGTCCTTGAAAGAAGTAACCCTGGATGAAACAATTGTAGACCTGTTATAAATCCTTTTAAAATCCGTATCCGGCGCAATACCGGCGTCGGCAGAAGTTTCAAAGGCCGGGACCAAAAAAACGGAAAACAACAAAAGTCCCCGTTTCAAAATACTTTTATAGATCATGTTTTAACTATAGTTAAAACGACGGATTTTGAATACCCTGGAGGTTCGACGCCGCCGCAAGCAGCTGTTCCAGGATGCTGATCATTTCGGGGCCCAGCGCCAAGGACATGGCGGTTTTCTGCAGCGGTATCTTCCTTGCCGTGGCGCCCGAAAGGGTAAACCGCACATAGGTCAGGCCCCCCGGAGAGGCTCCGCTGTCCCTGGCCCCGGATGGCGCCGGATCGATCCTCTCAAAGCGCCACTCTCCGTATACTCTCCGGATAGTACCGGTCTCCGAAGTATAGGTAAACCCAAGGGAAAAGCTTGAAGCAGAATTGGACAGCTCCCGGACAAATACAACAAAGTGCCCCGTAAAGGACATGCCCATCAGCTTGACCGTCATCTCCAGATCCTGAAACACCCCCTCTTCGGTAAGGGCGGCAATTCCGGAACGGCTGCATCTTTTAAAATAACGGTGATACTGCCCGTAATCGCTGATCACCGAGCGCAGCTTATACAGCGGAATACCGGCGCTTACATGGGCGTCGGCAAACATCATAATCCGGGGGTCCCCCCTGGGGGAGTACACATCGAGGCTGATCATCTCGGGTTTATTAAAAATTTTCCAGGGATCCGTACCGGGATAGAGGGCGGTGTTTTCGCCGGCGGACAGCGGCGCTAAAGAAGGGTACAGGAAGGCCCATATCAGGCAGACCTGCTTTAATTTTGTCTTAGGGTTCATACGATCATCATAGTGGGAGAAGCGTTTTTTGACAAACGCCGCGGGGAATGCGTTTCAACCGAAACACACAAAACGGAAAACCGGACCGGGAAGCCGGTATCGCGTTACCGGTAAAAAATTTCTTCCATAAGCTCCCGGTCCGCCAAGATGTTCCGGGTTTCTCCCTGGGCGGCTAATTCCCCGTCTTTAAGCAGGAAGATCCGGGAACAAAGCCCCTCCGCAAAGGCTATGTCGTGGGTGGCGATGATCTTTGCCTGGGGCAGATTCTTTATAAGAGCGGTCAGATCCCTCCGGGCCCGGGGATCGAGAAAGGCGGTAGGTTCGTCAAAGAGCAGAAGCTCCGGCTCCATGGTTAAAACTGCGGCAATCGCCGCAAGGCGCGTTTCTCCCCCCGAAAGCCTGAGGGGAGACCGGTCCCGGAGAAAGCCTATCCCCAGTTTTGCAAGAACCGCCTCCGCCCGGCGGGCCGCATCCGCTTCCCCAAGTCCCATGTTCCGGGGACCAAAGAGCAGATCCTCCCAGATACTGGCCATAAAAAGCTGGTCCCCGGGATTTTGAAAGATAAGTCCGATACGTCGGCGCAGTCCGGTTCCGGGCCGGATCCCCGGATCAAGCTCAGAGCCTTCCAGGATAATGCTCCCCGACTGCAGGGGCAGTATTCCCGCCAGGGTAAGGAGGAGGCTGGTCTTTCCCGCCCCGTTGGCGCCTATCAGCGCGGCGCATTCCCCCGCCTCCAGGTCAAGGCTGAGATTCCGTATAACCGGAACCCCGCCGGGGTAGGCCGCCGTTACATTCCGCAGGGCTAAAATAGCGTTACTCCGGTCCGGTGATAAGCTTCCCCAGGATGAGGGGAAGATCCGCCAGGCGGAAAAGGAGACATCCCGGAATAAGGACCCCAAGAAAGATACCGTCCCCCTTTGTAAAAGGCAGGGGATCCGGAACGCCCGGAACGGCCTTGACGCCGGCATAGCCCCGGCACTGCATGGCGGCATAGATCCGTTCCGCCCGGCGGACGCTCCGGATCAGGAGCTGCCCTATAAAACTTCCCATGTGCATGATGGCAATCCCCCTCCCGCCGCCCCGCAGGGTATAGGCTCTGACCATGGAACGGACCTCCCCCGCCAGAACCCCCATGTACCGGTACATGATCTCTATCACCGTGATAAAGAGGGCTGGTATGTGGAAACGGCGCAGTTGGGCCGAAAGCCGGTGAAAGGGGGTTGTCGCCGCCAGGATCAAAACCGCGGCAACGCAGAGGCAGCTCCGCAGGAGCAGGGTACAGAGGGAGACAAAGCCCCGGGTAACGGGGATGGACCAGGGGCCGAATCCGGCGATAACAAAGAGAGGGGTCCGTTCCAGGAAGAGATTGGACAATCCCGCAAAAAGGCAAAAAGGCAGAGCCGCCAGCGCCGGTTTTACAAAGAGCCTGGGGGACAGTTCCGCCAGAGCTATCAGCACGCTGGGATAAAGAAGGAAAGGAAGCAGCCGGGAAAAGCTGTAACGGTCAAAGGAGATCACCGCCGCTATATAACAAAGGGCGGCGGCTATCTTGGCTCCGGGATGCAGGCGGTGAATGGGGCTCCGGCCCAGGGCGGCCTGTTCCAGGGCGTAGATATCCCCAAACTTGTCCTGCATGTCCTGCCTCAAACGGCCTTAGCCTTGTTCCGTTTCACGAGGTATATGACAAAGCCCGCCCCGCCCGCCAGGAAAAAGCTCATGGCCGCCCCGGCTATCCCCGCCAGCGCCGTTCCGGCGGAACCGGCGGAAACGCCGGGGAACGTATAGTCCGGCATAAAGGCGGTGTTCTCCTGTATCGCCTCCGCCCGGCGGAAGGCCGGTCCTTCCGCTTCAAGTTCGGCGCTTCCTGAGGTCCTCTCTATCGCCCATTCAAGGCCGTCGGGATAGGCCGAAGCAAATATGGAGAGGAGCCCCCCGGTAAGAAGGGCCAGCGCCCCCAGCAACACGAGGGATTTTTTGATGGAACCCCAGGGGGCCGTCTTCCCCGATGCCGCTCCACCGGAAACATCCTTTCCCCGGAGGGGGAAAATAGTCTGAGCCGCGGAATTCTCCAGAATCTCAGGATTCGCCTTGTAGACAAAATTAAGAACCAGCGAGGTAACGATCCCCTCCCCTATGCCGATGGCAAGGTGGATGGGCTGCATAAGAAGGACAAAAACAGAGAAAGGCAGGGCGGTAATCCCCGATACCAGGGTTTCCAGAACCACCGCAAAGGCCCCAAGCTGAAGCCCCGCCACAACGGCAAGCGCCGATGCCGCCGTTATCCGGGGAACCGTAAATCCTTTCCGCGCCAGGGGCTTAAAGATCAGCGGGTAGATGATCAGCGCGGGGATTACCCCCATGTTAAAGATATTACATCCCAGAGCGAGGAGGCCGCCGTCGGCAAAGAAGAGGCATTGAATTACCAGTACCGCGGCGA
The DNA here is from genome assembly GCA_031276965.1 of Treponema sp. GTDB lineage: Bacteria > Spirochaetota > Spirochaetia > Treponematales > Breznakiellaceae > JAISMC01. The sequence continues at coordinate 4,515 of JAISMC010000028.1, forward strand.
TGGTCAGCAGGCCGGGAAAGGCCCCCAGCAGGGCGGCCAGGAGAATACCCCCGCCTATATGGCCCGAAGAACCGGTACCGGGAATGGTAAAGTTGATCATCTGGGCCGCAAAAACAAAGGCCCCCGCCACTGCCATCAGGGGAACCTTTTTCTCCCCCGGATCATCCTTTATCTTCGCCGTGGCATAAACGGCGGAAGCGGCGCTTAGGGTCCACATAACTCCCCCCACAGCGGGAGAGATGAGCGCATCAGCCATGTGCATAGAATACCTCCAAAAATACCATGAACGCCCTTCGGCGGCGTACAATCAAACCATGTTTGATCGTTCAATACCTTCGTGGTATCACTCGGAAGCGGAACGAAAGAACAGCCGCCTTCATGGCGGCGGATTCGCAGACCGGATGCTGTGGATTGTATGTACAAAGAGCCCCCTTGTCAACTCCGGCGGCGGAAATTATCATAGTATCATGCTGAAAAAAAGAGGCCCCCTTCTCATAACTATGATCCTCTTCGGCGCGGCGCTCTTTGCCCAGTCCGAGGATGATTTTGACATTCTGCAGAACCGGGCGGGGGGTATCACCATTACCGGTTACCGGGGGACGGAAAAAAACGTGGCCATCCCCGAAACCATAGGCGGCATGAAGGTAACCATCATCGGGCTCAGGGCCTTTTTCAACAAATCCCTCACGGGCGTTGCCATTCCTGAAACCGTTACCTATTTGGAATCTCAGGCCTTTGCCAACAACCGGTTAAACTCCCTTACCATGCTTAACTGCGTTATCATCGGATACGGCGCCTTTGCGGATAATCAGCTGACGGAGCTGATTCTTCCCGAGGGGGCCGCCACCATCGGACCCATGGCCTTTGCCCGCAACCGCCTGGCCGGCATTGTCATCCCCGGCAGCGTCATCCATATTGGAAACAGCGCCTTCGAGGGGAACCCCCTCAGATCCGTTGCCATAGGGGCAAACCGGAATATCGATAACGGCCAGGGCTTCGATCCTTCCTTTGTAAACTACTATGTCAGCACCGGAAAAAAGGCGGGAACCTACGTCAGGGAGAACAGGGTTTGGACCCTGCGGGCGGAGCCGGATCTTGGCCGGGAGAACCCAGACGGTTTATCAGATTAGCCTGGTATCCCGCTCCGAATCCGTTATCAATATTGACCACCGAGATCCCCGGCGAACAGGAAGTTAACATCCCCAGCAGGGCCGAAACGCCGCGGAAGGAAGCTCCGTAGCCCACGCTGGTGGGCAGGGCTATCACCGGCGCGGAGACCAGGCCGGCGATGACCCCCGCCAGGGCGCCTTCCATCCCCGCGGCGGCAATGATAACCCTTGCCCGTCTGATATCCGGAAGCCGGGCAAAGAGCCGGTGTATCCCCGCCACCCCCACGTCGGCGATAAGTTCAACCCGGCTGCCGAAAAATTCCGCCGTTACCGCCGCCTCTCTGGCGGCGGGCAGATCGGAGGTGCCCGCGGCCACCACCGTTACCAGTCCCCGCCTCTCCCTCCCCTCCCCCAGGGTAAGGGTCCCGGCGATTTCGTCCCGGACCGCTTCAGGAAAACGGGAACATATCCTCTCCGCCAGACCGGGACCGGCCCTGGTCCCCAGTACGGGTATGTTTTTCGCCCGCATGGCGCCGATAATCGCCTCCGCCTGATCCGCAGTTTTTCCGCCGCAGAAAACCGCCTCGGGATAACCGGTCCGTTCCTCCCGGCGGCTGTCGATAACCGCAAAGCCCAGATCCTCCTTGTACAGCGCATCAATGAGAGCCGCGGCCTCCTCCGGGGAAAGGGAACCGGCCCCCAGGGACTGCAGAATGTCCCGGATCTTCACCGGTTCTCCTCCAAAAGCCGTTCCGCCGCGGCAAGAGAAATCCCCCGCTCCCGGGCAATCCGGGCCCGGTCCTCGTACTCAAACTTAGACCCCAGAACCTCTTCCCCGAAAAAAACGGTCTTCCTTCCCGCTTCGCCCGAAGGAGCGCTGAACCGTTCTTCCTCCCGGCGAAGAGAGAGCCGGCGTACCGGAATTTCCCGGAAGCCGGCGGCGGAGGACCGGCGGAAAAGGATCTCCCGCAGGGCGTCAAGTTTATCCGGAGCGGCGGGGGAAAGGACCGAGACCACCGTTCCGGGCCGGGATTTCTTCATCACGCAGGGACTGAGGGTTACATCCAAAGCGCCCCCCGCAAAGAGGCTTTCCATCAGGAAACCCAGGGCCTCTCCGGTCATATCGTCGATGTTGGTCTCGATCAGCGCCAGTTCCTCCGTAATCCAGGGCTTCCCGCGGGAACCTTCCGCGGCCTCCTCCCGCCAGGAAAGGCGGAGCACATTGGGTTTGTCCAGTTTGCGGGTCCCTATGCCATAACCGGTCTTAAGCTCCGTAAAGGCCCCGGCGCCGGTAAAGGCGTCCGCCGAGGCGGCAGCTATGGCTGCGCCGGTGGGGGTGGTCATCTCCTTCTGAAAGCCCCCGGTCCTGACCGGCAGGCCCCGGCAGAGAATCAGCGTTGCCGGAGCGGGAACCGGCAGTTCCCCGTGGGCGCAGCGCACCGTTCCGCCCCCCAGTTCAATTTCAGAACAGGTAATCCGGTCCGGCTTCAGCAGGTCAAGACATACGGCGGTCCCCACAATATCAATGATTGAATCCAGGGCGCCGGCTTCGTGAAAGGCAATATCCTCCGCAGGAACCCCGTGCACCTGGGACTCCGCTTCGGCGATACGGGTAAAAATAGCCAGGGCCCGCCGCTTTGCCCCTGCGGACAGGGGGGCCGCTTCGATAAGGGAACGGATATCCTTCCAGGCATGATGGCCGTGCCCGTGATTATGATGTTCGTAATTACGACATTCCTGACCATGTTCGTGTTCATGATGGTCATGGTCATGTTCGTGATTGTGATGCTCATACCCGTCTACGGTTACCACGGCCCTGGTCCCGCAGATGCCGCAGCGTTCATCCCGGCGGAACTCCAGTTTCCATCCCCCTATGCCAAGTTTTTCCAGTTCCGCCTGTACCAGGGCGGTATCGACGCCCAGATCCGCAAAGGCCCCCAGGGCCATATCCCCGGAAATCCCCGCAAAACAGTCAAAGTGCAGTGTTTTCATTGGCCCCCCCGGCCTCAACGGCGGATGCCGCCGCCCGGTTCATATTTCCCATGGCATAACCTTCCGCCTCAAAGGCAACATAGATAAAACCGCAGCCCTTAAGGGTACGGGAAATTGAATCCAGCAGGGCTTCGTCAAAAAAAAGCCGCCTCTCCTCCGGGGCCACCTCAATCCGGGCCAGATCTCCGTGGGAACGGACCCGGAACTGGCGGAATCCCCTGGACCGGAGGGCCTCTTCCGCCCGTTCCACCCGGCGGAGCTTTTCCCGGTTTATCCTTTCACCGTAGGGAATACGGGAGGCAAGGCAGGCAAAGGCGGGTTTATCCCAGGTGGGCAGCTTAAAGCGGCGGGAAAGCTCCCGGATTTCCGCCTTGGTAAGCCCCGCCTCCCTGAGGGGGCTCAGCACCCCCAGTTCCTCCAGAGCCTTAAGGCCCGGCCGGTAATCCCCCAGGTCGTCCAGATTCGATCCGTCCAGCACCGTCCGTATGCCCCGGCGCGCCGCCGCATCGATCACCGCGGCAAATTCCAGCTTCTTGCAGAAGTAGCAGCGCTCCCTGGAATTCGCCGCCACCTCCTCGCCGATGGCGTTTTCTTCTATGAAAATATGATCGATGCCGATGAGCCGGGCCGTTTCGGCGGCGGAGTCCCTCTCGCTTTTCGGCAGCATGGGGGAGAGGACGGTTACCGCCAGGGCCTTTCCCCCCAGGGCGGCGGCGGCGGCATAACAGAGGAAGGAACTGTCAACGCCCCCGGAGAAGGCCACCGCGGCGCTCTGCCGGGCGGCGATAAGATCCAGCAGCCTGTTGTACTTTTCACCGGAATTTTGCAAGGGAGACACGGAACCTCCTGAAACCGGGATTCATCCGCTGCGGTCCCTTCGTGGGATATTCTTGAAAGAGCAGGCCGGAACTCAGCCGCCCATACCGGAAAACATAAGGGCCCGGAAACGCCGGCTTCATGCCGCCGGTTCCGTACTGTCAATGCGGGTAAGATATACAATCCAAAGGGGACTGTCAACATCCTTCGATCCGTTCAAGCCTCTCTTTTAAATGATCCACCGCCTTGTCCAGCAGCCTGCCCAGAGGAAGGGACTCGGTCCCGGCCAGGTAAACATGCTCCTGATGTACGGGGAGCAGTATCCTCTCCCCCGGCGCCGCAAGCACCGCCTCGGCCATGGCGGGGCTGACCTCTCCCATAAGACTGTTGGCCAGCACGATACCCAGGGGGCCAAGGATAAAGTCTCCCAGGGAAACCGAAACTTTAACGGCATTTTCCCCCGCCGCCCCCCGGTGGGCGCCGGCTTTGAGCATCCGTTCCGCAGCGGAGGCATTGGTCCCCAGGGCTATCAGCTCGACCGGAACCTTGTCCGCATCGATGATCTCCCGGATCCTGCCGATAAGCTGGGCGCCGATGCCGCCACCCATACCGTCAATGACCACCACGGTTTTTTTCATCAGTTTTTAGTCCTGCCGTAGTATTCGTAGTGAACTTTCGCAGCGTCAAAGCGGTCCCGTTTTCCGGGCGGCCCGGCGGGATACCCCAGGGCGATTAGGGAGAAGGGAAGCAGGTGGGCGGGAAGGCCGAAACGTTCCGAAAAGGCCTTGACCCGGCCCTGATCGGGGTACCAGCCGAGCCAGACCCCGCCCAGGCCTTCGTCAACAATCTGGAGCAGCATATTTTCGGTGGCCGCGGAAAGATCCTGAATCCACCAAGCGTTATGATCTTCATCTTTAGATTCCCCCAGTTTGAGGTTCACACAGGCCGCAACCGCAGCAGCGGCCTTGGCGCACATTTTGGCATAGGGGCTCATCCTGGAAAGGGCCTCAAGATCCTCCCTGCCCGAGATAACCAGAAATTCCCAGGGCCGGCGGTTATGGGCCGAGGGAGCCTCGAAACCGGCCCGCAGGATTCTTTCGATTTTATCCGCCTCCACGGGCCTGGATAAAAAATCACGAACCGAACGGCGTTCAAATATTGCGGACATCGCCGCCTCCTTGCAAGAGACTATCTTCACCCTATATTATAAGATTATATTTCGTACAGCAAGGAGCCCGAGTTCATGGCCAAGTATCCCTTTGACAGCATCGAGCCTAAGTGGCAGCGGTACTGGGAGGAGCATAAATCCTTTAAGGCCTCAGAAGATCCCGCCTATCCCAAGGAGAAGCGCCGTTATGTGCTGGATATGTTTCCCTACCCTTCGGCCAACGGCCTCCATGTGGGACATCCCGAAGGTTATACCGCTACGGACATCTACTGCCGTTACCTCCGCATGAAGGGCTTCAATGTACTTCACCCCATGGGTTTCGATTCCTTCGGGCTTCCGGCGGAAAATTATGCCATCAAGATGGGGGTTCATCCGGCAAAAACCACCGCGGATAATATCAACCGGTTCCGGGAACAGATCAAATCCCTGGGTTTTTCCTACGACTGGGACCGGGAGCTGGCCACCTCCGGGGAGGACTACTATAAATGGACCCAGTGGATATTTCTCAAGCTCTTTGAAAAGGGACTGGCCTACGAAGCGGAAAGTCCCATCAACTGGTGTCCCTCATGCAAGACCGGCCTGGCCAACGAGGAGGTGGTGGACGGTCTCTGTGAACGCTGCAAGACCAAGGTGGTCCGCAGGCGCATACGCCAGTGGATATTGAAGATCACCGCCTATGCGGAGCGGCTTCTTGCGGATCTGGACGGCCTTGACTGGCCCGAACCGGTCAAGCAGATGCAGCGGAACTGGATAGGCCGTTCCGAAGGGGCCAACGTAAGCTTTAAGATCGATGTACAAGACGTTCCATCCTCCGGGGAAAAGGCCGAAGACCTTCTCCTTGAAATCTACACCACCCGGCCGGACACCCTCTTCGGCGTTACCTATATGGTCCTGGCCCCGGAACACCCCCTGGTGGAGCGGATTACCACCGTGGAACAGAAGCAGGCGGTGGCGGCTTACCTCGATGCGGCGGCAAGGAAGAGCGATCTGGAACGGACGGATCTGGCCAAGGAAAAGACCGGAGTCTTCTCCGGAACCTATGCGATAAACCCGGTGAACGGAGAGCGAATTCCCGTCTGGATAGCCGATTATGTGCTTATCTCTTACGGAACCGGGGCGATCATGGCGGTCCCCGCCCACGATGAACGGGACTGGGAATTTGCCCGGGTCTTTAAGCTGCCGGTGGTGCAGGTCGTTTCCCCGGTTCCGCCGGGGGAAGGTTCCGGCAAAGTTGAGGAAGTTTCCGCATGTACCGCCGCCAGCGGCTGGGCGGTGAATTCGGGGGCCTTCAACGGCCTTCCCACCGGCGAGGCCAAGGCAAAAATTACCGCCTGGATAGAAGAGCGGGGCTTCGGCAAAAGGGCGGTAAATTACAAGCTCCGGGACTGGATCTTCAGCCGCCAGCGTTACTGGGGGGAACCCATCCCCCTGGTCCACTGCGAAAAGTGCGGCATCGTTCCCCTCCCCGAACCGGAACTGCCCCTGAAACTTCCGGAGGTGCAGTCCTACGCCCCCACGGGGACCGGCGAATCTCCCCTGGCGGGAATCGAAGGCTGGGTAAACGTTACATGCCCCAGCTGCGGGGGTCCGGCAAAACGGGAAACCAATACTATGCCCCAGTGGGCCGGTTCCTGCTGGTACTATCTCCGCTACCTGGACCCCCGCAACGACAGGGCCTTTGCGGCAAAGGATAAGATCGACTACTGGGCTCCGGTGGATCTCTATGTCGGCGGCGTGGAACATGCGGTGCTCCACCTGCTCTACAGCCGTTTCTGGCACAAGGTGCTCTACGACCTGGGGCTGGTCAACAGTTCCGAGCCCTTCATACGGCTGGTGAACCAGGGGATGATTACCTCCTTCGCTTACCAAAGAAAGGACAAGATCCTGGTCCCCGCGGACCGGGTGGAAAAAACCTCCAAGGGTTTTGTAGAGAAGGATACCGGCGAAGAACTGACCGAAGTTATCGCCAAAATGTCGAAGAGCCTTAAAAATATCATCAACCCCGACGAAATAGTCCGGGACTACGGCGCCGACTCCCTGCGGGTCTACGAAATGTTCATGGGGCCCCTGGAGGTGAGCAAGCCCTGGAGTACCGCGGGCCTTATCGGGGTTTCCCGTTTCCTGGAACGGATCTGGACCACCGGCGAAAAATGCGGGGCCCGCGGCGGGGAGGAAGAACTCTCCGGGGAGGAAATGGACAGGCTGACCAGGCTTCTCCACAAAACCATCAAAAAGGTGAGCGGAGATACGGAGACCCTCAACTTCAATACCGCCATCAGCCAGATGATGATCTATTCCAACGAACTGGCAAAGCTTGCCGCCGTCCCCCGTTCCCTCTGGGAGCCCCTGGTCCTCATGCTCAGTGTCTATGCTCCTCACCTGGGAGAAGAACTCTGGGAAAAGCTGGGCCATGCCGGAACGGTTTCCGCATCCCCCTGGCCCTCTTGGGACGAAAAGCTTACCCGGGAAAGTGAGGTTACCATCGTGGTCCAGGTGAACGGCAAAATCCGGGAAAAATTTACCGCCCCCGCGGGAAGCTCCGGGGAGGAACTGAAAAAAACCGCCGCCGCCCTGCCGGGGATCGTCAAATGGACCGAAGGGAAAACCGTGGTCAAGGTGATCGCCGTGCCGGACAAACTGGTAAATATCGTCGTAAGCTAGGAGTTTGTTGCGCTTCGCACGTAAAACCCCAAAAAATCGCCGATCAGGCGATTTTTTACCCTGCAAACTCCGAAGGCAGCCCAATAATCGGGGATTTTTTGCGGCATTAAGCGCAAAAAATCCACAAGTACAACAGGCTGCCAGGGGGCCTAAGCCATAGCCGCCCGGCGGTCCCGTACCGCCGCCAGCCGCTTCTCCAGTTCCCCGGCCCTGAAGCCGGCGTGGGGATCATGATCAACGGAAAGCTGATACGGAGATGGAAAAACTATGCGGGAGAACTTAAATGGCTTCCCCTGGGGATACATTGGGAGAAAAGGCCCTTCGGTTCCGGCGGCGGAGCAGGCGCAGTTTTCCGGATTATACAATCCGCCGCCGCCGTATGAACCCCGAAAAAATCATTTTGTCCGGGGATCTTTTCGCTTCCCCTGTTAATGACTCTCCCCGGCCTGAAGTTCCCCCGCCGGAGGACGGCCTCCGGTTTTATGCCTTCTCGAACAAAAGGAGCTTACATGACCGCCTTGCTGCTTATCATCTATCTTTCATTTATCAGCCTGGGGCTTCCGGTTTCTATCCTGGGTTCCGCCTGGCCCATTATGCGGATCAGCCTGAACGCTTCCCCGGCGGATGCGGGAATTCTTTCAATGATCTTTGTCGGCAGCATGACGGTTTCGTGCCTTTTTATTGAACGGCTTGAGCGGTTTTTCGGAACCGGCAGACTTGCCCTGGCGGGTATATCGATGATTGCGGCAGCCCTGCTGGGGTACAGCCTGACCCCCTCATTTTTCTGGCTCTGTATCTGCTCCCTTCCCCTGGGCCTCGGATCGGGAATGGTGGATGCGGGGATGAACAACTTTGTGGCCCTCCACTGTAAAGCCCGGTACATGAACTGGCTCCACTGTTTCTGGGGCATAGGCGCAACTCTGGGGCCGGTGATCATGTCTCTGTTTATCGCCGGAAACGGCAATTGGCGCCGGGGCTATCAAAGCATCTCGATCCTGGAATTTGTTACCGCGGGCATGCTTATCCTTTCCCTGGGTTTGTGGAAACGGTTTGAACAAAAAGCGGCGGAGCCTGAAGGCCGGAAAAGAAAAACAGAAAAAAAGAGAAATCCCCCTGCCGCAGGGGGCGTAAAGATATCAATGGCTTCGTTCTTTATGTGCGGCGCCCTGGAACTTACCGCCGGACTCTGGGGGGCCAGCTATATGGTGAGCCACAAAAACCTGGAGCCGGATGCGGCGTCCCGGTACACCGCGCTCTTCTATGCGGGAATCACCGCGGGACGTTTTCTGTCCGGGTTTATATCCATGAAGCTGAATAACCGGAACCTTATCCGGCTGGGGCAGGGGCTCTGCCTATCCGGCATAGTCCTGCTGATCCTGCCCCTGCCCGCCGTTTTCCCGGCAGCCGCCTTTATCCTGATGGGATTCGGCTACGCTCCCATCGTCCCCGCCATGATCCACGAAACCCCAAAACGCTTTGGCAAGGAGGCGTCCCAATCCGTCATAGGACTGCAAATGGCCGCCATCTTTTCCGCCAGCGCCTTTATGCCGCCCCTCTTTGGATTTATTCTGTCAAAAACCGGCATGGGGCTTTTTCCCGTCTCCCTGCTGCTTTCCCTGCTTGTCTTCACCGGGACCTCGGAATTGCTGAACCGCTTAATTCCGCAGCTTGGTGCTGCCGCTGAAATTAAAGGGCATATCAATAACCCCCATGCCGGGGAAACCCCCGGATAATTTCATGTCCCCGCCGCAGAGATAGGAGACATCTCCCCGCCTGCTCATGACGGCGGTCAGCTCCCGGATCATGTCCAGAGAATTCAGGGTGATGAGTACCGGAACGGTGGTGGTCTTATTGGGGTTCAGCCTGGGGGGGTCCGCAATGCGGCCCTGAGCCCATTGGACGCCGTTTACCTTTATGTCATAGTCGAAAAGATCGATGTCCATGGCAAAGCCGTTTTTATTTTCCACCTCCCAGCTGATCAAAAATTCCGCCCGCTGAAGGCTGATGTTCCGGGGGCTGATCCCCGCAAAGCGCAGTTCCGGTTTTCTGAGCAGCGGAAGCATGCCGGGAATATCCAGGACGGCGGCGGCATTCTCCAGGGCGGGGATAAGAAAGTCGGCGTTGACATTCATCAGCGATGGGGCTTCGGCGGTATTCGTCAGGGACCGGATCGCCGCAAACAACTGCAGGTAGGAAATATCCACACTGATGTCCACCGGAGTGGAGGCCTTGGCGGGAAGGGTCTTGACCCCGGCAAGGCTGCTCTTTGCAAGAGACGTTTTATTAACCGAATAGTCCCAGTCAAACCTGGGGAAGGGAATGGGGAAAACATTGGGGTTATCTACATTGAAGGTACACAGCACCTTGACGCCTTCAAAATCAACCCTGGCTATGCTGAAGGAGGGGGCGGAAATCCCGGGCGTTTGCAGCAGGGGAAGGTTCCCCGAATGTTCAAAGGTAAAAACCTTTTCCTGAATCAGGGGAATGGGGAAGACCGCCTGCAGCACAACCCTGTAGGGGGCTTCGGCAAGGTTCCCCGCCTGCCGGACCACGGCAAAAACATCGGCATAGTTCAGGCGGAAGGGAACATCCACCACCGTAGACCTGCGGGCCTTGACGGCCGTATTTTCCTTGATATTTCCGCTGATAAAGGAAGCGCCGTTTAGAAAGAATTCCCAGCCGATCCGGGGAAGGGGGATGCTGAAACCGTTGGGATTCTCCACATTTATCCTGGCCACAAGATCCACGCCGTTAAAGCTGATGCCCGCCAAATCCACCGAATTGAGAGAAAGAACCGGCTCCCGAAGTCCCGATGAAAGACTCTGGCAGGTACAGAACAAAAAACAACCCAACGCGCATAAACCCGTGCAAATAAATTTCCTCATAATGCTCTTCCTTACAGCGTAGAACTTAAACCGTTACGTTGCGCGCTTCGGACATATACGCTCGAAGCCGCAGTAGGGAACCAGCGCCTTGGGTATTCGTACCGAACCGCCGGCCTCCTGAAAATTCTCCAGTATGGCGATGATGCCTCTGGATACCGCTATGGCGGTTCCGTTGAGCATGTGGACAAAGCGGTTCTTCCCGCCCTCATCCTTATACCTGATGTTAAGCCGCCGGGCCTGATAATCGGTACAGTTCGAGGTAGAGGTAACCTCCCCCCATTCGCCGCCGTTGCGTCCGGGCATCCATGCCTCCAGATCCCACTTGCGGTAGGCGGGGGCCCCCAGATCGCCGGTACAGGTATCCACCACCCGGAAGGGGATCTCCAGGCCCGCGAAGATCTCCTCCTCCACCGAGCGGAGCTCTTCGTGGAAACGGTCCGACTCTTCCGGCAGACAGTAAACGAACATTTCCAGCTTGGTAAACTGATGTACCCGGTAGAGGCCCTTGGAGAACTGCCCCGCCGCCCCCGCCTCCCGGCGAAAACAGTGGGAGAGGCCCGCCATGCGAAGGGGAAGCCGCTCCCTGGGGATGATCCCGTTGGAATAATAGCCCCCCAGGGTGATCTCCGCGGTTCCCACCAGGCAGGCGTTTTCCCCCTCCAGGGTATACACATTGGACTCCGCCCCCCTGGGATTAAAGCCAATGCCCTCAAGGATCTCCTCCTTGGCCACATCGGGGGTTATAAAAGGAGTAAAACCCTTCTTCTGCAGAATGTCCAGGGCATAGCGGATAAGGCCCAGTTCCAGAAAAACCCCCTCGTTTTTCAGGTAGTAGAACTTGGGCCCCGAAACCTTGGCGGCGGAATCAAAATCGATGATATCCAGATCCTGTCCCAGCTTTACATGATCCGCGGGCTCAAAGTCAAAACGGGCGGGCTCCCCCACCCGTTTAATCTCCAGATTATCCTTGTCCTCCTTCCCCACCGGCGCATCGGGATGGGCCATATTGGGGATGCGGCGAAGCTCGGCGTCCAGATCCGCCTCCACCCGGGCAAGCTCCGGCTCGGCGGCGGCGATATCTTCCTTCAGCTTCTTCCCCTCTTCGATAAGAGACAAGCGGAGGGCGGGGTCTTTGGCGGCGCCCTTCATCGCCGCCGCATTGGCGTTCCGTTTCTGCTGCAGGCCCTGAAGAAAGGTGGTAAGTCCGGTACGGCGCTCAAAAAGGGAGACCGCCTTATCAGCGTCGGCTTCCATATACCGGTCGGCGATATTTTTCTTTACCGCAGGAAGGTTATCAACAATAAAACGACAGTCAAGCATGATGGACCAGTGTATAACTTCGGAGGGGCCGGACGCAAGGGGGACAGGATTTGCCGCGGGGAATTCCGCAGCGGGACTTCCATTGGCCGTAAATTTAACGCCCCGCCCTGAAGGGCGGGAAAGTTCATTAGACGGAAGCTGTTCAAAAACTGAAGTTTCTAAACAACTCTATTGTTCCGGAGCCAAAAACGGCTATACTCATCCCATGATACGAAAATTAAGCGAAGCCGAATGCCGGGACCTGATGGAAAGGGGCGACATTGAGGCCGGCCTGACGGCCGGACCCGCTGCGGCGTTGATTCTCACCCAGAGCTGGTGTCCCCAGTGGACCGCCATGAAAGCCTATCTGTCCCAGGCGGAGGCCGCCGGGCCGGAAATTAAAATTTACTATGTGGAATATGATATTGAACCATGGGAGAGCCTGGACCACGGGACCTTTATGAGCTTTAAGGAAAATACCTTCCGCAACCGGGAAATCCCCTATGTCCGCTATTACCGGAACGGCGGGTATTACCGGGACAGCAACTATATATCCCTTGAGGGCTTTAAGGAACGTCTGGGGATACGGCATTGAGGGCGCATCAGTAGACCAGGAGTTCCCCGGTAACAAAGGACCGGGCCTTTTCCTCCCCCCTGGGGACGATGAGCAGTTCCCCCGCGGGACCTATGCCGGTAAGGCGGCCCTCGACGGCGTTTTCCGAACCGGCGGCCCCGTCGATAAAGGTAACCTCCCCGCCCCGCCGGTAGAGCCGCTCCTCGAGCCGGCTTCTCCAGTCCTTTCCTCCCGTCAATTCCGCATGCAGGCGGAAGAGGATCTCCTCTAAGAGGCGGAAAGAAAAACCGGGAGGGAACGGCTCCGGCCCGGCGGCCCCGGAAGGCTCCGCCGCCAGGGCCAGGCTGGCCGCATGCCGCCGGTAGGCCGGGGGAAATTCCCTCTGGGCCACATTGACCCCGATGCCGGTAAATACGGCGCCGCCGTCCCCTTCGGTAAGGATTCCGGCGGTCTTGCGGGCGGCCCCCCCGGCTTCGGGAAAACGGATCATGATGTCGTTGGGCCATTTTACCAGAAGCCGGTCCGCCAGGGCCGGGACCAGGGCGGCGATGGCCGACAGCACCGCCAGACCGGTCCGCAGGGTAAGGGCCGGGGGAATATCCCCCATGCCGCCGAAGCGCAGAAGCACCGTACAGGCAAGGTTCCGCCCCCGCTCCATATCCCAGGACCGCTCCCTGATCCGGCCCCGGCCGGCTTCCTGATAATCGGCGCAGATCGCCGTACCGTGGGGCGACCCCGCTCCGGCCAGTCTGCGGCCCTCGTCCATGGTACTGGTGGTGGTTTCCACATGATAGACCGGCGCGCCGAAGGGATTAGAGATGGGCAGAATCTCCAAGCCCTAATCCCCGGCAAGAAACAGATCGATCCGGGCCATGAGTTCCCCGTAAGTTTCGGCGCAGAAAAGATCCGGGCAGTCCCTTTTGACGGTTTCCGGGGGACGGAAGAGGCAGCCCCCGCCGGCCTCGCGGATCATCTTCAAATCGTTAAAAGAATCCCCCGCGGCAAAGACCTGCATATTGATGGATTTGAAGGCCCTGACCGCCTCCCGCTTGCCGTCTTTCTGGCGGAGCCGGTAACCGGAGACTGCGCCGTCCGGCCCGGTTACCAGACTGTTGCAAAACAGGGTGGGATACTCCAGCTTTGCCATCAGGGGCCGGGCAAATTCTTCGTAGGTATCGGAAAGGATGATAAGCTGAACCTTTTCCCGCAGCGCCCTGGTAAAGGCCTGCGCCCCCTCCAGGGGTTCCATACCGGCCACAACCCGCTGAATATCCGGCAGCTTGAGACCGTTTTTGTTAAGCAGATCCAGGCGAAAGCGCATCAGCTTGTCATAGTCCGGCTCGTCCCGGGTAGTACGCCGCAGTTCCGGTATCCCCGCCGCATCGGCAAAGGCAATCCACACTTCGGGGATAAGCACCCCCTCAAGATCAAGGCACACTAAACGCATGTCCCCCACCATACCATTAACGCGGGGAAAAAACTACCGGACCGTTCCAATCGCGGGGGAATTACCGGCCTATAAAACGGCGCAGGATTTCGTCGTTATGGCGCCATTCGTGGGCGGTTTTGACCCGCAGATCCAGTTCCGTCTTCCAGTCAAAGATACGGTCCAGATCCTTCTGGGCGGCAAGGCGTATGGCCCTGATCATGGCGCCCCCCTTCCCCACCACCATGCCCTTCTGGGATTCCCGTTCCACCATGATAAAGGCCCGCACCCAGAGGCGTTGCCTTCCGCGCTGCCTTCCGCCTTCCTCCCGCAGTTCCGTATCCGCCACCTCCACGTAAATGGAATGGGGCAGTTCCTGGCGCAGCCGGTTGATGGCCTTTTCCCGGATGATCTCGGCGATGCGGAAGGGCAGTTCCTGATCGGTATAATACTCCCTGGGGTAGAAGGGTTCTCCCGGAGGGGCCAGGTCAAAAAGGGCCCGGAGCAGATCCGAAAGGCCCTCATTTCTGAGGGCGGAGATGTTGAAGCGCCGGGCTTCGGGCAGTTGGGGCAGGCGGAGGCCGAGAAAGTCCCCGGCGGCGGCAATGTCCGCTCCGGGGACATCGATCTTGTTCACCGCCGCTATGGTCCGTGAAAGAAAGGCCGGCGCGGCCAGGGCGGATGCAATTTCCTCCTCCTCGGGGCCGGGCGGACGGGAGGCGTCCAGCACATAGAGGACAATTTCGGCCTCCGCCGCCGCCCTGTCGGCGGTTTCCCTCAGCTTTTTGTTGAATTTCCGTTCCGATCTGTGCCTGCCGGGGGTGTCCACCAGGACAAGCTGGCCCTGGGGACCGTTGACTATGCCCCGGATAGCGTTTCTGGTGGTCTGGGGAACGGGACTGACAATGGCTACCTTGGCCCCGCAGAGCCGGTTTATCAGGGTGGACTTTCCCGCCGAAGGCCGGCCCACCACCGCCACGAAAGCCGCCTTTGCAGGGGCGGCGCCCGTGACGGCGTCATCCACAGCGGGTGGGGCCGGACTGGTCCCGCCGGGACCGGATCTTTCCTCCATCCCTACTTTACGACCATTACCTTTCTGGTTTCGTCAAATTCGGGACCCACCGCACGGATAAAGTACATACCCCTGGCCACGGCCCGGCCGCCGCGGTTTCTGCCGTCCCAGGAGATACGGTAGGTTCCCGTTCCCTGACTGCCCCGCTGCAGGACCTGGACCAGACTGCCGTCCAGGGTAAAGACCTGAATGGTAACCCGGCCGCTCCGGTTAAGGACATACTCCAGATAGGTCTTCTCCCCCCGGGTAGGATCGATCACATTGTTCAGAATCGTAACGCCCCCCCGCTGGAAAATATCGTCAATGATTCTGAAACTGAAGGGTTTGATCCGGCGGAACCAGTCTTCGGGAATGGCCCCGCCCCGGACCATATCAAGCCGGGCCGCATAGAGCGGCGTAAGGCCGCCGTCAAGGCGGTAGAAGAATTCCACCGAAGAACCCCGGCCGTAATGGGTGTTGTTAAAACTGAAAACATACTGAGGCGGCGTGGGCCCGGAATCGGGGGACCGCTGATAAGCCCCGGTAAAGGGCTTCGGCACAATATTGGAAAAATCATTCTGATTAAAGGGCGGAAGCCAGAGCCCCACGGAACCATTTCCCGGACCTGCCCTAAAGCTGTCGTGGACCGAAGCCGCATAGAAGAGGCTGGGAGCAAAACCCGCAAGGCGCAGACTATCGTGCATCTCCCCCAGGAGGGAAATATCCTTGTCCCTCAGCCCCCGCAGTCCGGTAAAGTCCCAGATAAGGCCGTATTCGTCGTCCCGGCCCATACCCGGCGCCGGGGACCAGCCCGATCCTACCGTAACCGAGGTGGGGCTGTCATCGGTTTTTGCCCAGACCGGCCACATAAAGTACTGATCGTCCGAAGGGCCGGAGGGGGGCAGGGAGACCAGCACATCCGTAACACGGTGGGAGTATTTACCGGGGGGAGCGCCGGGGAGCAAAACCGCCGGCATGGGCAGCTTATTGGGGGGAACCATGGCGTAGCCGGTCCCGTCGCCGATGGGGTTCCCGAACTCGTCGGTGTAGAGGGATCCCGTGGGGGCGGTTTTTACCTGGCCGTCGTCGTTAATATAGCGCCCCGAATTGCCCCTGACGGTAACATAGGAATCGTAGTTCCAGTTTTTGGGATACTTGGGCGAAGGGTACTGGGGATTGGCGGGATTGAAGAGATCTTCGATAGGCAGGGCCAGATCCTGGCCGTTTTCGATGGTAAAGTACTTCTCCCCCTTCGCAAGCTCTTCGACAGAAAAGCCGTCGTTCTTGTTAAAACTTATTAAGTACTCCATCGTATAATAGGTATCTCTCGTGGTAACAAGCTTGGTATTAGTTTTAGTCCTGTTACCGCTGTAGGGATCATGAGCCGCGGGAATACGTATATCCAGAAAAACATTCTCCTTGCTTATCATCGGCTCGGCAAGCTGGACAAAGAGATCGCTCCTGGTGGAGGCCGCCCCCGTGGGAAGCATCAGCGCATAGGAAACCTTGGGAGGCGCCGTATCGACGGCGATCATCCAGTTATGGAAGGGCTCCACGGCAATATACTCGTTAAGCCTAAGATTGCCCCCGGCCAGCACCCGCCAGCGGGGGGTTACGCCGCTGTCCTGGTAGGGCTTTTCCTTTAGGTAGATGTAGATAGAATCCATGCTGTGGGAAACAACCTCGAACCCGCCGCTTCCCCTGGAGGTATCGATATCGTAGCCTTCGATACTAACCCTAAAGCCGGTAAAATCCGGGGTGGTTATCTGCAGCGTAGCCTGTACCCGCAGGCGGTCGATCTTGCCGTTACCGTCGGTATCCTCGGTAAAGCTGTAGATGAAGGTTTTAAGATTCGTCCAGTACATGCAGAAGTGAAAACCCCAGTTCGGCAAAGTGCTGGATTCGTTGTAGGGATTGGCGTACACCCCCGCGGGCAGGGCTATGGGAATTTTGGCGTAGCTGTAAAATACGTTGACCATGTACATCTCCACCCTGGCGGTGGAGTCGTCCAGTTTGATGTGCCAGAACTCGCCGTAGTCGTTATAACTGGTGGGATTCTCGGGATAGTTATGGTTTCCGCCGGCGTTAAAACGGGGATTACTAGTCATAATCTTGGTCATCCGTATTATGGCGGCGCCGTCTCTGGGCCATACCCGGAGCAGTTTGGTAAATTCATGGTAATCGTTTACCGCATGGGTGGCTGCGGAAAATTCTAAAATCGCCGAGTTGGTCTCGCAGACAAAGTTATACCACTTTGTATTCCCCTGTACAACGATAAGCGGATTGGGACCCGCTCCTTTAAAATTGACGGTACTCTGGCCGGGGTCAAAGGTCCCGTACTGATACCAGCCGCCGGGAACGGTCTCGGCGCCGCCCCGGACCACAATGTAGCGGCCAAAGCCGGAATCAACCGCCTCGAGGGCTGCGCCGGCTTCGATGGTAACATTCCCCTGGACGGAAATATCCGACTTTAACCCGGCGGTTCCCGCCCTGACCGTAAGGGCGCCTACGTCCAGGAAGGGATCGTCATAACTTGAAAAAACGGTATCCCTGGAGGGATCGGGAAGAAGCGGCCGGGAGGAGACCAAACCCGCCAGTCCCGTCTCAAACGAGGCTGCCGCCCCGGTAAAGATTAGATGGGCTTCTTCAAATTCCCACCAGCCGGGACAGTCCGTACTGACGCTGGAGATAGTACCGGTATAACCCGGATAGAGCCTTACCGCCCCGGAGGAACTTATTCTATTGGGAGTATAGGAAGCGCTGTTGGGATCGGCATTGGCCAGCAGTTCCAGGGTAAAGCCCGTACCGGCCCACAGGGTAAAACCGCCGGGCAGGGCCGGGCTGCTTCCATCTCCGCTGGCCCGGATTTCCCCGGCGGGCTTGTTAGTCTGGATCTTCCCCAGGCTCAACTTGCCCTTATAACCGCCAAAGCCATTATCATCGAGATACGTTCCAGGATACGACCCCAACGCCATACCTTGGATCATACGCCATTTTTTACCGTTCAGATCCAGGAAGCCCCGCCAGATAATGAGCCGCTCCCCGGTTTGGCCGGTTTCCGCCGCGCCGGTGTCAAGCCGGACCCCGGTGGGCGCGGACGAGGGATTATCGGCAATATGATATTCGTGGGCGATAAGCACATTGGGCACGTTTCTGCCCTTGGAATCAAAACGCTGGGTAATGTTCCCCAGGAATACCAGCCACTTGGGTACAACATCATTGCCCGAAGTGGTACTAAGGGCGATAAGAGGCTCGGGGGCGGAGGGGCCCAGCAGGGAACTGTCCGCCCTAAAGGCGACGCAGGTCCTGTCCGCATTAGCGGAAATGCCGGTGATATTACCGGAGCCGGAATAGCCGTTGTTAAAGATAAGGGCAAAGTCGTTTATCCAGGCGGGAAGATAGGGAAGAGCGCCGTCGCCGAATTGCATGTTGTTGACGGCGGGGTCGGATACGCTGTCTATGGGATCGGCGGGGCCCATTACCTGCCCGGCCCGGATGATCCCGTTGTTAAGGGTATTGGCGTTGACGATAAGCCGGTTAAAGTTAACCGTCGTGCCGGCGCCAACAACGGTAAACGTCCCGGCGTAATTGGTCCCCGCCTCCAGGGTCAGGTTGGTATCAATTTCAGCGCTGCCCCCCGTATCAAGACCGGTAACGGTTCCGCCTCCCTGGAACATGATGTTCCCCCCGGCCTTGATGTCCCCGGCGGCAAGGCTGGTCCCGGTTACCCTAACGGTTCCGACTCCCTGGAGCGTGACGTCCCCCCCGGTCCGGATAGTCCCGGCGGCGGAGACGGTCCCGATTACCGCGGTCCCCGCGCAGGTCTGGGTATAACTGCCGCTTAGATTGACGGCGCTCTCTATAGTGATATTGCCCGCCGGGGATGCCGCCCCCGAATTAAGGGCAAGGCTCCGCTTGGTCCCCGCGGACTCGACGGGGTACTTAAACTCGATAGGGTTCCCGGCGGTGGCAATGGTAACCGTGCCGTTGTCTGCAGGTGCAATGACCGTTTTAGCGCTTGTAGTGGTCCCCGCCTCGGTAAAGCCCAGATTGGCGGTGATACCGGCCTTGGCGGTAAAGGTTCCCCGCTGGTTTACCGTCAGCTTTCCCAGGGCTCTCACCGCTCCCACGGCGTTATTCAGGGTGATGTTTCCCCCCTGGAGGGTCAGGCTGTCATCACCATCGGGCGTTCTGGTCGAACCCTCGATGGGGGCGTTCAAGACCAGATTCGCAGTTCCCAGATTGATGGTTACCGGCGTTCCAGACACTAGTGAATAAGGCGAAATACCGGGATAGACTGGACGGGACAACGGCGTAGACGGGCCTACGGGGAAATTAAGGGACTCTATCTCAATGCCCTTGGCATTGAGATTCAGCGTTTTATCATTGGTTGAATAGTCCCCTTCAAAGCGGACAATCCCTCCGTTTGATCCGCTATAACCAACAGCGCGGTTATCCACGGTAATCTCGTATATGCTGCTAACGACACCGGTAAAGTATATGGCCCCGTAGTGGAGCGGGTCCCCTATGGTATAGGTTGCGGCATAAATATTCGTCCACTCCGATTTGAAAAAGGCCACCGGATTTCCACCAGTAGAGCTGTACCTCTGGTAATCGCCGTACTCTATCTCCATACCCTCTTCACGGGTGGTAATCTGGGCTGTTCCGCGGCCGGGCGGATTTGGTATGGAACCGGGCACTCCCGAAATACCGGCGTAGAGATAATGGGTACCGGTCATAAAGTCCAAGCCGTTAACCCGCATCATCACGTCGCCTTCGTAGCGGGTTATCAGGTTCACGCCGGACCCAAGGGTCAGCTCCTCCGCGTCCACCTTGAGGGCAAAGAGACCGGAACCGGCTTTGGGGTTTGAACCCACATCCACCGTACCGTTAAAGTACACCTCCCCCGAACTGCGGTTAGGATCTACATTGGGATAGGTTCCCGCCAGCAGGTTCATAGCGCCGGTAACGGGTCCGGCAAAGGTAATATCCCTCGCCGGTACTGCCGCCGAGGCGGTATCATCCGTTCTTATGGTTACCTGGGGGCTGGCTGTTCCGGTATTGGTCAGGGTTACGGTATGGGTGGACGCCGTTCCAAAGCCGATCTTTCCCTCGTTGGCGTTTATGGCTAAATCAACAGCGCTCTTTATTTCAACATTTCCGTTAAGGGCAATATCCCCGCCGGCCGTAAGGCTCTTTGTTATAACGATGGTCCCGGTCCCGGCTGCCCTGGCGGTAAACGCGTCCGCCCCGGCTCCCACCGGCGTTGTACCGCCGGCAAGGCCGTTAAAGGTAATGTCGCCGTTTGCGCTTGTTACGGCAAAGTCAACCCCGCCGTCTATGGGCCCGTTAAAGGTGATGGTCCCCGCGGCAAGGGTGGTTTCGACGTTTACCCCAGCCAGGGGACCCGTCCCGCCCGAAGTCAGGGTGGTGGTGTGAGCAGGGTTGTTTCCAAATGCAATATTGCCTTCGGCCTTTAGCGCAAAGGGTCCCACTCCGGTCTTGTTTATCGCCACCTTGCCGTTCAGGGCAAGGGCGGTTCCCGAACCGGTTCCCAGGGGCTTTGAAGCGTCATTTCCCACATCGTTCATAAAGGTGATGGTCCCTGCCGTCCCGGCGTTCAACGTCAGAGACATCTTCTCGCCGCTAACGCCATTGCCATTAATGGGACTTTCAAAGGTAATGTTTCCATTGGCGGCAGTAGTAGTAATGGTACGGAGGGTCTCCGTTCCCTGAGGAGCAATCTCCACCGTACCCGTCTTGGAAACGCTGGTATCGGCCTGGGAAAAACCCCCGGCGGCAGTAATATCCCCCTTCACCGTAAAGACGCCGCTGTTCGTTACGGTAACCGCCGTCCCGGAAGCATAACTGGAATTGATGAGCCCGGTGGTAACAGCGCCGCCGGTGGTAGTACCGGTGATGGCGACGGTTCCACTGGAATAAATGGGCCCGGCGCTAACAGCGCCGCCGGTGATGGCGACGTTTCCCAGCCGGGCGCCGCTCGTACCCAGGGAAGCGCTTGCGGCGGTGGCCGCCGTAACGGTTCCCGTATCCGCATTTAGAGTCAACGGCCAGGCGCCTCCGGACCGCAATATGCCATTCGGCACGGTGATGGGGCCGTCGGCGTTGGCCGCGGGGGTTCCGGCGCTTGTGAAACTTACGCCGGCAGTAGTGTCGATCTTGTGGGCAAAGACAATGCCTTCGTTGTCGGCGGCGGCGGAACCAACGCCGATTACGGTGATGTTCCCGCCTATTTTAACCGCAGTTCCGGTCCCGGCCTCTTCAAATTTCTTACCAACTTTGATATGGGCGCTGTTGGACACCTCAAAAGCGCCGCTGTGCGTTACGGTAAGGGTTTGCAGGGGATTGACGGCCCCCACGGTATTTTTAATGGTGATGGCGCTGCCCGTAAGGGTAAGGCCCTTCTCCGGCGTGGAAGACGCCCCCTCTATCTTGGCGTCGATGGCAATGGCCTCGGTTCCCACGTTAAGCGCATGGTCCGCGGCGCCGGAGCCGTAACCAATCTGCACATAACCATCGGGGGAGGGATTGGTAGTAATATCGTCATTATCAATAACCAAATTCAGCTTTTTATCGTCCGACGTATAGTCTCCCGCCAGCACAATGTGGGCGGCGTTGGAACCCCCGCCGCTCCTGATGGTTACCGCATAATCGCTGGGCGGAAGCGGAGACTGCCCTACATCAGACAGATAGATGATACCCGTCTGGTACTTGTCCCCCACGGTAAAGGAACCGGCGGTAATGGTGTCCCAGTCGGAAGAGTAGTACACATCCGTAACAATGGAGGAAGTATCCACATCCCCATACTCCACAGTATGAGTTGGCGTCTTGGGAGTTATACGCACGTCCCCGCCGGTCGGCGCAGCCCCAGCATTTATATTGGCGCTTGAGCTGTTCAGGGTATTATTTATCTTAAAAAGCATGTCCCCAGAAACACCGGATGTATCCAAAGTAACGCCAGCGGCAATGGTAAGACCCTCGGCGTCAACCGAAAGGGCGTAGGTCCCGGCGGAGTTACCGCTGTACCCCACCACCACATCGGTGTTAAGCGTAACCGTTCCCGTTCCATGGGTCTGAAGGTACAGATTCTTGCCACTCCCGTAGACCCTTCCCCCCGAAGAGGCGTTATACGTCCCAAAGGTAATATTGCCGTTATTGGCGGTGGTCGTAACGGTAATGGTATCTCCGGCGGGGGTCAACACCACGTCGCCGGAAAACCTTACATCACCGGGGGCGCTGATATTACTGCTCAGGGTGATGGTTCCGTAATGCGTGGCATCGGTCCCGTGGGCTTCAAGGACAAAGCCATTATGCAGCGCGGTAACCGCCCCGGTAATGGCAATATCGCTGTTTTTGTCCGTGGTCTTCATTGTAATAAGACTTGAACTGTCAAACTCCACCGCGCCGGTTATGCTGATATTATTCTGGGAAGTAATGCTTAAACCCGTCCTGACATCCCCCTTAAAGGTGGTCTTGGCGGCGGTAACGCGAAAGGCCGTACCCGTACCGCTCCCCAAATTGACGATGTCATCGCCTACGACCACATTGCCGGTTCCGGCGTTAAGTGTAAGGTTATGATCAGCGCCATTGATCGCCCCTAACCCTAAGGGATGTCCGGTAATGGTGATATTGCCGGCCCCGCTTCCGGTACTCAATGTGGTCTCGTAATCCAGGTGAACATCCCCGCCGAAGGAAATAGGGTTTCCGCCCGTGGTGGCGATATTTCCCGAAGTGGAAGAGGAGGCGTATCCCAGGTAGGCCGGTCCCGTTCCGCTGGAGGAAAAGGCGCCGTTGGTAAGGCTTACCGGTTGATGCAAAAACACCGTCCCGGCCCCGGCGGCCAGGGTCAGGCCCGCGCCGGAGGCGCCGGTAACGGCTCCTTCGATAATGATGTTCCCGCCACTGGTGGTAAAGGCAACGCTTCGGGTCAGAGTGGTAGTGCTGACCAGGGAAATACCATTTGTACCGCCGGTGGTGATATTCCCCCCGATGCTGTTGGCCGGCGGCGTACCGGGGAGGGCCGTCTCGGTAAAGCCGCCGTCGGCGAAGATATGCGCGCCATTTGCGCCGTTGGTGGTAAAGGTCCCGGAATGGTTTATGGCAAGCGCCCCCAGGTGATTAGCCGCCCCCACCGGCTTATTAAAGGTTACCGCCGCCGCAGTAACGCTTAAGCCGTGAGTCCCGGAAGCCCCTGCGTCCTCCACCGGCGCATTAAAGGTTATGGAAGCGGGAACGGCGGCCGTACCCTTCAAGTTGATACTGCGGTTGCCTGTCCCCCCTATCAGGACCTTGCCGCCGCTGGTTTCCAGGTTCAGGGTCTTGCCTGTGGAGACATAATCCCCGGTAAATTCTATATCCTGTTTGGTCTTCAGCGTCAGGGCAATACCGGCGCCGCCGGTCCCGGAGAGGTAGATCTTTCCGTTGTGGTTTGTGTCCCCAATGGTAAAGGAACCCGCGGTTATGCTGCTAAAGGAACTGCTGTTATAATAGACAACAAAACCACCGATGGTATTGGTATCTCCAAATTCTATGAGACGGGTATCGGTCCTGGGGGTAATCTGTACGTCCGCCGCGGCGGCGTCGATGTTCGACAGGGCAAGGCCGTCCACTCTAAAAAAGATATTGCCCCCTGCGCCGGAATTGGCTGCGGCAGTACTGATACTGGTAAAAGTAAGACTGTCCGCATCGATGTAGAGGGACCGGGCGGGCGTCCCGGAAGAACTTCCTGTAATATTAACCCCGCCGTTCAGAGTAACGGTCCCGTTAGGAGAATCTTCCGGGGCCACAATATCCAGCCGGGCGCTTCCGCTTACGGTATTGCCGGAGTTCGTACCGAAGGCGATACTCCGCTTGGTATTGATTACGACAGCGCCCTGGATGTCCACATTCCCCCGGAGCTGGGATGTACCGGTGTTGGTGGTGGCGGCGTCTATGTTCACATTTTTCTTAAAGACCACATTGGGGGTAATATCCAAAAGGCCGTTAACCTTTAGGGTATCGTTAAAGGTTACCCCCCCGCTGCCGCCTATTGTAATGGCGTTGCCGCTTCCGTCCCCCAGGGGGGTGGAAGCCCCCACGGCCCCGGTAAAGCTGACGGTCCCCGGCCCGGGACTGAGGATCAAGACACGGGCCCCGTCCAAAGCGCCCTGAAACTTTATATCGGGATTGGCGGTTCCGCTTATAGTCAGGGGGGAAGCCGAAGCCTCCAATACCACAGCCTTTTGCAGGGTGATACCGCTCCCCCCCGAATTGATAGAGGCAGCGCCGGAGCCCACGCTAATCCCCCCGGCTCCGGGGGCGGCCCCAAGGGTCCCGATGGTAACAGCGCCCCCCGCGGAGATATTACCGTTTACGGCAACCCTGTCCCCGGCAGCGGTTCCCGCCGTCAGGGTAACGGCTCCGGTAGTAGTGGTGATACCGCCGCCTACGGTAATCGTGCCCGTACCCGAAGCCCTCACCGCCAGGGTAACCTCCCCGGCGGCGCTAAGCCCGCCGGCGCCGACGGCGAAGCCGTCCTTGTTCGTATAGACCACCGAAGCGGGCGAATTGGGAGAAACGGCGCCGGCCAGGGTCGCCGCATCGTTGCTGGCCGCCGCGGCGGTCAGGGTATAGGCCGCGGCCGTACCCCCAAGGGTCAGGGTCCCCGCGGTAACAACCGGGGCGGCCGCGTCTTGGCTCACGGCCCCGGCGGCGCTGATGGCGATATTGTTACCACTCAGCCCGTTTATGGCCGGACTCCCCAGGCTGGCTATGGTAAAACCGCCGCTGGAGTTTGTAATATCCACATCCCCGCCGCTGTTTACCGCCAGATTCGTTACATTAACCGATACCGACGCATTGCCGCCGCAGTCGACGCCCAGGCTGGTAACGGAACCGCCCAGACTGCTTATGGAAAGGGCCGCGGTACAGCGCAGTATCAGGGTGTCTATCAGATAAGGGGCCGCGGGCAGAGAGCTGGAACCGAAGGAAATGCTCGTGGTGGACGGAGCGGCCCTGCTGCCCGCCTCCAGGGTTTTTGTCCTGATATTGGCCACCGAAGCGGCGCTTATATCGAGGCCGCCGGGGGCAGCGTCAAGCCCAATCGGTCTACCGCTGGTTCTGTTCTGTATAACCACATGGCTCCCGGCGCTGTAATCCCCCACCGGCTCGTTAAAGGTCATCGCATCGGCCCGCAGGGTAATGACCCCCGTCCCGGCGGTAATACCGCTGGTCGTTACGGCTGCCCCGCCCGGAACAGGATTAGTCGTTATGCTCCCCACAATCAGCGTATCGGCGTTGGTAAAGCTGAATTTTGCCCCGGTGGTACTGGCCGCCAGAAGCCCCGCCTTGTTGTCCCCGTTCAGGACTATATCCCCGGAAGCGCCGCCCTGTATCTGCAAAGCGGGGGTCTCGATAAGGCCCGTCTGGGTGATTCCGCCCCCGGCGGAAAGATACACATGCTCGGCGCTTCCGCCGCTTACGGTTTTAACGCCCCCCAAAGCAATGACAACGGCCCCGGATTCGGTAATTTCAATGTTCCCGCCCGCCGCGCCGGCGGAGGCGCTTACGGAGAGGGTTCCGCCGGCAGGAACGGAGTCATTTTTAAGCAGGACATTCCCGTTTGCGCTGACAAGCGCAATTTCTTTTATTCTATTGGTAACGCCGGTATTGTTAAGCTTAATGTCCTGCTTGGCCTGTATACGGGCGCCAGAACCGGGGGTAACTATGGTCCCGTTAGTTTGCAGTATACTGCCGTTGGGGAGGTCCAGAGTTCCGTACAGATCCAAGAACCCGCCCTTGTAGTACACCGCATCGTGTGTCGAGCTATCTCCGGACTGGAAGGGTTCGACAGCGGACCAGGGGGCGGTACTATATATGTTCACTCTTGGAACATCCCCAGCGGTATCATTTCCGGTTACCTGGAGGACGGCGCCGTTTGCAATTTCAAGACGGGCGCCCGCTTCCATGGTCAGCGACTTAATTGTTACCGTCCCGGTTACTTTCGGATACCTGTTTGAATCCGTATACAGGGCGCCGCCGCCGGGAGTTTCCAGGTACACGTGATCGTCAGTACCTGTACCGGGATAAGCGGTGGCTACGGCGTCATTGCTGGACCAGTTGGCCGCGCTCTTCCAGGTAGAACCGTCCCCGCCCCCGGTCCAGCGGAAAATCCGGGCCCATGCGGAGGAAGAAAGCAGGAGGAAAAGCGCAATCAGTAGAATTTTTCTCATAAACCCCAATTTCCAGCTCTAATATAGCACCTTTTGACCAAAAAACAATGTTCCCGGCCGGTTCCGGCTTGTCCCGCTCCGGGAACCGGGTCCAAATCCGGCCTTTTGACAGCGTTCCCCTTTACAGTATCGGCGGGCGGAACCGTTTTGTTAAAAAAGAAGAGGGACCCGCCCAGGTTTCCCCAAGGCCGGGCTGCGCCGCCGAAAAACCGCCGGATTCATTAGTGTCTGTCTATAATGTGTCTACATTATAACAGACATTCATTATAGGATAAGTAATTTTTTAAGCGGAAGTTGTTCAATAACTGAAGTTATTGAACAACTCTATTATGTTCCCCCGGCAGGAAATGAAGAATCCGGGAATAAGCTCCCGGACATGGACCCCGCCTGCGAATCAGAAGAATTTGTTCAGTATTTCACTTGTAAACCGCAGGTATAGTCGTTTCAAGGGCTGGTTGGCGTCCAAAAGCGCACGAAATTCCTGAACCGGTTTTACTACTTTAGGCAGCCATGCCGTCGAATGCGTTTCAAAGTGCCTTAATGCCATGCCCTCAAGCCGTATGTCGATAACAGCATTTTTAATTTTATGGTAAATACGGCGTATTTTTTGCAAATTTGCCGGTACGACGGCTTTTGCTTTGGTTATCATCAATTCGTGCAGTACTTTTATGTAAAAGTTAACGCAAAGATGCACTGCAAAATCTTTAAGCCCCCGGTTAAGATGCTCCTCTATACAAGCGCATTGTTGAATAATACCGGAATTATCGCCGTTAACGGCGGCATCATTTAACGCTTGCTGGTGTTCTGCCGTCATCGCGCCGTTCTCTCAGGGGGTAGTAATCTTTTATTGAAACAGTGGAACCAGCTACAACCTTACCGCTCAGTTCAGTATCGTGGATAAGGGCAATGTCCGGATCAATAGTCCGCTCGTTTAGTATCTCCGTACAGGTTTTGGAAGATCCGGTAATGGCGTTATGCAGTTTGATAAGAAGCCTTCTGTTTTCTTTCTGACCCATACGTTACTCCTTGCTCATTTCGCAAAATGTCTTTCTTCGATCTCCCTAAAGGTTTTTAACATATTATCGTTAATTTTGTCATTGTAAATCGAACGTTTGGGGAAAAACTTTTTAATCTCCTGTTTATTGAATCTATGTTTTGTAAATTCGTCAATAAAATGCTCTCCCATCTTTTTATTAAAGAAATTAACAATATGCATCTTGTGATGCGTAAGAATACGTACTACATCCTCCCCGGAAAGCCCTTTAACGGAACATTCTTTCTTTATTTCGAGAAAAACATCGGCGTAATCGACATACCGGTGATCAAAACCGGACTCTTCCCAGTTTTCTATCAAAATAGTCTCTTTTACGGCTTCGGAAAAAAAGATCTTTGTGTAGTGATAGAGAAAATCCCTTGGCTCCAAGCGCACCCCCGAAAACAGCGGTCCAAACAGCCGCCCGCCGCCGGATGAACTTGTTATAATAGAGTTGTTCAATAACTGAAGTTATTGAACAACTTCCGCTTAAAAATAACATGTCCGGCCGCCGGCGCTTATAATCCTGCCGCGCCGGGCCGTTTTTGTCAACAAAAAAAGGCCCTCCGGAACCTCCCGGAGGGCCTTGCCGTTTCTGCAAAACGCCGCCCTTAGGGCAGTATAGTCCTGGCTACCCTAAAGCCAACAACACCTGAAACACCGTCGGCGGGGGCCTTTTCTCTACTGGTCCTCAGTTCAAGGTTATCTCCGCCGCCGCCGCCGCGAATCACACGGTATCCCGCATTAAAACCAAAAATACTGGGGTCCAAGCCGGCATAGGGCCCCGTATCGGGAATGGCGTCGGAAAGGTACTGATTGGGCCCCAACAAAGTAAAGTCGAAAGAATTGTCCAACTGCTCCTTGGTGGGATAGTACCAGTCCCAGCACCACTCCTTCGCGTTCCCGCTCATGTCGGAGAGGCCCGCGGAATTGGGAAGGAGGCCCCCAACCTGAAAAACATTGGGGTCGGTCTGGACATGGTTTATAGTTTTATTACTGCCGGCATATGTATAGCCCCAGGCGGGATCTTTCCTTTTGTCCCAAGCGGGGAATTGACCGCCCCGGGCGGCGAATTCCCACTCCGCCTCGGTGGGGAGCCGGAAACCCGTGGCGGACCAGTCCGGCTGGACATTGCCGCCGTTCGAATAATAGCCGTATCCATAGTAGGTCCCGGCGCCGGTAACGCTTTTTATCGGGTTTCCATTAGGATCTTTGTAAACATAGTCTTTGGCCGCTTTTGTTTCTTCCGCATATTCGGTATACGCATTGCACCAAACCACGGCTTCGTACCAGCTTATATCAGTTACCGGGTTGTCATCACTAGTAGGCTTAGCCGCTAAGCCGCTATAACCGCTCACTCCGCTCACGACGGCATTCCACTGCTTATTGGTAATCTCGAACCCCGACACAAAGAAGTTGTTAAGCTCCAGATCCCGGTAGTAGAGGAAGACATCGCTGCCGCTGTCGTATGCATCAGGAATCGACCCGCCGGTATTGTACCCCGCTCCGCTGGGGGGCACCGTATTGGGGTCCTGGCCGTTCAGGGGCGGATTGCCGGGTCCGCTGACATGAACCCACTTTTCGCCGTCCCAGTACCAGACGCCGCCTTCGGGGGTTTTGATCGTACCGGGGTAATCGCCGCCGCCCCACATGCCGCCGCCCCAGGGAGGGGACCATTCGGATCCCCCGCCGCCGCCGCCGCCGTCCCAGCTGCCGCCGCCGGAACTGCCGCCGCCGCCGCCGCTCCCGCCGCCGCCTCCGGAACCGCCGCCGCCGCTCCCGCCGCTGCCTTTTTTGGACCGCCAGGTCTTCGTTCCTCCTTCGAATTTAACCTCCGTCCACTTGTAACCGCCGTCGCTGTCCAGCACCAGGTTGTAATACTTCCTGGCCCCATTCTGAGCGGTAACGGTTATTCTGAAGACAAGGATATCCACTGTACTTAAATTACCACTCTTAACGCTCCAGTAAAGCTTCCATATCCCGTTGGCGGACGAAGGTATAGGGGGATTGCCTTCAACCAACGGCTCTATCTTTATACTGGCGCCAGGATCAACCGGGGCCGCCTCTATCAACATAGCGGCATCGCTGCCAAATACAGTGCCAAATGTACCATGAGCCATAAAGAAATCATCCATCCCTGTTAACCGGGGATTTATTCTAGCAGGATCATTCGAGTCGCTGGGGCCCCATGTAGAATCGTACACTATGCTAGACGGTGCAGTACTAGGAGCTACCCTGACCCATGCCAGACTGGCGTTTCCGTTCAAATTAAGACCCGGGAAGTAGGGGTTATTACACCCAACAAAGACCGCCGCCATGCCGCACAAAGCCAGCGCCGCCGCCCAAAATACCTTGTTTTTACCCATTACCGGCCTCCTTGACCCAAATCGATGGTTCTTTTACACATTCTTATATTCATATTA
Source organism: Treponema sp. (assembly GCA_031276965.1). Taxonomy (GTDB): domain Bacteria; phylum Spirochaetota; class Spirochaetia; order Treponematales; family Breznakiellaceae; genus JAISMC01. Next base: position 34,183 of record JAISMC010000028.1, read on the forward strand.
TAACACTTTTTATACACTTTCTACAGCTAGAAACGAATACCCCCCGTCGCGCCCACGCCCCACATATAGGGGTAGCCGAAACGCAGGTAAGGCTCCGCATAGAATCTGCCCAAAAAGGGAAACCGCACCCCGGCGGAGACCCCCATCAAGGGTTCGGGGTACATATCCTTGTCGTCCATAATATAACTTGCCCCCAGGTCGAGCTGGGCAAATACCCGGCCCCACAGAAATTTGGCCACATACAGCCGGTAGTAAAACCCCGGCTCCGCAACTATGGTCTGGCCAAAATTTTCGCTCATCGTTACCTTAAAACCGGCGGCCATCAGGTCGTTCATGTCATAGGTAATGCTGGCAACCTCGCTCATGGCATAGTAAAGCAGGCTGTTCTGGCTCAATTCGACGCCGCCCCCTGCATAAAAATAGGACCGGTTCCCCCTTTTTTCCGTCTCGATCTGGGCCGCCGCAGCGCCGGCAAACACCGTTACGGCCAGAAAAACAGCCGTCCCCAGGGCGAAAACCTTCTTTGGGGGGTTCAGCCCCGGCCTCATCCTGCAGTTCAATTAAACCCCCTTCTGTCAAACCACACCATTTTCAGTATATCAAAGGGGCAAAAAAATTTCCAGAATTTTCATAAAAAAACAAAAATCTTTCGATTTCTGCCCCTTCGCCGGAAATTCCGGCTCCCCCAATCTTAATGCCGGCGGCTTTATATTACAATTCCCCGGCGTATGGCCCCGGCCTTCCGGTGAAACTATACGGAGACAGCGGCAAGCCCCTTACTCCTGATAATTCATGTTACGCGCGGGATCCGAAATTGAAGAAATTTAACCACGAACCACACAAACCTCACGAACGAAAACGTGAATTTCATACAAATGTTCGTGAGGTTCGTGTCAAAGTGAGCCGATCTTTCAGGAATAA
>JAISMC010000062.1 GCA_031276965.1 Treponema sp.
CACACAAAGGAAAGAAAGATGATTACCCGCGAACAAGAAAGACTCGCCAAAAATATGTTAAATTGCGCCTATGCTCTAACCATTCCTCCTTCCTTCGTGTCCAGCGGACCGTAGGTCCGGCGTGGTTTTCCCCCTCTTCTTCCGCCCGCACGAACAAAGAATTTTTAACCACGAACCTCGCAAACCACACGAACCCCCACAAACAAATCGAAGCCATCAAACAACAAGTTCGTATCCTTCGTGGTTTTCCCCCTCTTCTTCCACCCACACGAATCAAAGCTATCGAACCACAAGTTCGTGTCTGTTCGTGGCGGACCATAGGTCCGGCGTGGTTAAGCATCTTCCCTCCCCCTGCGGTCCATTCGCCGGGGAGCATGCCCCGGTCAGGCGGGAAAACGGGGGGGGATTTGCAGGGACTTGCCGTTAAATGCAGGCGCATGTCAGGAAACTGCGCCCAATGCAGGGGGGAGGGGAGGGAATTCGCTGGGATAGGGGGAAGTATAAACAGATTCAAGGGAGCCCTCCGCACAGGAAATGGAAAACCGCACGGTGAAGCTGCAAGCCATAACGCATACCAGGATACATCCCCGGACATATCCTGTCAACGCTAAAGTACTGGAAACAGCGGCATCCATGCCGCCGCCAGGCCGCCATGGACGGCGGCCCCCGGCAAATGCCCAAAACGCCCTGCGTTTTGGATCGGCACGGACGCCGCCGCCAGGCCGCCATGGACGGCGGCCCCCGGTAAATGCCCAAAACGCTCTGCGTTTTGGATCGGCATGGACGCCGCTGGCTACCGCGGCGGCTGGGCCGAATGGGGGCCCCGGCAGCGGCTGCAGCCCAGGACATGGACATGGGAGCGGCCGGGCCTTTCAAACATCCGGGCGATGAGGATTTCATGCTCCTCAAGGACATGCCCGCAGACCGGGCAGGACCGCTCCCGGTCCCCCTCCAGACAGCAGGGGCAGCCGGAGATGTGCATCATCCGGTCGGCGCGGCCCATGGCGGGAAAGGCCGCCGATTTTACCCGCTCCCCCCGTTCGAGCCGGGCGGAACAAACCGGGCAGGTCCGGGGCGCGCCGGGAAAGCCCGCCTCCCGGTGGCGCCCTTTCCCCCTCCGGGTCCTGGGGATGCGCCCTCCTCCGGCGCTGTTCAGGGCGCCGAAGAACAGGCTGTAGCCGAACCAGAGGAACAGCGCCCCGATAATGACGCCTGCCAGCGCCTGAAAAAAAGATCCCATAGACTCCCTTGGCGGATCGGCCCGAACCGGCTATACTGCCTTGTGGCGGTTTTATATATTATCGGCACCCCCATCGGGAATTTGGGGGATATCAGTTTCCGGGCGGCGGAAATACTGAAGACGGTGTCCATGGCCGCCTGTGAGGATACCCGCCGGACCCTCAAGCTGCTGAACCACCTGGGGATACGGCTGCCCCTTATCTCCTGCCGGGCCCAAAACGAGAGGGCCGCCGCTGAAAAGGTGGCCGCCGCCCTTGACGGGGGCCGGAACGTGGCCTACGCCAGCGATGCGGGGACCCCGGCGCTGAGCGATCCCGGCGCAGTGCTGGTTCGCGCCGCTGTCCGGGCCGGGCACCAGGTTGTTCCCGTGCCGGGGCCTTCGGCTTTCGCCGCTCTGGTAAGCGTTTCCGGGGGCATGGACAAAAGCGTTGTGTTCGAGGGCTTTCTTTCCCCCAGGGGGGGCCGCCGCCGTTCCCGGCTGCGGGAGCTTCTGGCCGGGGATGCGGCCTTTGTACTCTACGAATCGCCCTTCCGCATCCTCAAGCTTTTGGAGGATTTGGCCGATCTTGATGGTGAACGTTACGTTTGCATAGGCAGAGAGATGACGAAGGTGCACGAAGAGTATCTGCGGGGTTCCGCGGCTCAAATTTTGGCGGTTTTGCGGGAAAAAAACGGACAAATAGGCGAATTTTCGGTATTTGTATCTGGAAAGAAATGCGATTCGGCTATAAACTTATAGTACTAAGATGCCGATAAAGAGGCAGGCAGGAAATATTATGACGATCGACAGGATAGGTTCCATAGATCCCATGCAGCCCGGCAAAAAGTCCGGAAAGAGCGGCCCGGCGGGTCCGTCCGCCCGGTCCGATTCCATCTCCCTTTCTTCGGAGGCGGTGGAAAAGGGTGAGCTGTATCAGGCCGTTGAATTGGCGATGGCAGCCCCGGACATGCAGGCGGATCGCATTGAAGAGCTGCGCAGAAAGATCAATGATCCGTCATATATAAACGATACTATTCTTAAGGCCACGGCGGACAAAATCCTGGATGCCTTTGGCTTATAAGAGGTTATGGGATACACCAGGGAGGCGGAGCCGGCGGGTTCCGCCTTTTTTATTCGGGGTTTAGCGCTGTAAACCGGCGGATATGGGGCCCGTTGGGAAACCTTGGTTTCCGGACCGGTCTATTCTTCACAGAACATCAAAGGCGGCTGTCCCTGTGATGGACGGGAGTTTGGTATGGCGGACATTTCTTTTAAGCTGGACCCGGAGATAATCATCGGCATGGATACAATTAACCGCGCCGGGGCCATCTGCAATCTCTACGGCGGCCGGGTTTTAGTAGCCACCGAGCAGGTTCTGTATGAAAACCGGAGTATCGAGCGGCTTACCACGGTACTGACCGATGCCGGGGTGGAGTCCATCGTATTTGACGAGATCCCCGCCCAGGCCACCGCGGATGTGGCGGAAGCTGCCGCAACTCTGGCCCGGGGCGCCCGCTGTTCGGCGATTATCGGCTTTGGGGGCCTTAAAACCCAGGCCATAGCCCGGATAACGGCGATGATCGCCAACTCCGGCTGCTCCGTGTTTGACCTCCTGGACGGCGGAAAGACCGAAGAAAACTTCCTGCCCTTTATAGCGGTCCCCACCACCGGCCGGGACCCCTTTCTGTTCAGCAGCTATTTTATCGCGGTGGATCCCCGGGACCGGTCGGTAAAGCTGATCAAAGCCCCGCCCCGGCTCTGCGCCGCCGCTATTGTGGACGGCAATCTTTCCGAATCTCTGTCGGGAAAATTCGCCGCCACCACCGCCTTTGACGGTTTCTGCGTGGCGGTGGAAGCCTACTGTTCCGCCAGGGCGAACTTCTTCTCCGACGCCCTTCTGGAACAGGCGATCTGCCTCTATACCCAGATAATGGATTCGTATGGCGATAATCAGCTCTTTGACATTGTCGGAGGATCCACCAATGCGGGTTTCCTGATGGCCCTGGGTTCATCGATAAGCGCCCCCGGCATAGGCACCGCCCTGGCTTACGCCCTGAACGGCCGTTTTCCGGTGGCAAAATCCTGGTGCTCTACGGTGCTGCTCCCCTATATCCTGGAACGGCTGGTGGCGGCCCGGCCCGAAAAACTGGCCAGGGTGGCCCAGCTGATGGGCGAACCCGTGGAGGGGGCTTCCGTTGCGGACTGCGCCGGCATGGCGGTGGACGCCATACGCCGCCGTATCGGGATTCTCAAGGTTCCCGCCCGGCTCAAGGAGTTCGACCTTTCCCTGGACCGGCTGGTTTCCCTGGCAAACGCCGCTCAAAACCTGGAATTTGTCGCCTTTTCTCCCTGGACCGTGGCCGCCGAAGATGCCTTTGACCTTTTAAAACAAGCCTTCTGAACGAGCCGGCGCAGGTGCATCCGCCTATTTCTGGACTTCCCGCTTGAAACCCTGGGAAAAACGTTCCAGAAGGCCGTCAACCTGTTTCTTTGACGTAATGCTAAATTCAGTTAAGACGGCGGGATCAAACTGATCATACGAAACATTCCCCACCTCATATTCACAGAACATATTGGCCAGATACACGGTCTCGACCAGATCCTTGTTGTCCTTGGAGGCGGCGGAGGGATCATGGTGGAAACGGATAGCCTCCACCAGGCCTTCGGGGAAGTTCCACTTTTCCGCTATCAAGGCGCCGATTTCGGCATGGTTCATGCCTGCGGAAAGATCCTCAAAGGTGGAGGCGGGCAGGTTCTTTTCCGCGCAGAATTCTTTAATCCTTTTTAATAAATCAGGATGCACATTGGAAAAGATAATCTTTCCCATATCGTGCAGTATTCCCCCCACGTAGACATCATCCAGCAGTTCGTGGATCTTGCGGAAATTTTTGATCAGGTTGTAAGCATAGAAGGCGGTTTTATAGGAATGTTCCCAGAGGATCTTTTTGTCTACGGTATCATCCCCCAGGATTTTCTGAGTTCCATAGGAATAGAGCAGATTCTTAATGCCCCGGATACCCACCATTTTGACCGCTTCGGCGATATTATCCACCTTTTTTGCCAGCATATACTGGGCGGAATTGACGATTTTGAGCAGATCCGCCGTCAAAGCGGGGTCCATGGAAATTTGCCGGCTTATTTCGGCCATATCCGACTTGGGATCTCCAATTAATTTCTGCACCATCAGAATATTTTCCGGGAACTGGGGCAGCGAATTGACATTATTGACAATGGTAGTAGACAGCAGGGAGAGGTTTTCCACCCGGGCCTGCTCAAGGGGAATAATAAGGCGGGCAATGGTTTCTTTATCGGTGCTTAGGATGTCAAAACAGTCCTCGGTAAGGCCCATTTTTTTCAGCATGAGCACCAGAATCACCAGTCCCAGACCGGCCCCTTCGGAATCGTCCAAAACCTGGGCCAGGGCGTCTTCCAGGTTGTCATACTGCCGGGAACGGGCCAGCTTGTCGTGAATACGGATAAGCTCGGTCTTGGTTACGGCCACATTGTTGCGGACTTCAATGTTAATAACATTCTTCTTGATCTGCATTATCAGTTTGATGTAAAGGCCTT
>JAISMC010000156.1 GCA_031276965.1 Treponema sp.
AAACTCAAACTCTACAAAGGCTCCATCAGCTCCGCCGGCGCCCGCTCCCCCCATTCCCTCTACCACGCCGGCATCGCCAGCTTCACCACCGGCGACCTCTACAACCACGCCGACGCCCAGGGCTTCATCCGCCTCTACGGCCTCCCCGTTTTGGTCCGGGCCCTTATGGAGAAGGGGGAGGAGTGAAGAGGGGGGGGGCCACTTTCCGGACCCCTTTTGTTTGCGGCGGGTTTTTGTTTGGCCCCCCCTGCGGCCGCCCATCGTTGCGGCCTACCCCCCAATCGGTGCCAGGCACCATGTGCAAATTTAACCACGAAGGCGAATAAGGCGCACAAAGGATATAAATCGCCGATTCTTCTTTCCTTCTGCGCCTATTCGCCTTTGTGGGGGGTGCCTGCCTCTGCGATACATGGACGGACAAAGATTATCGCGGTAGAATTGGAAAAAGCATGGCAGTTGCTGGAAAAGACGCTGGAGAGGCTAAACGCCGGGGTAGTTCATTCGGTAATTATTGGGCACCTCTAAAAACTTCAGTTTTTAGAGGTGCCCTATTTTTTAAGAAGGCAAAATAGGATGCAAGGAACATTTGGAAAACCAGGGTTTAGGCGGACGGCGGTTCTGCTGGCCCTTATGGGGGGCCTGCTTTTGGGCGGGTGCCCGCAGCCGGAGGACGGGGGGGCTGCCGCCGGGAACGGCCTTGCCTTTAAGATGGTCCGTGTGCCCGGCGGCCGTACCTTTCCCACGGGAACGGACGACAGTGGGATCCCCGCCACGGTGGACAGCGCTTATGAGATAGGGGAGACGGAAGTAACCTACGAGTTGTGGTACATGGTACGGGCCTGGGCGGAAGACCGCGGGTATGTGTTCAACAACAACCCCGGACGGGAGGGCAGTTCACCGTCAACCAATAATACGGCGCCGGGGGCGAACAGGCAGGAGCCGGTAACGGACGTAACGTGGTTTGACGCGGTGGTATGGCTGAATGCGCTGACGGAGTGGGTGAATGCGGAGACCGGGAGCAGCCTTGAACCGGTGTATTGCTACGATAGCGGGTATACCACGGTGGCGAAGAACAGCAACACGTCAAATTTTGCGAAAGAAGACCCTGGGTATAGTTACGCTTCGGCGTATGCCAAACCGGGGGCTGCGGGGTTCCGGCTGCCCACGAGTAATGAATGGGAGTTGGCGGCGCGGTGGCAGGGGAGCGACACGGGGAATACGGTAAGCGGTTATACGGACCCGTATTTTACCAAGGGGAATTCGGCCAGTGGGGCGACGGCGAGTTATAGCGATGCCACTGCCGCTGCCACCGGCGCGGTGGCGTGGTACGATGGTAATAGTTCAGGAAAGACGCAGGCGGTAAAAGGGAAGGCCGCTAACGGGCTTGGCTTGTACGATATGAGCGGGAACGTGTGGGAATGGTGTTATGACTGGCATCCCTCGTATAGCGGCCTTCTCCGTGTTATCCGGGTTGGCAACTGGAATAGCCGAGCTGACTTTTTGCGGGTGGGTCATGTGGACTACAGCAAGCCCGACTACCGGGACATCGGCACCGGCTTCCGCCCTGCGAGGACGGCTCACTGAGCTCTGGTGAGGTGGGGGGAAGGCGGCAAACAGGCTGGGTTTGCATGATATGAACGGAAACGTATGGGAGTGGTGCTGGGACTGGTATGGCTTGAAAAATCAAAAAATTACGGTATAATTGGGATCAAATTCCATGAAAGATCAATCAGATAAAAAAAATTCCACCTCCCCGGACCCTGCCGTGCTGTGGGCCGGGCGGCTGGCGGAAAAGCCGGAGGCCGGGGCCTTCGCGTTTCAGGCTTCCATTGGTGTGGATGCCCGGCTGGTCCGGGAGGATCTGGATTTAAGCCGGGCCCACGCGGCCATGCTGGGGCGGCAGGGGATCATCCCCGCGGAAACCGCCGCGGCCCTGGACACGGAACTGGGCCGGATCGCCGGGGAACTGGAGGCGGGGGCCCTGGCCGTGGACCCTGCCGCGGAGGACGTTCATTCTTTTATCGAGGGGGAGCTCACCCGGCGGCTGGGGGATGCCGGGCGTATGGTCCACGCCGGGCGGAGCCGGAACGACCAGGTGGTTACGGGCTTTAGGCTCTACCTGAAGCGGCGGGTCCCGGAGATCCGGGAAGCGCTTGCCGTCGTCATGGTTGTCCTTTTGGACCAGGCGGAGCGGCACGCCGGCCAGGTCATGCCCGGCTACACCCACCTCCAGCGGGCCCAGCCGGTAACGCTGGGGCATCACCTGACCGCCTGGGCGGCGGCCCTGGAACGGGACCTGGGCCGCTTCGGCGACGCGGTAAGGCGGCTGGACGAGTGCCCCCTGGGGGCCGGGGCCCTGGCAGGTTCGGGGCTGCCCCTGGATCGGGAGGCCGTGGCGAAGGACCTGGGCTTTGCCCGGCCCAGCCTCAACTCCATGGATGCCGTGGCGGACCGGGACTTTGCCCTGGAAATTGCCGGGGCCTGCGCCATCACCATGACCCACCTTTCCCGGTTTTGCGAAGACATCGTCCTCTGGGCCAGCGAAGAATTTCGGTTTATCAATCTGGCGGAACAGTGGAGCACCGGCTCTTCCATCATGCCCCAGAAAAAGAACCCCGATTTTGCGGAACTTGTCCGGGGCAAGTCGGGCCGGACCACGGGAAATCTGGTGACCCTCCTCACCATCCTCAAGGGACTGCCCTACGCCTACGACAAGGACCTTCAGGAAGACAAGGAAGCCCTCTTCGACAGCCTGGACACGGTGGGGGCCTGCCTGCGGATGTTCCGGGGCATGATGGCCGCCGCCTCGTTTAACACCGGGCGGATGGAAGCGGCCTGCGTTGGCGGCTTCCTCGAAGCCACCGACGCGGCGGAATACCTGGTCCGCAGGGGGCTGCCCTTCCGCCGGGCCCACGAAACCGCGGCCCTGATTGTCCGGGACTGCCTTGCGGCGGGGCGGCGGAGCATCGCTGAGCAGCCCCTGGGGGAATTGAAAAAACGGTCCGGCCTTTTTGAGGAAGATGTCTACGCCGCCCTTGCGCCCGCCGCCTGCGTGGCGGCCCGGAAGCTCCCCGGCGGCCCGGCGCCGGAAGAAGTGCGGCGGCAGATCCGGGAACTCCGGGGCCGGATACGGGATCAGGACCTCTCTTAGGACGGACGAATCCACGGAAGGATGTTCAGCCTTTCAGCAGGTAGTTCCGGAGCCGTTTCATGAGTTCCTCCAGATCCACGGGTTTGCCCAGATGATCGTTCATCCCCGATTCAAAGCACCTGGAGACATCGTCCTTGAAGATATTGGCGGTCATGGCAATGATGGGGACGGTCTTTGCCCCGGGTGCGGAGGAGGCTCTTATCCGGCGGGTCGCCTCGTAACCGTCCATCTCGGGCATGTGGATGTCCATCAGGATGACGCCGTATTTGGAGGGCGCCTGTTCAAACATCCGCAGGGCTTCGGCGCCGTTTGTCGCGCAGTCGATGGTGATGCCCGTATCTTCCAGAAGGGAGATGACGATTTCCCGGTTGATTTCCATATCCTCCGCCAGAAGGAGGGCGCGGTCTTTGAAAATATTCTGCAGGGGGTTCTGTTTCGTCCCCTCGATGCCGGATCTGTTGATGTACTTGTTGATGGTATCGGTAAGCACCGAGGGAAACAGGGGCTTGGGAATGAATCCGTCGATCCCCGATTTTTTGGCGTCATCTTCGACGGCATCCCATTCGGCGGCGCTGATCATCACCACCACTACTTCCCGGCCGTATTTCTCCCTGATCTTTGCAGTCAATTCAATGCCGTTCATGCCGGGCATCTTCCAGTCCACAAAGATGATGTCAAAGGGGGGGGGCGAGGAATTTTCCATCAGTGTGATGGCCTCTTCTCCGCTGGAGGCGGTCACGCAGTGGATCTTCATCACCTCCGCATATTCCTTGAAGTATTCGATCATCTCCCAGGAATCGTCCACCGCGAGGATGCGAAGATTTTCCCAGTGTGCCCGGACCACCGCATCATCGCGCAGTTTCCCCTTTTCAACGGTTACCTCGAAGGAAAAATCGGAGCCCTTCCCGGGACTTGATTCGACCCATATCTCTCCGCCCATAAGTTCCACGATGCTTTTTGATACGGCAAGGCCAAGTCCGATGCCGCCGAATTTTCTGGCGATGGTACCGTCGGCCTGTTCGAAAAGGGTAAAGAGGCTGCGCTGCTGTTCGGCGGAAATACCGATCCCCGAATCAATGACATCGAAGCGCAGGGTGCACATGTTTTCCTTTTCACCGGTTTTCTTTACCGCAAGGGTAATGTTTCCGTCATTGGGGGTGAACTTGACCGCGTTGGACAAAAGGTTTGTCAGCACCTGGGTAAGACGCTGCTCGTCCGCAACGATCCGGGGCGGCACCCCCTGTTCGATCCGGACGATAAAATTCTGCGTCTTTTCATCAATACGGAAACCCATGATGCCGGTTACCCGTTTCAGCATCCTTTCAAAATCAAACTCCGAATAGATAAGATCCATCTTTCCCGTATCTATCTTTGACATGTCCAGAATATCGTTGATCATCCCCAGGAGGTGAAGGGACGCCTCGTTGATTTTATTGAGGCAGTATTCCAGCTTTCCCGCATCGCTGGTTCCCTTGGCGATTGTAGTCATGCCGATGATGGCGTTCATCGGGGTCCGCATCTCATGACTCATCCTGGAAAGGAAATTGCTCTTTGCCCGGTTGGACTGTTCCGCCAGATCCCTGGCGGCGACAAGGTCCTTTTCAAGCTGCCGTTTTTCCGTGATGTCCTGGGCGATGATGCCGATGCCCATCCTGCTGGCGTCCGTGGGAAAGGCCGAAAAATCGAGGATCCTGGTTTCTCCGTTCCGGCCTATTATGGAAAGCTCTTTTTCCATATATCCCTTTTCCAGAATGTAGGGGATGTACTCGTCCAGAATAGTCCGGAAGGTTTCCCCGTCGAAGAGAACGGCCATCCCCCTTTCCATGAGTTCTTCCCTGGTGTAGCCGGTGATGTTGCAGACACCCTGGTTCAGATACTTGAACCGGCCGTCGGGGGTAATCCAGGAAATGTACTGGGGAGAACCGTTTACAATCGACGACATGCGCCGCAGTTCATCTTCGGCGTTGAAGCGGATGATCAGTCCCGCCAGGGCGCTGGCGATGAGCCGGGCCAACTGTATGTCCCCCGCATCCCATTTCCGGGTTGTGAGGCACTGATCAAAACCCAGAAAACCCCAGAATTTTCCATATACGGTTACCGGTGTGCAGATGAAAGCCCTGACTCCCATGGACTTGAGGCGGGGGGACATTTCCGGCTTTTCCTCCACATCGTCGCAGGCGAGATACACGTCCCCCCGGATGATGAAGGTGTCGTAGATCATTTCCCCCGGCGCGAAGGGAAAAGTCTGTTTTTCCTGATGGGGAAAATCATGTTTCCTGTTGTACCATTCATATTCATACAAAAGGAGATTCTTTTCGATATCCAGCCGGGCAAGGGCAATGTGGCTTACATCCAGGAACATGCCGGCCATCATCAGGGCATTCCGAATCAGAGTACCCATCTCCTCGGAGATGAGAAAACTTTGGGAAATGGCAGACATCAACTCCTGCTGGAGAAGCCTCTTGTGTAGCAAGTTGTCCTGATTATCCGGCATTCACCCCTATCCCCCGACTGTTTCAGTATACTAAAAACCGCATTATATGTATATAATAAGTTAATGGCCGTGAAATTCTCGAGGGTGGACGATATTTTCTATACTTTTGGCTTTTTCTTCCGTACCCTGAAGGGGGTGGGGGCCTTTATCCTGCGGGGACAGGCTGCCTACCAGGTGCTTATCCTGCAGATCCTCTTTACCTTTGTACAGGCCCTGGGTATCTCGGCCCTGCTGGCTCTGGGCATCGGGGCGGCGGTAAACACGATAGGCATCCCCTTTCTGGCCCGAATTTCCCAGGAAAGGATCATCTATCCCCTGTTGATCACCATTATCACCAGGGAACTGGGCCCCCTGCTGGCGGCCTTCATCATCATCGCCCGTTCCGCCACCGCCATTGCTACCGAGATAGCCGGCATGGTGATTTCCCACGAGGTGGAAGCCTACATTTCTGTCGGTCTGGATCCGATAGAATATCTGGCGGTTCCCCGCTTCCTGGGGGTAACGCTCTCCCTGTTTTTGCTTAATATTTATTTTTCCCTCTTTGGCCTGGCAGGTTCCTTTGTGGTGGCCCAGATATTTAATGCCATGCCGGCGGAGATTTATTTTGGCAATCTTTTAAGGGCCCTGAGCGTTCAGGATATCTTTATTTCCGTGGTCAAAAGTATTGCCTTCGGCATGATAATTTCCGTGGTTGCCATGACCAGGGGACTTGCGGTGGAGCGGGCCAGTACGGAGATCCCCAAGGCGGGGCTCCATGCGGTAGGAAGCGCCTTTGCCTGGTGCATTGTGGTGGATATTGTCCTTTCCGCCATGTATTATATTGTGTTGATGTGATCCATGGCGGCCATACTGGAGTTGAAAAAGGTGACTTTCTTCGCCCAAAGGCAGTATATTGTCCGGGATTTTTCCTGGGAATACGAGGAGGGCAAGACCACCGCCCTGGTGGGCCCGTCGGGCTGCGGAAAGAGTACGGTGCTGAAACTGTCCGCCGGCCTTCTTTTGCCCACCGGGGGGGAGGTGTGTTTCCGCGGTAAAAACGTGACCGCCATGAACCGGAAGGAAAACGGAGAATTCAGAAGGGAAACGGCGATGGTGTTTCAGGATTCCGCCCTCT
>JAISMC010000007.1 GCA_031276965.1 Treponema sp.
GTATTAAACCAGACGGTATTATAAACTTCCTATCGAACGAGCCTCTGTTGAAATAAGGCGCCGCTAAGGATACCGCGGAGCTCTGCTCCGCGGAGGCTCATTCGCAGTGGGGTCTAATACCCAAGAACCCGCCTTTCGGCGGGGGAGCTTCAGGGCAGGGAGGTTTATTTTGCTTTTTTATTTTCTTTCAACTATAATTTAACTTGATCAAATACATTCATTTTATTGACGGGGAATCTAAGCGGCCCATTGAGCCGGTAATTGGAAGAAGGATTTGTCGCCGCTCCACGGCGGCGCGGAACTGTACCCAAGGGCCGGCATTCGGCGGAGGAGCCTTTGGATGCCCCGATCAAGGGAGAATTAAAAATGAAATTACGGATTGGTCTGGTCGGAAAATTACTTATCGGAATTGTGATTGGTATTTTATTCGGGCTCTGGGCGCCAACGCCGGTAAACCGTATCATTATTACCGCATCGGGGCTTTTTAGCCTATTTTTGAGGTTTGTCATCCCCTTGATGATCCTTGCTTTTGTTACCATGGGTATTGCGGATCTAACCCAGGGGGCGGGAAAACTTTTGTGCATCACCGGAGCTATTGCCTATGGCTCATCCCTGATAGCAGGAACGCTGGCCTTTTTAACGGCGATAAATCTATTTCCCCATTTTATGACTCCGTCTCTGCTTCACTCCGTCGGCGACCCCGAAGCGGGTATGCTGGTCCCCCTGTTTACAATACCCCTGCCGCCGCTTATTGATGTAACTTCTGCGGTGGTACTGGCCTTTATTCTGGGCCTCTGCATCAGTTCCATGCGGGGCAGGGAACTGCAGGACGCTCTGTATAAGCCTATCAGTGAATTTTCCACGATTATCAACGCGGTGCTGCGTACTGTTATTATTCCGCTTCTGCCCTTGTATATCTGCGGTACCTTTGTGAATATGACTGTAAGCGGACAGACCTTTGTCATTCTCAACATACTCTGGAAAGTTTTCCTGACGGTCATCGTCCTGCATCTTTTTTACCTTTTAGTGCAATTTTTGGTAAGCGGTAGTATTAGTAAAAAAAATCCCCTTGTCCTTATCAAAAATCAGATTCCCGGTTATCTTTCGGCCATAGGGACCCAATCCTCCGCGGCGACCATTCCGGTTAATCTTAAATGCGCGGAAGCCGACGGGGTTTCCCGGGAGATAAGAAATTTTGTCATTCCCCTCTGCGCCAATATTCACATGGCCGGTTCCATGATTACCATTACCTGCTGTGTTACCGCAACCCTGCTTATGTACAACATGCCCATAAACATGGGGATCATTGTGCCCTTTATTATGACCCTGGGTATCGCCATGGTTGCCTCGCCGGGGGCCCCCGGAGGATCGATTATGACGGCTCTGCCCTTTTTGCCTCTGGTGGGCATCGCCTCCGACGGAGCGATTTCGAGCCTCCTGATTGCCCTCTATATAACCCAGGACAGTTTCGGTACTGCCTGTAATGTATCGGGGGATAATGCGATCTCCGTGGTGATAGAAACCATCTATCAACGGTTTATCAGAAACAAGGACACGGCTGCCGCAGCGTAGCGGCGGGTTAATTTATGGTAAACGTTTTTGATATTATCGGCCCGGTGATGATTGGCCCCTCAAGTTCCCATACCGCCGGGGCCCTGCGCATTGGCCGGGTGAGCTGGAAAATTTTAGGGGAGGATGTGCTTAAGGCGGATATTGGTTTGGCAGGTTCCTTTGCCCAGACTTACCGGGGCCACGGCACTGACCGGGCGATTATCGCCGGCCTTTTGGGGATGCTTCCGGACGATGAAAGGATCCGCGACAGTTTTTCTGCCGCCCGGGACCGGGGACTTGTCTTTAGCATCACGGAGATAAAGATCCCCAAGGCCCATCCCAATACGGCCAGACTTCATCTGGCGGGAGCAAACGGCAAGGAATGTCTTGTCCAGGGCGCATCCGTGGGGGGCGGTAATATTTTGATCACCTGCGTTAATGAGATGGAAACCTCCTTCACCGGTAATTCGGATACCCTTATTATCGCCCATCAGGATATGCCCGGCATGATTGCCCAGGTTACTTCCCGAATGGCGGAAATGGGCATCAATATCGGCAATTTTAAACTTAACCGTCCCCACCGGGGCTTTGAGGCGGTGATGACCCTGGAAATTGACGGTACTATGGAGCGTGAGATGGTGAATAAACTGCGGGGCCTGCCCCACATAAACAGCGTGGTATATCTGCGGGCGAATCAGAATGAGGGAAATTAGTTTATGCTGGAATATCATTCGATAGCCCAGCTTGCGGCGCAGGCGGAGGAAGCGGGAAAAAGAATCTCCGATCTCGTTCTGGCGGACCAGGCGGAACTAATGGAACTGTCCCCGGAAAAGGTGTTCGAGATGATGAAAGACAACCTGGATGTGATGCGGCGTTCCGCGGAAAAGGGGGCGGCGGAAAATCTGCGTTCCACCAGCGGACTTACCGGCGGCGGCGGCTTCCGCATGACCCGTTACGCAGAGGGCAGCCCTCTTGCGGGATCCTTCTGCGCCAAGGCCGTGGCCCGGGCGCTTGCGGTGGCGGAGTACAACGCCTCCATGGGAAAGATCGTAGCCGCCCCCACCGCCGGTTCCTGCGGTATTTTACCCGCCGCAATCCTGACAATAATCGATGAAAGGGGAACGCCGGAGGACGCCGCGGTGATGGCTCTTTTTACCGCCGGCGCTTTGGGCTTGGTGATCGCCAATGAGGCGAGCATTGCCGGCGCCGAAGGGGGTTGTCAAGCCGAATGCGGCAGCGCCGCGGCTATTGCTGCGGGAGCCCTTGTAGAAATATCCGGCGGCAGCCCCCTGATGGCCGCCGAGGCCTGCGCCATCGCCATCAAGAACCAGCTCGGCCTGGTGTGCGATCCTGTGGCGGGCCTGGTGGAGGTTCCCTGCGTCAAACGCAACGCCGGGGGAATTATGTGCGCCATCGCCGCCGCGGACATGGCCCTGGCGGGTATCAAAAGCGTTATCCCGGTAGACGAGGTAATCGGCGCCATGCGGGAGATTGGCGAGGCCCTGCCGGTAAACCTCAAAGAGACCGCTCTGGGCGGTTTGGCAGCCACCCAGACAGGACTTGCGTTAAGAAAAAAAATCTTCGGTTAGCGGGAGTTCCGCCGCGCTGATTTTTACATCCATACCCATCAAAGCCCGCTTCCCTTAACGGGCGTATTCTACGATTCTTGTTTCCCGGATAATCGTAACTTTGATCCTGCCGGGATAGCGGAGATCGTTTTCTATCTTTTTAGCTATCTGTTTTGCCAGTTCCTTGGACTGTTCATCGTTTATCATCTCGTTATTGACGATGATCCGCAGTTCCCGGCCCGCCTGGATGGCAAAGGCCTTTTCCACGCCGGTAAAGCCTTCGGCGATATTTTCCAGGTTTTCAAGCCGCTTGATATAGTTGTCCAAGGTTTCCCGCCGGGCGCCGGGCCTGGCGGCGGAAATGGCGTCGGCAATTTGGACCAGGACCGATTCGATACAGGAGGGCTCCACATCGTTGTGATGGCTTCCCACGGCATTGATAATCCTGGGGTCCTCTCCCATTTTTCGGGCCATATCCATGCCGATCTCCGCATGGTTCAGGTCCGAATCGGACTCCACCCCCTTGCCGATGTCGTGGAGCAGGGCGCCCCGTTTTGCCAGTTCCCGGTTAGCGCCGATCTCAGCGGCAAGAACTCCGGCGATGATCGCCACTTCCTTTGAGTGGTAGAGCACATTCTGACCGTAGCTGGTACGGAAGTAAAGCCGCCCCAGGCACCGGATGGCTTCTTGGCTGATATTGTGGATCCCCAGGTCGAAGAGGACCTTTTCTCCCTCTTCAAAAATCTTTTGGGAAATATCTTTGCTGACCTTGGTGACAATCTCTTCGATTCTGGCGGGATGAATGCGGCCGTCAATGATAAGCCGCTCCAGGGCCACCTTGGCGATTTCCCGGCGCACCGGATCGAAGCAGGAAATGACCACCGCTTCGGGGGTATCGTCAATAATAATATCCACCCCGGTGAGGGTCTCCAGGGTACGGATATTCCGGCCCTCCCGGCCTATGATCCGGCCCTTCATCTCGTCGTTGGGCAGAGTTACGGTAGCAACGGTAACCTCTCCGGTTACCTCGGTGGCGAGCCGCTGAATGGTGGCTACCAGGATGTCCCGGGCCTTTTTTTCTCCCGCCAGGTTAGCTTCCTGCTCAATCTTATTGATCAGGGCCTGGGCGTCATGTTTGGCCTCATTTTCCAGATCCTGGATAATGAGAGCCTTGGCCTGGCCGGCGCTGAGACCCGAAATACGCTCCAATTCGGACCGGTACCGCTCTTCTTCCTTGCTCAGAACCTCTTCCCGTTCCTGAATGACCCGTTCTTTATCGGCCAGCGACTGTTCAATCCGTTCAATCTGGCCGGTCTTTTTTTCTATTACCTCTTCTTTTTGTACAACGCGGCGCTCATACCGCTGCAGTTCAGCCCTGCGTTCCCGAGTCTCCCTCTCCTGCTGGTTTCGTTCACGAATAACTTGTTCTTTTGCCTCAAGAAGTATTTCCTTCTTTCGGGCTTCAGCTTCTTTTATCGCATCCTGTTTAATGCGTTCGGCGCGCTGCTCCGACGCCGTAAGTTGAAATCTGGCGTATAGCCATCTAACAGTCCAGCCTAAGGTTAACCCGGCAAGAGGGAGGATAATCCAAAATATCCAATCCATCTCTCTGCCCCTTACCGTGAATATTACAAATACATAGTAGGTTATACCAAAAAGGAGGTTTTTGTCAAGGTGAAAGGTGTATAAATTTGCATAAAAAGGGAAATCCTGCGCCGGGATCGGCATTTGGGAGCCATAATTGACTTAGATTGGGCAATTAGTTACAACTATTTTGATGGTAAAAATCGAAAATAACCTGTCCCGGGGTAATGTTTTAACCAAGCTGGTACTTTTTGCCCTTCCTTTTTTGGCGTCTAACATCGTTCAGTCTTTTTATAATGTGGCGGATATGCTTATTGTGGGGAATTTTAGCGGTACCGGGAGCATGTCCGGGGTCAATATAGGGGGACAGCTTACCTTTATCCTGACGAATGTGATTATTGGCCTCTGCATGGGGGCTACGGTGCTCATCGGCCAGTATGTAGGGGCCGGCAACAAGGCGGCGCTGAAACGGGTTACGGCGACAATTATTACCCTGCTCCTGGCTGCAGGGGCGCTGATTACGGCGCTGATGCTGATTCTGAAGGGGCCGATCCTGCGGCTGATCAGGACTCCTGCCGAGTCCTTTGCGGAAAGCGACCGTTATTTGGCGGTAACGGCGGCGGGGCTTATCTTTATTTTCGGATACAACGCCCTGGCGGCCATACTCCGGGGGATGGGGGATTCCAAGCATCCCTTTTACTTTGTGCTGATAGCCTGCATTACCAATATCGTGCTGGATTTGATCTTTGTTGCCGTCTTCCACTGGGCTGCCACCGGCGCGGCCCTGGCTACGGTTATTTCCCAAGCCCTGAGCATGTTCCTCTGTATAGGGTATATGGTGCGTAGTAACTTCCAGTTTGATTTTAAGCTCTCCTCTTATAGGATTTTTGGGGATCAGTTGAAGTTGATCTTTAAGATAGGGCTCCCCACTTGTCTGCAAAACGGGGTAACCAGCATTTCTTTCCTTTTTTTGACCGCCATTGTTAATATTGTAGGCGGGGTTACCGCATCTGCTGCGGTGGGGGCGGTGGGAAAGTTTAATAGTTTCGCCTTTATGCCCACCCTGGCCATAAGCGCCTCCATTTCCGCCATGGCGGCCCAGAATATCGGCGCCAGGCGGCTTGACCGGGCGGTTCAGTCCTGCCGTATCGGAACCATTTTTTCGGTATGTGTTACCTATCTGTTCTTTGCCCTGGTACAGATCTTTCCGGCGCCCATTCTGCGGCTCTTCGGGGACGATCCCGAGATGATTCTGGACGGGGTTGTTTATCTCCGGGCCTTTAGTTTTGATTTTTTAATAATTCCCTTTATCTTCTGTATCAACGGCTTTTTGATAGGCGGCGGTCATACTATGTTTACTTTGATCAGCGGGATGCTTTCCGCCGTACTGCTCCGGGCGCCGGTATGCTATATCCTTGGGGTTTCGGCCGGGTGGGGTCTTTTCGGAGTCGGGCTGGGGGCCCCTGTTGCCAGCGCCGGGGCCATGCTGGTGATAACCGGTTATCTCCTCTCAGGACGGTGGAAACACAACGCCGCCGGCATCTATACCGCCGCCGCCAGCGTCCCCGCCGGAGGCTCTCATGCCGCTCATAGCGATACGGCAGCGGAGACATCCGCGCCATCGGCGTCCATGCCGGAGAAAGATTGAACGCCAGGCGCCGGTTTACATTCTGAACTCGCTGCCCAGATACACCTTGCGTACCATTTCATCCGCCAGGATGGCGTCTTTGCCGCCCCGGGCCACAATGGTTCCTTCGTTAATGATGAAGGCATCGGTAGTTATTTCCAGGGTATCCCGGACATTGTGATCTGTAATGAGGATGCCGATGCCCCGTTCCGCCAGGCGGCGGACTATCTGTTTTATTTCGTAGACCGCTATTGGGTCTATTCCCGCAAAGGGTTCGTCCAAAAGCAAAAACTTCGGTTCCGTAGCAAGGGACCGGGCAATTTCGGTCCTCCGCCGCTCACCCCCGGAAAGGGTATAGCCGTATTGGCTGCGGATCCGGCCTATGCCGAATTCTTCCAGGAGCTTTTCCAGCCGTTTCTTTTTTGCTGCGGTGTCAATGTCTTTGCGGCTTTCCAGGATGGCCCAGATATTCTGCTCCACCGTCAGCTTGCGGAAAACGGAGGCCTCCTGGGGAAGATAGGCAATGCCCTGACGGGCCCTGAGGTACATCGATTGCCGGGTAATATCAATGCCGTTAAGGGTAACGGCGCCTATGGTGGGTTTGTAGAAGCCTACAATCATATAGAAGATGGTGGTTTTTCCCGCTCCGTTGGGACCAAGAAGTCCCGCCACTTCCCCGTTGTGCATGGAAAAATTTACCCCCCGGACCACCTCTTTGCGGCCAAATCGTTTATGAAGCTCCGTAACTTCCAGTACATCGGTTTCTTGACCATCCCTTTCCTCCATGACTATTCCTTTATGGAACCGGAGACAGAACCTTCCATGGTTACATCTTCGGTGTCCAGATCTACCCGGATCCGGTCGGCCCGGAATTCGTCATCTTTTTTGAAGACCACCGGATAGCCCGAAAGATCCAGAAGTTTTTCCGGCCGCCGGTAAACGGCGTATTCCGAGCGGCAGATCATATCGTTTTTGAAAAGCCGCACTGAGATCTGGAATACCGTGATTTCCGCCTTATCATCATATTCAATAAAACGGCCCTTGGCGATAATTTCGTTCCGCCGGTCCTCCAAGGAAGAGCTGCCTTCCAGCCGGGCTATTTTTAAGGTACGGTCATAGCGGAGCCGGTCCGCCCGAAAGACGATCTCCTTTTCCTCTTCCATGCCCCAGACGCTGCCGGAACAGTCGATAAATTGATTGTCGTCTCCCCGAATCTCGATTCGTTCCGCCCTGAGGAGTATGGTATCGGAATGTACCTCGGCGTTTCCCTGGAGGACGGTGATCTCCTGTCCTGAGGCCCGGCCGCCGGACATACGGTCCGCCCGGAAGGTAAAGGTATCCGCGGCGGCGGAACAGGCCAAAAGCCAGAGCCCCGTCAGGAAGAAACCGGACGAAATCCTCATAGATCAGCCTCTGTAGAGGCCGGATTGTCCGCCGCCTGAAACGCCGGGCCTGCCGGACCGGATTCTGCTTCCTCCGGACCGGTTCCCGCTTCGTCTCCGGTGTCTTCGTGGATATAGATTCCCTCTACGGGCAGGGAAAAGCTCCAGGTCCGGCTGCGGGCGTCCGCGGAAAAACCGCTTCCCGAAAAGCTGGTACCGTCGGAACGGATTACCTGAACGGCGTTTTTTTCACTGCCCAAAAGGATCCGCTCCTTATCCCGCCAGGAGAGAGAAGGGGTTTCGATGGTGATATCTTCGGACTCTATGGAAATGCTTATTCCCCCTTCCAATTGGATATCACCCGAATTAAGGTCCACCGAAGCGGACCCGCCGCTGCCGGCGGCGTTTATCCCGCCCCCGCGGTTGTACTGTTCAAAAGAGAAACCGCTCAATTTCATGGTTTGGCGCTGTTCATACCGCTCCGCCAGTTCAGCCTTAAAGTGTATCTGGGGATTTCCCTCCCGGACACGGGTATACTCCACGTCCCGCATGGTAATATCGGGCTGTATGTTTCCCGGCGGAAGATCCCCATAATCAAAGGAGCAGGCGCTTGCGAAGAAAAAAACGCTCAATATGAAAATTCCGGCAAAAGTCCTCTGTTTGGGGGTATTTTCCTTTTCGTCAAGGTTCTTTTTCATAACCTTACAGGTCCGCCTAATCCGCAGGCTGCTTTTTGTCCCGGACTGCGGCGATAAAGTCTCTAAAGAGGGGAGCCGCCGCGGTTGGTTTTGATTTAAATTCGGGATGAAATTGTACCCCGAGCCCCCAGGGATGATCCGGCCATTCCACACATTCCACCAGGCTGCCGTCCGGGGTAAAAGCGGTCAGACGAAGCCCCGATTCGGTCATTTCCCCGCGGTATTTATTGGAAAATTCATAACGGTGCCGGTGGCGCTCGGAGATGACTTTGTCTCCGTAGGCGGAAAAGACGCGGGTTTCCGGCTCCAGCACAGACTCGCTCCCACCCAGCCGCATGGTTCCGCCATAGTCTTTTACATTAACCTGTGTTTCCAAAAGGCTTATTACGGGATGTTTAGTATCCTGGTTGAATTCGGTGGAATCTGCATCCTCCCAGCCCAGGACATTCCGGCTCCAGTCGATAACCATAATCTGCATGCCCAGACATATCCCGAAGTAGGGTATCTTGTTTGTCCGGGCCCAGGCGGCGGCCTTGACCATGCCGTTAATACCCCGCTGACCGAAGCCGCCGGGCACCAGAATGCCGTCTACGCCGGAAACTTCCGCGGTTCCGCGCTTCAGAACAGCATCGATATGATCCGTCTCTTCAAGCCGGCTGGAGTCAATCTTGACCAGATCTACCTCGACGGCGCAGGCCAAACCCGCGTGGAACAGAGCCTCGTAGACCGACTTATAGGAGTCGTGGAGATCCATATACTTACCCACAATACCGATGCGGACCTTGCCCTTCCGGGATTGAAAAGACTCCATCATGGAATACCAGGGCTTAAGATTGGCGTGCCTGCTCTCCACACCCAGCTTTTTCAGCACCACCTGATCCAGCTTTTGGTCAAAAAACACCAGAGGAATTTCGTAAATGGTGGTATCCACATTGTAGGAAGTAAAGACGGCGCCGCTTTCCATGTTGGTAAAGAGGGCGATCTTCCGGCGGGTCGTTTCGTCCAGCATCACCGGAGCCCGGCAGATAAGCACATCCGGCTGAATCCCCTGTTCCTGCATAGCCTTAACAGAATGCTGGGTAGGCTTGGTTTTTAGCTCTCCGCCGGACACCTCGGGGATCAGGGTCAAATGTACCGATAAGGCGTTGATTTTGCCCGATTCATGAATAAGCTGCCGGGCGGCCTCCAGGAAGGGAATGGATTCAATGTCCCCCACCGTACCCCCGATTTCTATAATAACCACGTCGGTATCGGCGTCTTCCCGGGCCGCAGCCAGGATACGGGCCTTTATCTCATCGGTGATATGGGGAATTACCTGCACGCAGCGGCCCAGGTAACGGCCCTCCCGTTCCTTGCGGATTACCGAGTCGTAAACCTGGCCGGTGGTTATAGAATTGACCCGGCTGAGGTGTCCCGAGGTAAAACGGGCGTAATTTCCCAAATCCAGGTCCGTTTCCGCCCCATCGTCGGTTACATAAACCTCCCCATGCTGATAGGGACTCATGGTCCCCGCATCTACATTGATATAAGGGTCGCATTTTACCATCCGGACATTAAAACCCCGCCCCTCCAGCAAGGCGCCCAGGGAGGAAGCCGCAACCCCCTTTCCCAGGCTTGAACAAACGCCTCCGGTGATAAAAATATACTTATTCATGTGAAAACATTATCCAGAGTTGACAGTAACTTGTCCACTCCTTAGTATAGAAGATATGGCTGATAATGTTTTTTTCAGCGATGCCGATTTTGACGTATATCGCAACCTTATCTACAATGAAAGCGGTATCCATTTTACCACCACCAACCGGTCAATTCTGGAAAGCCGTTTAAAAGAAAGGCTGCGGGAAAAGAATCTCCTCTCCGTAAAAGTATATTTTGATACTATTTCCAAGGATAAGGAGGAGCTGAAAAGCTTCCTTGATTCCATTACCACCAATTTGACCCGTTTTTTCCGCAATCAGGCCCATTTTGACGCTCTTGAGCATTTTGTAGTGCCTGAACTCCTCAAGTTAAAGAAAAATTCCGGTAATTATACCTTAAAGGTGTGGAGCGCCGGCTGTTCCACCGGTGAGGAGCCCTACACCATTGCCATGCTTTTAAGCGAGATCCTGCCCGTTCCCTGGAAATTCGAGGTGGTGGCCAGCGACATCAGCCTTAAATGTCTTATGACGGGGAAGGAGGGTTTCTACGCCGACAGCCGCATTACGGGAATCCCCGAGGCCTATTTGAAGAAGTACTTTGATAAGGTAGAGGGAGGTTACAAGGTTCGCAGCAGCCTCATGTCGAAGATTCGTTTTGACTATCATAATTTAAAAAATGATTCCGGGCTTAGGGGACTGGATATTGTTTTTTGCCGTAATGTGATCATCTATTTTGATGAAGCTGCTCAGACTGCGGTTATAAACCGTTTCTGGGATTCCATGGCGTCCAAATCTTTCCTGTTTATCGGCCATTCAGAGTCGCTCTTTGGAATGGATACCAAGTTTGAGTTTGTAAAGACCCAATGGGCAACTTTATATAGAAAGTTTGTATAGCAGGAAAAAACAGAAGCAGTTTTCCGAACCGGCGGGGGTAAACCCGGTCAAAGGAGCTAATGCATGGCCGATGAGATTTCGGTACTGATAGTTGATGATTCAGCGCTTATGCGTAATCTTATTGCAAAAATGATTGAGTCTACCCCAGGGCTGATGGTTGCCGAAAAGGCGATGAACGGCATTTTCGCCCTGCAAAAGATTCCCCGGGTCAATCCGGATGTGATAGTGCTGGATCTGGAAATGCCCGAGATGAACGGCATTGAATTCCTCAAGGAGCGGAAAAAGCAGGGTATCAAGATACCGGTGGTTATCCTCTCTTCCATTGCCCGGCGGGGCGCGGAGATAACCATGGAGGCCCTTTCCCTGGGGGCCAGCGATTTTATTCAGAAACCATCAGGTTCGGTCTCCGAAGACATCCATACCGTAAAAGATACGCTGGTGGGGATGCTCCTGGGGTACGGCGGCCAGTACCGGCGGCTCCAGGGAAAAAAGGTGCTGGCCTCCGGGGAATATCCCCAAAAGACGGAAGTTTCCGGAGCGGTAGTTACGGATATCCGTAAGATATTTCCCGTTACTCCCGCTGCGCCCGTCAAACCGCTGGCTCCCCTCAGAAAACCCGGCAATGTTGAGGTTATCGCCATCGGCATATCCACCGGCGGTCCCGATGCCCTGCGGGTGGTATTTGCCAAGCTGGATGCAGATCTAAAGCAGCCCATTTTGGTGGTTCAGCACATGCCCGCGGGTTTTACCATGGAGTTTGCCCGGAGCCTGGACCGCCTCTGTCCCCTCGATGTAAAGGAAGCGGAAGAGGGGGATGTGGTACAGCCGGGCAGGGTGCTTATCGCTCCGGGGAACAAGCACATGGAGGTCGAAAAAAAGGGGATAGGGGCTATTGTCCATCTTTCCGACTCTCCTCCGGTAAACGGACACCGGCCTTCGGTGGATGTGCTCTTCGCTTCGGTGGCCCTGGCTTACCAGAACCGGGCTTTGGGGGTCATTATGACCGGCATGGGCCGGGACGGCGCCCAGCAGTTGGGGACCATTTGCAAGGAAGGGGGAATAACTCTGGGTCAGGATGAGGCCAGTGCGGTGGTGTACGGCATGCCCCGGGTAGCCTATGAGCTGGGTCATGTGATGGAGCAGGTCTCCCTGGAAAAGATGGCGGAGCGAATCTGCACGGTGGCAAAAACTCAAAGATAGCTGTTGGGCACCTCTAAAAACCCCGGTTGGGTTTCCAGAGGTGCCTCGGAGAAAATCGCTAATTCTTTGTAATATAAACAATTACAATAAGGCGATTTTCTCCACAGGGTAAGAAAACCTCTAAAAACTGAAGTTTTTAGAGGGTCCCTAGAATAATAATGGAGGAAATATGAAAGTAACGGTTTGTATCGGCAGCTCCTGCCACCTGAAAGGTTCGCGGCAGATAGTGGAACAACTGCAGTCCCTGATCGCCGGGGCCGGTTGTAAAGACCAGGTTGAATTGAACGGCGCATTTTGCATGGGACGCTGTGTTACCGGCGTTTCGGTTACGGTGGACGGTGCATATCATTCCGTAAAACCAGAGGATACCAAGTCCTTTTTTGAGGAGCATGTTTTAAGCAAAGTTCCGTGCGAAACCTAACGGGTTAATCATGGACGATTATCTTAATCTTAAAACGGTAAACTGTAAAAATTGTTACAAGTGTATCCGTCATTGCCCGGTAAAATCCATCAGCTTTGAGCATGGCCACGCGGAGATTATTCCCGGCGAATGTATTTTGTGCGGCAACTGTTTTGTGGTCTGCCCCCAGAAGGCCAAGGAAATCAGGAACGATGTAAAGACGGCGGAAAACCTCATTAATAGCGGCGCTTTAGTTTATGCCAGCCTTGCCCCGTCTTTCACCGCGAATTACGTCAATGAAAAAACCGGCGGGGGATTTTCCTTGGCCGCCATGGCCGGGGCATTAAAAAAGCTGGGCTTTGCCGGGGTTGAGGAAACCGCCATTGGAGCCACCATGGTGAAACGCCGCTACGACCAAATGGTAAACACTGCTGCTCAGGATCTGATCATCAGCTCCTGCTGCCACAGTATTAACCAGCTTATCCTGAAATATTACCCCGAGGTCCTGCCGTACCTGGCCCCGGTGGTTTCTCCCATGCTGGCCCATGGTATGGATATAAAACGCCGTTACCCGGAAGCCAAAACCGTGTTTATCGGCCCCTGCATATCAAAAAAATATGAGGCGGAACGGTATCCCGGCTTTACCGACTGCGTCCTTACCTTTGCGGAACTTTCACAGTGGCTGGCAAGCCGCACCATTCAAATTGTGGAAACAGAGGAAATGCCGGAAGAAAAAAGCGATCTGGGGCTGGCCCGGTTTTTTCCGGTTTCCGGGGGCATCCTCAAAACCATGGAAAAAGCCAACAAGGATTATACCTATTTTTATGTGGACGGTATCGATAACTGTATCGCCGCCATTGAGGATATTGCCCGAGGAGGACTCAAGCGGTGTTTTATTGAGATGTCCCTCTGTCCGGGGAGTTGTACCGGCGGCCCGGTGATGGACCGGGGCGGGAGGGGACGGGAAGAACGGGGGAACCGGCCGGTGATGGATTATATCGCCGTTGCAGCTTACGCGGGGA
>JAISMC010000049.1 GCA_031276965.1 Treponema sp.
ATATTCATGGGCTTGAAAAACATATCCGGGAAATGGACCATGCCCATACGGGATTGGGGGACTGCCCTCAATCAATTCGCCGTCATTTACGGGGAAGACAGGGTTCCCCTATGATCTACCGTTTACACAAAATAAATTACAAGGCCTAACAAATCGAAATCAAACAACAAGTTCGTGTTTTTCGTGTGGGCGGACCGCAGGTCCGACGTGGTTTCTCCTCTTCGGTTTGTTCGCGGTTTCTCCTCTTCGCGGTTATCCCTCTTTTTCCGTCCGTAGCGGCTTCCCCCGCGAGGCGTAAATGGGGTATCCTGCCGGTATGGATATCAACTTCTATTCCCTTGGCGCCGCCGGGGAGGTAACCGGTTCCAAGCATGTGCTTGAGGTGGACGGCAAAAGTTACCTTATCGACTGCGGCGCTTTCCAGGGCAGCCGGACCGAAGCGGACCGGAAGAACCGTAATTTAGGCATCGCCGTTGACCGTGTCGAGGGGGTCATTGTTACCCACGGGCATTACGACCACTGTGGTCTTTTGCCCGTTTTAACCAAACAGGGCTATACGGGGAATATCTACGCTACCCCGGCCACCAGGGATATTTCCAGCCTTATTATGATGGATTCCGCCCATATCCAGGCCCGGGATGCGGCGTACCTCCGCCAGCAGGCCCGTAAAAAGGGAGAAAAGTTCGATTGGGAACCCCTTTACGGCGAAAAGGACGCCATTCAGGCCACGGGTCAGATTGTGGGCCTCTCCTATAACCGGCCCCTCTTTCTGGGGGACGGGGTACGGCTGGAATTTTACGATGCCGGGCATATCCTGGGCTCCGCCATGGCCCTTTTCACCCTTAAAAAAGACGGGGGGGAGCTTACCGTTCTCTGCTCGGGGGATCTGGGCCGCAAGGGAAAGCCCATCATCCGGGACCCCAGCCTGGTCCCCGGGCCGGACTATGTCGTACTGGAGAGCACCTACGGAGACCGCCGGCACGATACCGCCGATAACGCCCTGGAACGGCTGGCGGAGATTGCCAGGCGGACGGTAAAGAACAAGGGGAGGATTTTGATTCCTTCGTTTGCCATCGAGCGGACCCAGGAACTGGTTTACTATTTCCACATGCTGGTGGACGAAGGCGCTATCCCGGAGATACCCATCTATGTGGATTCGCCTATGGCTGTTAATGCCACCACCATCTTTCAGGTCCATCCTGAATGTTACGATGAAGCAATTCACGACGCCTTTATCAGGCATCACAAAAACCCCTTCGGTTTCAACAGCCTCCACTTTACCACCAGCGTAGGGGAGTCCAAGGCGCTGAATGATCATCCCGGTCCCCTGATCATCATCTCCGCCGACGGCATGTGCGAGGCAGGCCGGATTCAGCACCACCTGATTAACAGCATCGGGGACCCGAACACCACCATCCTCACCGTGGGCTATATGGCGGAGAATACCCTGGGCCGGCGCATCCGCAACAGGGAGGCCGAGGTGAAGATCCACGGCCAATGGTTCAAACGGCGGGCCGGGGTGGAGGAGATCAACGCCTTCAGCGCCCATGCGGATTATTTTGAAGCCGCCGAATGGCTCGATTCCCTGAAAAGTCCGTCGCTGAAGAAGGTATTCCTGGTGCACGGGGAGAAGAAAGCCCAGGCGGCGTTCAGCCAGTACCTTACCGGCAAGGGTTATGCCGTAGAGATTGTCCGTTACGGCGAAACCTACGAATTAACATGATATATCTGACGGGCTTTCACGCTATTGAAGAAAAAATAAAATCCGCCGGACCGGGCAAAACCGCCGGGCCCCTGCTGACTGCCAGGGCCGGTCCCCGGGCCCGGGAGCTGGCCGCCCTGGCTTCGGAATACAAGGTCCGGATAGACCGGGTGGGTACCTTCGAGCTTGACCGCCTTGCGCCGGGCCACAGGGGAATCGCCCTTGCCGTAGAAGAGCCGGAATCGGGCGGCGGCGTCAGCCTGGAGTCCTTTATCGCCGGTCTTGGGAACCGGAAAGAGGCCCTGGCGCTTATTCTGGATGAAATTACGGACCCCCATAACTACGGCGCCATTCTCCGTTCCTGCGATCAGTTCGGCGTGGATTTGGTAATTACCCGGCGCCGGCGGATCGCCAAATATGCGGAGGTGATTTCCAAAACCTCCGCCGGGGCCGTCTCGTGGGTTCCCGTGGCGGAGACCGCCAACCTGGTCCGGGCGGCGGAGGCTCTAAAAGAAGCGGGATTCTGGATCTACGGCGCCGATATGGCGGGGGAGCCGGTGTATAAAAAAGATCTGCGCGGCCGGGTTGCCCTCATTCTGGGAGGCGAGGGAAACGGCCTTTCCCGGCTCCTCCGGGAAAGCTGCGACGCCCTGGCGGGCATTCCCTCCAAGGGCCGGATCGATTCCCTTAATGTATCTGTAGCCGCGGGGATTTTGTGTTACGAAGCGCGGCGCCAGCGGGCTTATACTCCATAGATTTGGGTTTGTCCGGGATATGCCTTTGGTTCCGTCAGCGCCTTGCATAGCAGTACACGCAGCCGGCGGGGCAGGAACTGCGCCCCGCGGAACCGGCGGCCTTTTCCTGCGCAGGACCCGCTCCGTACCAGCCTATATCCACGCTGGAGACGCAGCGGCAGCGGGGGCGCTGGTTCCGGTCCCTTCCGGCGCTTTCGATATTCCAAAGACGGCGGATAAGCTCCCCGTCTATGCAGGCTCCGCCGGCGATACCCAGAGAAGAAAAATCTTCTCCCTCGGCGCAGGCCTGCATGGTCATTCCCCTGCGGGCGGCGATCCGGGCCAGGGCGGCTAAAAGCTCCCGTACCCCGGAAAGGGCCCGTCCCTCCGGCGTATACATAGGCAGCATCCGGAAGAGCGGTTCCGGCTCCTGTGGAGAACCGCCGCCGGCCTCCAATGCGGCCATGCGCCGTTTAGCGCCGCCGTATTCGTCATAAAGGCTGATAATGACCCGGCTCACCGCTCCTTCCAGGGAAGCGGCCAGGGCGGCGAAATTACGAAGGTGAAAGTCTTCGCCAGTTATGGTGGACAGGAGAATAGGGTCATAGCGCCAGATGACCCTGCCGGGGCCGGTTTGTTCCGACAGATCCCGAAGGGCGGCGCTTACCGTTTCCGGCGGAGGTACGTCCGGTTCCAGCAGCGCCGGATAGGCGGTCAGGGTAGTCATCACATAGTAGGCATAACCCCGCCGTTCCAGCTCTTTGCCGCGGGCCAGGATGGGCCGGGGATCCCTGGTCCAGAAGACCAGAACCCCCGCATCCTCCGGCGCCAGGGAAACATGCCGGACTTGGCGGGAATTAAAGGGATTGGGAACGTCCACAAATCCTGCATCCAGCCGTTCCATGAACCAGTCAAAATAAAAACGGGGAATATCGCAGCGCCGGGATACGCTGATAATGCCAGGCCCGGTCATGGCTTGGGCCGGTTAAGCCGCTCCCCCACGGCGCCCCCCGGATGGATAAGGGCAAACTGTTCGTCCCGGTAGGCCGTTTTGACAATCAGGGCGGTCTGGAGGGCGTCAAAGAGGACGCTCAATACGGTAAAACTGGTGGTTCCCTGGGTATTACCGGGGTCCGCCTCCCGGGGCACGGTTATTTTAAGGGTAAGATCCGCCTCCAGGGCCATGGGGGAGGAGAGGTTTTCCGTTACCGCAATAACGGCGGCCCCCTTCTTTTTGCAAATGGCCGGGATGGGAAGCAGCTCTGCGGTCCTGCCGCCCCGGGACGCCAGCAGCATCACGTCCCCCCGCTGTATAAAGCCCAGCCCGCCGTGGAGGGCCTCCGAGGGCGGTATAAACCGGGCCGGACGCTCAATGCAGCACATCAGATGGGCAAAGTGCATACAGGCAATGCCCGAATGACCGCATCCGCTGGCGGCTATCCGGGGCGCCAGGGCTAAAAGCTCCACCGCCCGGCTAAAGGCGGCTTTGTCCACCGTCTCCGCCATCTCCATCAGGGCGCCGGCTTCAATTGTAAAAGCGGCCCTTGCCTGTTCCCACGCCGGTTCTTTCATAGTGGTTGACTCTTGTACATGGACGGACCGTTCAAAAGCTGTTTTGTCCCGGTCCTTTGGATCGATGCATTTTACGATAAATCTGGAGGTGGCGGGAATTGAACCCGCGTCCTAATACGCGAAATACGAGCCTCTACAGGTTTAGCCGCGCCTTATATTGTCGGGACGGGCTTGGCTGCGCGGCATACGGCCCATCCGTATTCCGGAAAAATCTCGTCGCACCTCGTCCGGAAACGGGGCTTGACCAGCCTTGATTGCGACGGAAATACAACCCCTCAAGGCGGCGGGATTGGTTTCCGCGTTCCGCTGCTTACGCAGCGAGAGCGTAACTGTCGTTGTCGGCAGTTAAATTGTTGCCGAATCAGGAGATCGGCGCAGACTTTCGTCTTCTCCACCTGCAGCCCGCATCCCGAACCGTACCAGTCGAAACCGGTGCACCCCCGGATGCCCTTTCTGCCGGAAACTTCTAAAACCCTGGGTTTAGAGGTTTTACCGGTTTCCTATTATAATACACCGGGCGGGCAGTAAAATCAAGGCAGCGCATTGCCTAATAATTATTCCAGCCGAAAAGGAGCGGTTGCCCAGTAATAAAATCCAGCCGAAATCAGGCCGCGGGGGCCTGATCTCCTCCTCCCTGACCGGGAGGATTTCCAAGGT
>JAISMC010000083.1 GCA_031276965.1 Treponema sp.
CTATAAGCATCCCCCCCGCGGGATAGCGGTTAGAATCATTTGCATTGCCGGTAATAACGACATTTTCCAGGTTCAGCGTCCCTCCCTCCATCACCCGGATTACGGGGTATTCATTGCCGTCTTTGCCCGCAATATGGAAATTCTTCAGGGTTACCGTCATTCCAGCCCTTACCTCGATGAAGGGGCGATTGGCGGCAAGCTTTACATATCTTATTTCCGTTGCGGGGGTGGCGCTGTTATCGCCATCGATGACCAGGCGGGAGAACCTTGCGCCCGCGCTCAGGCTGGCATTGCCGGCCGGCCCGCCAATAGATTCCGGGGCGTTGCCGCCGGGAAGGGTTATGAACAGGCCGTAGGTGTCCTGGTACGTGTCCCGCGCCTTCATAACGCTGCCGTCCGCGTTTTGATCCGATCCGAATGTCGTTGCGCTTATCCTGGGCATGAAGGGCTCAAAGGGGATGGTAACCCTTACCGGAGCGCCGCTCCCGAACACAACCTCGCCGGCGATGCCCGAATGGCTAAAGGCAATATCTTCGGCAAATTTATAAGACGGTCTGGGGGTCAACTCAATGGTTGCCGTATATGCCCCCTCCATCAAAAACGGCATGGTGTCTATCCATGCATTATTTCCGGCATCCTTCCAGCTTACCGTGCCGGTAAAGGAGGATCCCTCCGGAACCGACAGGGTTTTCCTCGGCGCCACCCCTATTGCCGGGACCGGAAGATACAGGCCCAGGTCTACAACGCCGCTTATCACGTCCTTGGGGACCTCCCCAAAGACAATATTTACCGTATTGGAACTTGGGTTGTAAGTAACCTCCCCGGTGGCATTATGGTAAAAATCGCCCTGCTCCAGCCCCTGGAGGGTATAGCCCTCCGCAGCGTTGGCGGTCAGGATTACCTCCGCCCTATAGTTTTCGCCCGCTACAAAGTTGTCGTGACGGGGGGTCCAGTTTATCTTACCGGTAAAGGGCGATCTCGCCGGAGTTTTCAACTCCCTCTGCGGAATCTTCCCCGCCTCCGGGGCATCAAGATACGCAGTCAGGTTCACCGGGACGGGTATCCCGGCATGGGCTATCTCAAAGGTAATTTCTACCGTAACCGTAGCAACCTCCCCCAAATCATCCCTGTGGTACACAAGAAACCCGATGGCTTTGGCGCCGTCATGCTGAACTTCCTTCAAATCCTCAAGGGTATAGCCCTCAGCGGGGCTTAGGGTCACCGCCGCCGTATACGCCCCCGGCTGAAACTTCCCGGTTACGGGCTCACCGCCGGAGTCCGTCCAGCTTACCGTGCCGGTAAAGGAGGATCCCGCCGGAACCAGCAATCTCTGCAGAGGCTCCGCCCCCATCACCGGGACCGTAAGATACGGTGTCAGGTCGATGCTGCCGGACAGCATGCCCTGGGGTATCTCAAAAGTAAAAGTTGCCGTTGCCGTCGTTCCATTGTAAACAACAGGCCGGGGGCCGCCGGATGTATCGCCGTTATGGAGAACTTCCTCCAGATCCTCAAGGGTATAGCCAACAGCGGGGCTCAGGGTTACCTCCGCCTGATAGGAGCGGCCCAGCTTAAATTTCCCGGTTTTGTAGTCCCATGCAGGATCCCCGGAGTCCGTCCAGCTTACCGCGCCGGTAAAGGACGATTCCGTCGGAACCGACAATTTCTGTGGAGGCGTCCCCCCCACCGCCGGGACCGCAAGATACAAGGTCAGGTCCACAGAGGAGGGTATCATGCGCACGGTCTTCGGGAAGGTAATCGTTACCGTTTCGGAACTTTCGTCGTATTTAACAGCGGCGGCCCCGGCATGGGTAAAAGCGTTCTCATCCAGCCCTTTAAGGGTATAGCCTGCCGCGAGTTTCAGGGTCACCACCGCCGTATACACCGTGTTTGCTTCAAAGGAGCCCCTGTGACCCGCCCCGTCCTTCATCCACGCTACCGATCCGTTATAACAGGGGGAGGAAAAGTCCGGCGCCGGAACCCCGTCGCTCACCGGCCGGGGTATATAAAAAGTCAGATCCCGGCTCTCTGCCGGAACCAGGATCGGCTCCAGAGCGGACTTGTAGACCACATCCACAATCCGCAGGCCTTCGGTTTTCTCCCGCACGCTCTGACTGCTTACCGCGTCCGGCGGATACTGGGGATCCCCCTCAAAGGCGTAGCCGGTTTTCGCCGTCAGGGTTATCGCCGCCCGGTACTGCACCTCCCTTTCGTAGGCCTCGAGCCCGCCGGATATATCGTTTCCGTCTATATCCTGCCATTGTACTTCAATCTCCATATCCGCCCGGCTCGTAACGTTTTTTACCGGCTTTTCCCCCGCCATGGGAACAGGAACATAGTCCTGAAGATTGAAGCTTTCAATACGCAGCGGGTTGATTATCCAAAAGTTGATCGTCACAACGCCGCTGTTTGCATCGTTACGAATCTCTGCGGCATCCGCGCCGGCATGGGAAAAGGCATTGGCCGCAATACCGTTAAAGGTATAACCCGGCAGGGGGTCCAGAATCACCGCCGCCTGAAACCCCGTCTTGGGCTGTTCCCCCTCCGAATCCGACACCACCGTCCACTGGACAACCCCGGTGTACTGCGGTCCCGCAAATGAAAGCACCGGAACCCAGCCGGTGTCCGGTTTAGCTATATAGCCCGTCAGATCGGTTTGGTCCACCGTCCGGGGGCCCGGGGCGGCCTTATACCCCACATGAACAACCCGGTCTGTATAGTGGGCGTTATCCTCGCTGGTTTGGCTTTCCACTGCATCCACACTGTAACCAAAGGAGATCTCAGGGTCAAAGATATAATCGTTTTTCACCGTCAGCGTTATATCCGCCTGATACACCGCGCCCAGCTCAAAGAGGGGGAGGCTTTCCGTGACATCGTTCCCGTCCGTATCCCGCCAGACCACCGCAATATCCATATCCGCCCGGTTCGTAACGGCTTTTACCGGCTGTTCCCCCGCTATGGGAACAGGAACATACATCTGCAAATTATATTCGGGGACAAATAAACTGTTACTATTAGCCGGGGCCGTCCACTCATCCCCCACCGGCACCGCACAGGCGGCTAACAACAGCAGCCCTGCCGCCCGCAGAATCGCCAAAACACCCTGTTTGGAAGCGGCAGGGGATTTTTTTATATTAGTATTCATAACCTTCATACTAACCGTGTTTTTCCCTTAGTATCCGGGGAAATCCTCAGCCGCACCGGGATTTCGGAACCGGCAGGGATGCAGGAAAGAGATATAATACTAATTGCTTACTAGCTAAAGAATTAATCGTCACGCCTGGGGGGAGAGCGGATATTTTTAGATCAACAAGAGGTGAAGCAGTATCATGCCGGCTATCATCGACCATAACACGGTCTCTCCTTTATAAAATTTTTAGCTTACATATTAATATATTATCGGTTCAGAGAGAAAAAAACAATATAAAATTCATAAATTCGTAAAAAAATCAAAAAAAATGCCCTAAAACAGCCCGAAACGGCGCCCGGCCCGGACAATCTGCGGGGCCAAGGC
>JAISMC010000091.1 GCA_031276965.1 Treponema sp.
GTTCCAGGACACTGTTCTTGGCCCAGCGGTTGATTCTGACATAGATAGTATGCCAAGGGCCGAAAGAGGGGGGAAGGGCCCGCCATTTACAGCCATTTTCACAGACCTAGATGACGGCATCGAGAAAGATACGGTTATCGACTTTTACATTTCCCCGCTGTTTCGGGAAGAAGCGCATGATTTTCTCTCGTTGTTCCCGCGTTATTTTCATAGGCCGAGTATATCATATTTTCTTAGTGTGAATAGGCCCTAGGATCCAAAATGTAAATCCCCTCATTGCGAAAAACATACCCTTCTTTGACCCAATGCGCAAAAAAACGGTAGGTGTTATCCGAATAAAATAAAAACCTTACATTATCCCCTCCCCCTTGTAAAGTAAAAAGCAATACGGGCGGTTCCGTGGGTTCTTCAATAAGGGGGTCAACAGCGGAGGGGGAAGTTGATTGTTGACAGCTCCCCGCCAAAACAGCAATTAAGACCGCTAAAATGATATAAGACTACTTTTTCATTTTATGCCTCCGCCTTTTTGAAAGGGGTCTTTTCGACGGATAAAGGGATACCCGCCTTTTGCGCTTCCCCCCTAATGTCTTTCCGTGCCTTTCGTTGCGCCCTTAAAATCTTCATACGGGCAGTGTTTGTCTTAACCACATTTTCATTGCGCCTTGATAACCATACGTCAATTTCCGCTTCTTCAAAAAAGACTTTGCGGGGCGTAAGGTATTTTGCGGGAAGTCCCTGTTCCCTAATAAGGCGGTTAATTGACGTTACGGATTTAACGCCATACGGGGATAATTTGAGGATTACATCCTCTCTTTGGTGAGATATGCCATAGACATACCCTCCAATGCCCTTAGAAAAGGTTTTAACGGCATTACGGGGAAAGATAGTGGTTCTTTGGGGGTAGGAAAAACACGGATAAAAAGAGCAAAAGCCCCTTAAAAATAAACCCTTTTTCGCATATTAAGAAGAAAATCTATGACCTTTTGTGCTCTTTTTAGGTCCCGGTTTTGCTAATTCCTTATGTAGTAAGGAATTAGTTATGGGCGGTACAAGAGTCGAACTTGTGACCCCCAGCGTGTCATACTGGTGCTCTAACCAACTGAGCTAACCGCCCTCGGGGTTACGATAGCAAAAAAGCCCCTCCTTGTCAACGCGGCAAGCGGGGCTGTCTTTGCGGGAGAAGGAAGCTAAACCCGTTCCCTGATGGCAACGTTAACTTCGATTTTACCAATGGGACCCAACTCCATGGGAACAATGAGGGCTTCCACTTTAAGATTGTTGGATACTTCCATGTTTTCACCGGTAAAAAGGGCCGGCGGGGTCAGATCAAACTTAAAGCCCAGATCGTGGAGTTTGGTTACCGCCTGGGCGGTAATCATGTTGGCAAGTTCCTGGATAGTGGCCTTGGCCAGTTCGTCCAGAACGGTGAAGGTCTCACTGTTCATGGCCCCCGCAACTGCCAGGGCCGTTTCCTTGGTCATGTCAAACAGGACCCGGCCTTCCACATCTCCCGCCAGACCCACCAGGGCCGCTACCCCCATGATCGACATGGATGCGGATTTCAGGTAGAGATCCCCCCGTTTGACATCGGAATTGAGAACTTCCTTAAGTACGTTAAAAGCGGATTCAACAAAAGGGTTGATATATTCAACTCTCATATAAGCTCCTTTCTTTAATTTGACACTAATGCTGTCCGAACCAGACACTCATCACGTTATTTCGTAAATACAGAAACCGGATCGCTTGCGGCGGACCGCCATCTGCCTCCGGATAATCTCTCGTTCCTTCCCAGAATCACTATACCATGACTTTTCAGCTTGTCCTCAAATCCGGCAATAAGCCTTTCCTGATCCGCATGCTGTACAAAGGACAGTATATCCCGCGCCAGAATAATATCCAGTTCCGGAAGGGAATTCTCGTTTAGTATATCATGGTATTCAAAAACAATCGAATCCTTGATATCCTGGCCGAAGGCATACCCATTTTTCCCCCTCACCATGAAAGACCGGCAGTACTCGGGAACCTCCTCCAAATCGAAAACCATATTCGGCGCCGTGGACAGGGCCATAATATCGTTATCGTTGGCCCATATCTTTATATGAGCGCCGGGATACCGGGACTTTAGTATACAGGCAAATGAAAAGGTTTCATAGCCCTTGCCGCAGCCCAGGTTCCAGACCTGGATATTGTTCGACGGTACAGAGTGCAGGACGGCTTTGACCGCCTGGGCGTAATCGTCGTCCCAGAAGGTTCCCGTACAGGGGGAATAGAAGGCGGAGAGGTAGTTATCGGCATCGTTCCCGTTTTTAAGCTGCAGATCCGTCCCGTCCCTGGTGGCGCTCCAGTTTTCGAAACGCTTCTTCAGCCAGGCCTCGTTTAAGGGGCTTGTGGAAAAGCGTTTCAGGGCAAAAAGGCTGTCCTTGATAAAGTCCAGGGCGGAATCGGCGATTCGCTGCTTCTGATCCGGAGATTCCGCCTGCGATATATAGTAGGCGTCGTTTTCCGGCAGGGCCCGGGGCTTCTGCTTGTCCTCCTCGCTTTGGCTGAAGATCCGCACCACATCCAGAATGATATAGAGGGCTCCCTGTTTTTCAACGACACCGCTGATAAACTTGATGTTGATGTCCCCAAAGATAGGATGGGGAGGCTGAATGGCATCGGAACTAATTCCCACCACCTTATCGATTTTATCAACGATAGTACCATACACCCGGTCTTCGATTCTGAGGATGAGCATATTTTCCAATCCATCGTGTTTTCTTTCCGCAGGAAGATGAAAGAAGGTACGGAGATCCACAATGGGGATAATATCGCCCCGGAGATTATACACCCCCCGGACAAAAGAAGCTGCATTGGGCATATAGGTAAACTTATCAGCCTTGGCAATCTCCTTGACGTTCATAATATCAACACCGTAGTCCTTCCCCGCCAGGGAAAAAGTGATCATCTTAAAATCAACATTCTCGACCCGCTCCTTTTGCTCCTGCAATTCGGCGTTTACCTGGACTAAATCTTTTATTACTGCCATGGCCTTCCCCTGTTACCGTAATGACGCTTCGCGGTAGCGGCGCTGTTCCATTTCCTTGCGGAGCCCCAGTTCCAGAAGCTGGTTAACATCTATGATGAGGGAAACAGAGCCATCCCCCAGGATCGAAGCTCCGGCAATGCCCGGAGAGTTGGTAAACTGATCCCGCAGGGGTTTAATGACCACATCTTCCTCGCCGATAAGGCTGTCCACCATGAAACCCATCTTCTTTTCGGCGGTACCTACGATAACGATAAAATGATAGTCCTGCTGTTCTTCGGTCTTAATGCCGAAGAGCCGGTTAAGCCTGAGCAGGGAGATAACATCGCTGCGGATATTGAAGACCTCGTAGTTATCGATAAGCTGTATATCCTCGGGCTTGATCCTGAGGCTCTCGATAACCGAGGTGATGGGAATGGAGTAGATCTCCGTACCGACCCTGACCAGAAGGCCCTGGATAATGGCCAGGGTAAGGGGCAGCTTAATGGTGAATTTGGTTCCCTTGCCCCGCTCCGAATTAACCGTAACGGTTCCGTTGAGTTTTTCTATGGACCGCCGCACCACATCCAGGCCGACTCCGCGGCCCGAAATATTGGTGATGGTCTTTGCGGTGGAGAATCCCGGCTCAAAGATAAGATTGAAGGCTTCCACATCGGAGAGGACCTTGTTGGGATTAAGAATACCCCGCTCCACCGCCTTAGTCTTGACCGCATCCACATCGATACCCTTACCGTCATCGGCGATCTCGATGATGATCATGTTACCTTCGTTGGCGGCCTTGAGGAGGACCATCCCTTCTTCGGGCTTACCCGCGGCCTTCCGTTCTTCCGGGCCTTCGATCCCGTGATCTATGGAGTTCCGCACCGAGTGCATGATGGGATCCAGCAGATCCTCAATGACCGACTTGTCCAGTTCGGTCTCTTCCCCTTCGATAACCAGGTTGATCTTCTTGTTAAGGGACTTGGACAGATCCCGAACCAGCCGGGGAAAACGGCTGAAGATCTGGCTTATGGGCACCATGCGAATACGCATGACCCCTTCCTGAAGTTCTCCGGTAATACGGCCCAGGTTCTGAGAGGTGGAACGGAACTTGCCCACATTGCTCTTCAGCGTCGTTTCAAATCCGTCAAACAGGGAGAATATATCCGAGTACTCATCTCCGATTTCCTTGCGTATATCCTTGATGGAACGTCCATTCTGGATACTTTCAAGATAGCCGGGAAGACTGTCAAAGAGGGTTTTGATCTTCTCCCGGTAGGTGCTTTCTATAACATGAAGCTCATCCAACAGATTCCCAAACTGGTTGGTAATTTGATTGAAGGTTGCCTTGGTGATAACCGTTTCGGAGACCAGGTTGAGCAGATCGTCGATACGCTTGGAGTCAACCCGGAGGATAGATCCCGCCTCCTTGCCGGCCTTTTTGGCGTCCGCCGCGGCGCCGCCGGCCTTTGCCTCCTCCCGCTCTCCCGCCGCCGCGGCAGGACCTGGCTGTAGAGGAGCCGCCCGGACAGGGGCGGGTTGAGCGGCGGCCG
The DNA here is from genome assembly GCA_031276965.1 of Treponema sp. GTDB lineage: Bacteria > Spirochaetota > Spirochaetia > Treponematales > Breznakiellaceae > JAISMC01. Next base: position 4,558 of record JAISMC010000091.1, read on the forward strand.
GGGCCTGTACCGGCGCAGCCTGGGCCGCCGCCGGAACGGCGGCGGCAGGAACAGAAACGGCCGGAGCCGCGGCAAATCCGTCGATGCCGGTAATGTCCACCCCCAGGGTTACGTCGGGGATGACCACATAACGTTCCAGCTCTTCCACGGTTTTATCGCTGCCTATATAGTAGTCTACCGTTGGATAAAAGGTATCCTCATAGAGCTGTTCAAATTCGGGAACGGTCTTGAGGATCTGCCCGGCGCTCTTCAGGGCGGCGTATACCTGGATACCCCCTACAGTGTTCATCAGGCTGTTTTCATCAAATTTCACCTTGAGGCGGTAGACCGGACTGCCGGAGGACTGCTTAAGCTCCTGGATTTCCTCTTCCGAGAGCTCCCCGGAAGCCGCCTGCGGCGCAGGGGCCGCAACAGGCCGGGGAACGGCCTGGGATTTGGAAACGGGTTTGGCGGCCCCCTTTCTGCGGGAAGAGCCTTCGGGAAGAAGAACCGAAAGCTTGCCTTCAATCTCCGAGGTATCCTCTTTGTAAACCGCCCCGTTCATGCGTTGGGCGAGCATGGCTTTGATAATATCAATGGCCGCCAATAAGGTATCCACCACATCTTCGTTAACTGTCAGCTGATCCGAACGGATGGCATCCAGTACATCTTCGACCAGATGGGTAAAATGGGACAGCTCCATCATCTCTACGGTGGCGGAACCCCCTTTGAGGGTATGGGCCGCCCGGAATATCTCGTCCACTGCGTCCTTGTTACCCCCTTCACTCTCCAGAACCAGCACATTCTGCTCCAGGGTATCAACCTGCATCTGGGCTTCGCTGAAAAAATCCTTGAGGAGTTCTTCGTTATTGGGGTCCAAATAATCACTCATACAGTAAATGTTTATACACAATTCGTCTTACGTCAAGGGATCAACAATATTCTCCTGGCATTAAAGCGGTCCTTATGATAGATTTTACCTTATGGGAAGAAGAAAAACTGCCGCGGCTGTCCCGGTGTGGATTTTTGCCCTGTTTCTGTCCGGTATTTTGGGAATGCCCCTGGCCGGAGCGGAATTTACCGTTCCCCGGCTGGAATTGGCCACCCGGGGCTATACCGAAGAAGGGGATTTTACCCTTTCCTCAGCGGCTTCTGTGGACCTTGCCCTGTCGGGAGGTTACAAGTACGGCATACTCCTGGGCCTTTCCTTCGAGTCGGATAACCTGGAAAAGGCCATAGCCTACCGGAATTTTACCCTGGCGCCGCCCGCTTCCGGGGGGAATCAGGATAATTACAACGCCCAGGTAGCGGACAAAGCCAACAACCAGGCTGTCCTGGCCTTCAGGATTGCCAAGGCCACCGCCAGGGACCTCTTCAACAAGCCCCTGGAACTTTCCTATTTTATCGGAATAAACGATTACTTCTGTTCCGGGGATGAATTTGTTACCCGCTTCGGAACCGGCCAGGTGGGTACCGGTTTTAGGGGGTTTTTCTATTTTCCCGAAGGAATCGGGGGGATTATGTCCCGTCAGTATAACGGCATCCACGGGGTACGGGGGACCGGGCTTTCGCTGGCCCTGACCGCCTGGGATTTCCTGGTACCCATGGTATATATCTACCAGGATTATGCCTTTGCGGAGGGGATGGAATTTTCCGGTACCAACCATTTTTCGGGAGATCTGCGGACGCTTTTCAACAAAGACTGGCTTAAACTTGAAGGGTTCACCGGCCTAACCCTCTCCAGGGGCCAGAGTCCCCTCGTCCGGGGCGGTTTCCTGGCCCTGATCGGCGCCGAAAAGGGGGCGGAACTGCTGATTCAACTGGGGGTCCCCGGCTGGAAAGCGGGGGAAGGCCTCAATGTGGATGCGTTTTATTTTCTCGTCGAGCCCCGGATTGACTTTGGCCTTATGGCCCTGAACATCACCTTTTTTTACCATCCCCTGCGTTATCTGCAGATTGAAACTCCCGAAGAACGGGGAAAAGCCGATATTAATGTAAAGCTCCTGTTTGGGGATGTCCTGGAAAACAAGATTGAGGGCGGCCTGGAATCCACCCTGGCCTTAAAAGCGGACCAGGGGGAGGACATTTCGGTCTTTCTCTCTCCCTTTATCGGCTTTGTCAGCGGCGGGCTCCGGTGGGACGCCAAACTGCGGGTAAATCCCGCAGGGTATGATAAACCCCATGAAATGTTTGAATTTTTTATGGGAGTACGGACGGCATTTTGATGAAAAGAATTTGCTTTTTATTGGCAGCCATGGCGCTCTGTTTTTCCCCGGCCTTTGCCCTGGATTTAACCCTTAAAGGCGGGATCGGCAACATGGCCTTTGATCAGGACCGGACTTCCTTTCTGAACGATAAAAAGTTTGAAGCCAACTACTTTCCCTTCGGCCTGGTGCAGCTGGACGGGGTATATGCAAACTTCATCAATTACAGGATAGGCTTTGACCGGGATCTGGTACTGCGGAACCGGCTAATCTCCAATATCAGTTTTAATTTCGAGTATATCCATCTTGATATAGGCCCCTTTATCGGCCCCTTCAATAACCGGGAGCGGCCTATTACCCCGGGCATTTCCGCGGGTCTTACTGCGGAATGGCCGGGCATCCTCTTTGGCCGCCTTACGGCGGGTTCTACCGTGGGGGCGGGGCTTAACAGCAACGGGGATTATGTCCAGCAGAACGGGGAAATTGTCTTCGGGTTCTGGGTGCCCCATGTGGTAAATGCCCTAAGCGTCTCTCTCCGCAGTTTTACCGAGCAGACCGGAAGCGGGCGGATCGAGGACAGGCTGTTCCGCTGCCAGTACGCCGCGGACGTGTTCGCTAAAAATGTGCCCTATACGGTCCATATAGACCTGGGCTACCAGGCCCTGGAGCGGTCCTACAGCGCCGGGGGAACGGATACGCTTAAATCGGTGTTTCTGGGCTTTGAGACTACCGTCAGGATAAACTCCATGGTTAAGGCGCTTCTGGGGGCCGAAATGCCCATCTACTCCTGGGGCGAAAAACCCTTGGGGAACCCCGGCAAAACCGTCCTGTTCCAGGCCCACACCGGGGTCGTGCTCAGTTTTATCCGCAGGCAGCTATAATTCGGCGCGCCGGCGGGGATTCGCCCTTCAGGCCGGTACAAAGGTAAACTCCCCCTCGGGAATCCGTACCGAAGCCAGTTCCAGGCTGACCGGTTCATTAAGTTCCGTATCCTGCTTCAGCGCCGCCTGGGTTTCTATACCCAGAGCGGGAATGATGACGGCGGCCCTGGCCCCCTTTTTTTCCACCACCACCCCTTCCCGGCGGATCCTGCCATGGAGGGCCTTTTCCCTTGCCAGGTAAACCGCCGTCCAATGGGTTTTGGAGGCCCGCTCCGCCTGGTTTACCGCCGCCGCCGCGGCCTCTCCGGCGGCAAGCCGCCTAAGAACCTCCTCTTCGCCAAGGGGCGCTTCTCCCCGCAGAAAAGCCCGGATCTGCTGATGGGCCAGCAGATCCGTATAACGCCGGAGGGGGCTGGTTACCTGGGTATAGCCGTCAAGCCCAAGGCCCCGGTGAATTCCTGGTTTGGCGGAAAGGCTCCGGGGCCGCATACAGCGCCGGATCTGGTAAAAACCGGCCAGGCCCGGCAGGGGCTCGTTGGGAAGATCCCCGGCCTCCTGGGTAACGTAGGGGAAGGGAAGCCGGTTCTGCAGAGCCCACCGGGCGGCCCCCTCCCCGGCCAGAAGCATACACTCCCGCACCACGGCGGCGGACCGGAACGAAGGGAGGGCTTCGATCCGTATCTCCCCGCCGGGAATGGAAACGGCGATATGGGTTTCGGGCATTTCGATGGAAACCGCCCCGGCGGCAAGCCGCCGTTCCAGGTTGCGTTCCGCAATGCGGAAGATCCCCGCCAGCATGGCCGTATCCGCCAGGGCCGTATCCTCCCGGACGGCGGCATCCGCCTCCTCATAGCTCATCCGGCTTACCCTGATCCGGGACCGGACTATGCTGGTTTCCACGATGGAACCGCCGCCGTCGAGGACTATTTTGAAGGAAAGGGCCGGGGAACTTTCCTCCAGCCCCAGGGCATACCTGGTCAGGGCTTCGTCCGCCAGCATCCGGAGGGGGCCTTCGGGCAGATAGAGGGTGGCCCCCCGGCCCCGGGCCTCCAGGTCTGCGGGGCTTCCGGGCCTTACCGCCGCGGCGGGATCCGCCACATGGACCCAAAGGACGGCATGTCCCGAAGCGCCGGGCCCCTCCAGGGAGACCGCATCGTCCGGGTCGGCGCTCCAGGCATTGTCAATGGCCAGGGCGGGAAGGTCCGTCAAATCAAGACGCTCCTCCTCCGGGGGCGGGTCCAGGGGAACCTGGGCGGAACCGGGGGGAATGTCGAAGCGGGCCGGATGGGGATTTATCCAGACCGTCCAAACCCCCGTATCCAGCAGCAGCCGGTGGGCATTCTGAGGGGTTTCGGCGAGGCCCAGATCCTTGAGGGTACGGCTTTTGGCGGTTTTGCCCAGGGCCAGGGCCTCCGCATCTTGGAGGAAACGGCGGTCTTCGGGAAGTTCGAGCCGCTTTGCCCTGAGCCGCTCCAGGAAGGCGTTCCGTTCCCCCAGATCCCGCCGCTTTCCCAAGCGCCGCCGCTCCTCCCCGGCCACCTCCTCCGCACCCCGGCAGTTCAGGGCCTCCACGGTTCCGGTAAAGTAGAGGCCGTCCAGCAGCAGCCCGTAGGTTGCCCAGGCCGAAGCGGGGGTAAAAGCGCCGTAGGCCAGCTCCGCCAGTTCCCGCAGGGAGAGCGGCGCGGCCCCGCCCGCTCCCAGAAGCAGTTCCCAGGCCCCCCGGACATCCCCGGCGGGAGGATCCCTTAGGGCCGAAAAATCCTGCACCGGACCCGGATGGAGGAGGACAAGATCCTTGTCCCGGACCCGGTACTCCCCCAGGGTTTCCTTTCCGGCCCTTTCCCCTTCCAGCACGGCGATAACTATCTTCTCTCCCCGCTCCCGGACCAGGGCGGGACGGTTTTTGTAAACGGCAAGACTTTTTTCCGGTATCATCAAGATAAGTTTACACCGCGGCGGGAAGAACGGAAAGCCCGGCCAGCCCGTAAAGAACCGCGCGCGGACACAGAGGGGATTAACCACGAAGAAGGATAACCACAAACGAGACACGAAGATGAAAAACCCACGAACGCCGCGAAAAACACGAAGAGGATTAACCACGAACCACACGAACCCACACGAACTTGTGGTTCGATAGCTTCTTCCGTGCGTGTGGTTCGTGTGGGCGGACCAGAGGTCCGGCGTGGTTATCCCTCTTCCCCGGAGAATGAACCGCGGGTCCGGCGTGGTATCCTGAACAGAGCTTTACCCCGTCCGGGCTTTCATCCATACCGCCGCCCTTGACTTCCCGGAGAAAAAATAGGAAATTGATAGTAAATGAAAAATATATTTGGAAAATTGCTTTTTTCTCTTACGGGCGCCGGGATGCTTTTCTTTGCCGCATGCCGGACGGAGGCGGTCAGGCAGGATGCGCCCGGATACCGTACCCTGCTTACCGGGAAGGAAACGCCGCTCTTTCCGGGACAGGGCGGGAATCCCAGGCTGAAGATTTCCCTCTCCCTGCTGGATACGGAGCCGCCGGCGGAGGAGTCCCTGCGGAATCTTCTTTGGAATACGCTCTATGACGGCGTAAGCCCCGAAGAATACGGGGATCTTCTCAGCGCCCACTATGAGGCCCAATACGCCGGGGCCGCTGCGGATCTAAACGCCTCCGAAGAGCCGCCGGAGTCCATGAACTGGGAATATGCCGAAACGGCTGCAATCGAAACCCGGACCCCCCGGCTCCTGGTGATAAGCCGAGACCGGGACTACTATCTGGGCGGCGCCCATGGAATGCGGGAAAAGGCCTACTTTGTCTTTTCCCTGGCGGAACCGGCGCGGCTTAAACTGGAAGATCTGGTCCGTTCCAGGGAAGCGTTACAGCCCCTGCTGGAAGAGGCCCTCCGGGTCCGGGCGGGGCTGAAACAGGGGGAGTCCCTCCGGGCGGGAGGCTTTTTTGAGGACGCGGTAACGGCGCCGGATAATTTCTTCCTCTCGGAGCAGGGGCTGGGTTTCCACTGGGACCCCTACGAGATTGCCCCCTACGCTGCGGGTTCCGTGGAGGTAACCATTCCCTACGACAAGATCAGGCCCTTTTTAAGCCCCGGAGGGGCGGCCTTAATTCCCTGAAATGAAGGAGCATTTCCCAAAACCAACTGGGTTTTGTGAAACGCTCCGGGAATCCGGGCGGGCTTTCCGGGCTTTCCTAAAGTCCTTTTCCCTCCTTCCGATAATGTTAATACCCCGGTAAGCGGGGTTCGGGAGGAGCCTATGAAGCGGTACTGTATAAAAAGTCAGCCCGGCAGCGCTGAATATCTGGATGTTCTTGACGAAAAGGAAGACGGCTTTATAATCCGGGTAACCCGGATCAGGGGCGGCTATGAAAAGATCCTTGAGGAATTTATCAGCCGTCATCTGTTTGATGTGTGCCTGAAAACCGGCTTTATTTCTCTGATACAGGAAAACGCCTCTTCGGTAGCCTAAGCCCCCGGCGCCCCTTTACTTTGTCTCCACCGAGACCGCCTCCCGGGGAGCCAGCCGTACCCCCCCGGCTTTAAGGCCCTTCACCAGATAATCCTGAGCCTTAAAGGTTTCCTGCAGGACCTTTAACCGGGGCTTGGGTTTATACCGGACGGTAAAGGTAAATTTGGACCGGGTATCCGCATGGAGCACCGCGGCGCCCTCCGGTACGAGGGAATAATCCTTATTCATGATCCACCCTTCGATGACGCAGCGCTTAATACAGGGATAGCCCGTCTCCGCTTCTTTATAGATAATGGTGAACACCGTATCCGCCAGCATTTCCTTGTCCGCCACCCCTATCCACCAGGCGCCGGAACCTACAAAAGATTTTTCCGGCAGATCCGTTACGGAGTAGGTTCCGCCTTTGCGGATGGTAAGAATCCGGTCAAAGGGAGAAACCTCCGCCACCAGCTCCCCCGGTACGGCGGTCCCCAGGTAACCGGTCTTCTTATCGTAGCGCAGTTCCAGATCCCGCTTGGCCACTTCCTTAACGTCTATCTTGTCAAATTTGCCGACCCTGGTCCGCCGCGCCCCCCGGCCCAGCTCTTCGTTGGCCGCTATCCTTCCGATAAGGCCGTCAAGAAACTGGAGCGCATAGGCGGTAATATTTTTCAGGTGGCCGTTAATTTCCTTTATCCGGGCCTGGATCTCCTCCATCTCGGTCCGGGCCCTGTTAATGTCGTAGAGAGAGATACGGCGTATCGGAATCTTGAGGAGCCGCTCCACATCTTCGGCGCTGATCCCCCGGGGACCCACTTCCTTGAGGAAGGGCTTAAACCCGGAGATAACCGCATCCTCCACTCCCTTGGCGGTCTTCATCTTCTCGATGCCTTTATAGATACGTTCCTCAATGAAGATCCGTTCCAGGGTTCGCTGATGAAGCTTGTCCTGGAGTTCCTTCTTTTCAAGCTCCAGCTCTTTGGTGAGGATCTTTACAAGCTGCCTGGCGTGGTATTTGATAATCCCGGTAACGGTCATTATCGCCGGAAGTCCGTCCCGTATAACCAGCAGGTTCACCGAAAGGGACTGCTCGCATTCGGTAAAAGCAAAGAGGGCGTCCACGGTTTCCCGGGAATAGACCCCCCGGGCAAGCTTGACCTCAATTTCCACCGCCCCGGTGGTGTAGTCGTTGATGGACTGTATCTTGATGCGCCCCGCCTTGGCGGCGGACTCCACGCTGTTGATGAGGCTTTCGGTGGTGGAGCCGTAGGGCAGTTCCCGGATTACAATGCGTTTGGGGTCCGATGTATCAAGCTTTGCCCGGACCAGCACCTTGCCGTTGCCGTCACGGTAATCCGACACATCCACCATGCCGCCGCCGGGAAAATCCGGGAAGAGCTGAAACTTTTTACCGGCCAGGCAGGCCTTCTCCGCTTCCAGCACCTCGATGATATTGTGGGGCAGGATCTTGGTGGACATCCCCACGGCTATCCCTTCGGCGCCCATAACCAGCACGGCGGGAACCTTCGCCGGAAAGAGAACAGGCTCCCTGTTCCGGCCGTCGTAGGATTCTACCATGGGGGTAAGCTTGGGGTTGTAGAAAACCTCTTTGGCCAGGGGAGTGGCGCGGCATTCGATGTACCGGGCCGCCGATGCCTCATCCCCGGTAAGGATATTACCGAAATTCCCCTGCTTGTCGATAAAGTACTCTTTGTTGGCCAGCACCACCAGGGCGCTCCCGATGGAGGCGTCTCCGTGGGGATGGTACTTCATGCAGTGGCCCACCACGTTGGCCACTTTATGGTATTTCCCGTCGTCCATTTCAAAGAGCGAGTGGAGTATGCGCCGCTGTACCGGCTTTAGGCCGTCTTCAAGATCCGGAATAGCCCGGTCCTTAATAACATAAGAGGCATATTCGAGAAAATTTTTGTCAAATAAATTTCTTATATACGCCATCGATCCTTCCGGTATCCCGAACTTAAAGGGCTTTGGTAAGGGCGCTGATTATATGCTGTTCGGCGTTTTTATTGTCCGGCCAGTAGGATATGCTGATGGTAAGGTAGTATCCGTTCTTGAGGGCCCTGGTCAGGGTAAGAAAATTATAATTCCTCGATTCCCGGATTACCTCAAAGATACGCCGCTCGTACTGGAGCCCCTTGATCCCGGTCCGGCCCGATTCAAGCATCTCATAACTGACTCCTTCGCCGGGCTGAAGCATGTAGTCTTCATAGTAGTCCATATAACCGTCAATGGTTTGGACATCATCCAGGGCCTCCGCGCTGATGTCAAAGCCCAGATGGCTGTCTCTGTTGGAAAACTGCAGGTTGGCAATGGAGATAAGCTCGATATATTTATACTCTCTACCCAAATCGGTACCGAAGCTGATATCCAGGGTTCCGGGGTCGATGGTATCCCCGGGGTCCTCGCTGAAATTATTCCCGTTGATGCTGTAAAGCCACCATCCCTTGGGAACGGTGTAGGAAAAATCCAGATACCCGTTGACATAGGCGGTATCCCTGTTGATTTTAACAGCATCCTTTTCGGCGCTGTTCTCTTCAGCGGACTCGGAAGAATTCGACTGCATCCGGTTGATTAATTCCTGTACTTTTCCCGAACAACCCGTTGCGGATAAAACCGCCATCAGGCACCAGAGAAACGGCAGCGTTTTTTTCATACTATCCTCCTTTATTGCTGGCACTGGCGGCTACCCCGCATCACTTACCAGATTTTTCATAATATAATCCCGGCGCTCCGGAGTATTTTTGCCCATGTAGAAGGTAAGCACCTGGGGTACCGCCTTGAGGGTATTCACCGATACCGGCACCAGCCGCATGTTCCCGCCGATAAACTGGCCAAACTCCTTGGGACTTATCTCTCCCAGGCCCTTAAAGCGGGTTACCTCGCTTTGGCTCCCCAATGCGGCTACCGCCTCGTCCCGTTCCTTTTCGTTGTAGCAGTACCGGGTTTCCTTTTTGCTCCGCACCCGGAAAAGGGGGGTCTCCAAAATAAAGACCCGTCCGCCGGTAACCAGTTCCTCAAAGTAGGAGAGAAAAAAGGTAAGCAGCAGATTTCTGATGTGGAAACCATCGAAGTCGGCGTCGGTGGCAATGACGATCCTGGCATAGCGAAGGCCCGACACATCATTCTCGATCCCCAGGGCCATCATCATATTGTAAAGTTCTTCGTTTTTATAGATCGCCGTCCGCTTTTTGCCGTACACATTTTCCACCTTGCCCCGAAGGCTGAATATGGCCTGGGTCATCACATCCCGGCTTGAAACCATAGAGCCCGATGCGGAATCTCCTTCGGTAATAAAGATGGTGGAAGCCTCCCCCTCTTCACCGTCATCCAGATGGTACTTGCAGTCTTTAAGCTTTGGTATTTTGAGGGCTATTTTTTTTGCCGCCTCCCGGGCCTCTTTCTTGACAACGTTCAGCTCGGTCCGGAGCTTCTCATTGGCCTGAATCTTCTGCTCCAGCTTCTTGGCGGCTTCGGAATTTTTGTGGAACCAGTCCTCCACCGCCTCCCGCACTTCCTGGACCACCCAGGTTCTGATATCCGAATTGCCCAGCTTATTTTTGGTCTGGCTTTCAAAGACCGGATTCTTCAGCTTAACCGCCACCGCGGCAATGGTTCCCTCCCGGACATCTTCGCTGCGGTAATCCTTTTTGAAAAACGACTGAACCCCCTTGAGGAAGCCCTCCTTGTAGGCGGAGAGATGGGTCCCCCCATCGCTGGTAAACTGGCCGTTTACAAAGGAAAAGTATTCTTCCCCGTAGTTATTGGTATGGGTAAAGGCGAATTCTATTGAACCGCGGTTCGAAGGCTCCCCCTTGTAGTAACCCATGGAGTACAGGCAGTCATCCCCGGTTTCTTCGGTAAGAAGATCGTAGAGCCCCCGTTTAGACGCATAGGACTTGCCGTTAAGGGAAAGGGTAAGCCCCGTATTAAGGTAGGCGTAGTTAAGCATACGCCGTTCGATAAATTCCAGGTTGAATTCATAGTCCCCAAAAATTTCCCGGTCCGGGGTAAATTCCACAAAGGTTCCGTCCGCCTGGGAGGAAACGCCGTTTTTCCGCTTGTCCCCGGAGGCGGGCAGTCTGCCCTTGCGCTGGGATTTAAGCCCCCCCCGCTCGAAGACGGCCTCGGCAAATTCACCGTTTCTGATAGACGCCACCCGGAAATGGGAGGAGAGGGCGTTTACCGCCTTGGTCCCCACCCCGTTAAGACCCACGGAGAACTGGAACACATCGTCATTATATTTGGCCCCGGTATTGATCACCGAAACACATTCCACCAGTTTTCCCAGGGGTATGCCCCGGCCAAAATCCCGGACCTTGACGGTTCCATCTTTAACCAGTACCTCGATCAGTTTCCCGTTCCCCATAATGAACTCGTCCACCCCGTTATCGATAACTTCCTTGAGGAGAACGTAAATACCGTCGTCAGGGTTGGAACCGTCCCCCAGACGGCCTATATACATACCGGTTCTAAGGCGTATGTGCTCCAGGGACGAGAGGGTTTTGATCTTCGACTCGTCGTAAACGCCGGGTTTTCCGGTTTTGGGGGCCGCGGAGATCCGGCCGCCGGCGGAGACCTTCGGAACCTTGGCCGGCGCGGCCCTTAACGCCGCCGCCCGGGCCGCCAGGCCCCTGGCGGATTTGGCCTCCTGCTGCACCCCGCCGGCGGCGGCCCCTGACGGGCGGCCCTGGGGCTTCTTTTCCTTTTTTACTGCCATTGCTGTAATTCCTCTATACGCCGGTTCGATCCGGCGATGCGCTCCTCAAGATCCGCTATGGCCGCCTCTCCGGCGGCTATCCGCTTTTTATGCTGCTCGATGCTCCGCCGCATCCCCGCTATTTTCCGTTTCTCCCCGTCAATTGCCAGGGAAGCTTTGAGCTTTTCTATCTGCCCCTCATGGGTTTTTACCGTTTCCCGGAGGGTTTCGATCCTTTCCAGCAGGGACCGGTCCTCGCCGGAAAGATCCTCCGGCAGGGGCTTTCCACCGGTCAGAGCGCCGCCAAAGTTGAGAGCCAGGATGGAAAGATCCTCCCGCATCCGGAACAGGTTCTTTTCAAGGATCTGTATACGCTTGACCGGATAGCCCTCGGCGCCGAAAAAATCGAAAAGTCTCTGCCGCTCCTCCCTTAGAGCCGCCGTTTCCCGGCCAAGGGCGTCGAGGGAAGCCCGGACCCGGCCTATCTCCCCGCATATTTTAAGGACCTCCGCATCAGCCGGAGGCATCTTGTCCTTTTCCGCAAGGATAAATTGTTCCCCGGCGCTTTCATGGATGCGCCGCAGATTTCCCTGGCTCTTCCCCAGGAAAGAACGGAGCACCAAGCCCTGAGCGCCTTTGCCTATCCAGGAAAATACACCGTTTCCGTCCTTGTCTTCAAGCTCCTCAAGCCTGTGCTCCAAAGACCGGATCTTGGGAACCAGGGCGGCAATTTGCCGCCGGTAGGGGGCGGTAAAGTCCCCGAAGGCGCCGTCCTCCAGAAGAAGCTCCCCCAGGCTGATATTAAGGCCGGCGTTTTGCTTGATCTGTTCCGCAGTTTCCCGTTCCGCCGCAATAATCCGCGCTTCCAGTTCCTTAAACTGTTCCATCTCCGTCCGGGCGGCCTTAATCGCCCCCTCCGAAGCGGCGATTTCCCGGACCAGACGGCGGTATTCGCCGATCTCCGCCGAAAAACCGGAAAATTCCCGGACCTTCTCCCAGCGGGCAAGCAGGGCCTCTCCCAGGGTTTTAAGCAGCAGATTGAGGGATTCCAGATCCCTTTCCCTTCGCTGCTCCAGATCCCTGATGCTTTTCCTGCGGCCATCCATACAAACACTATACGTTATTTAAGATCTTTTGAAAATACGAGCATTTCCTGATTCCGGGCATAGAACCGCCTCCGCCGGTCCGAAGGCGGCTTAATGCGGGGGAAATGCAATTTGACAGAATTTTCCTTGACAATCCGCCTGGTCCGCTACATCATGGTGTATCCCCTGAAAACCCTGCCGGTTTGCAGGCATTTCCCGCTAAAGGAGCCCCCCATGAGTTATACCACGGAGCTTATCAAAAATGTTGCCATCGCCGGTCACGGAGGTACCGGCAAAACCACCCTATTTGAGCATCTGCTCTTTGCCGGAGGGGTTATTCCCAGGGCGGAGACTGTCGAATCGGGCAAAACCGTGGGGGATGCAACCCCCGAAGAAATTGAGCGGAAAATTTCGATTCACGCTTCCCTGGCCCATGTTGAACGGAATGGCAAAAAAATAAATCTCTTTGATACCCCCGGATCTTCGGACTTTACCGGGGACGTGATTCTTACCTTTAGGGCTTCTGAATTTGCCCTCCTGACGGTAGACAGCCGGGCGGGGGTGCAGATTGAGACAATTAAGCTCTGGCGCAATCTGGAAAACCGGAAAAAGCCCCGGGGCATTTTTATTACCAAGCTGGACGATGAACGGGCCGATTTTAACAGGGCCCTTGCGGATATAAAAGAAAAATTCAAGACCGATCCCGTTCCCTTTACCCTTCCCATGGGAAGCGGGGCGGATTATAAGGGCGTTATCGATGTACTCAACGCCAAGGCCTATTTGGTACAGGGACCGGGAACGCTGGAGAAGGAGGGCCCTATTCCCGCGGAATACCAGGAGGCCGCCGCCGCCGCCAGGGAACGGCTTATCGAGGCCGCCGCGGAAGGGGACGATTCCCTGATGGAAAAGTACATCGATAAGGGCTCCCTGGATGCGGAGGAAATGCACCGGGGGCTTATCGAAGCCCTGGCGGAACACAAGTACGTTCCCGCCTTTGCGGGGGTAGCCCTTAAAGATTCGGGCCTCATCTCCTTCCTGGACTTTGTCGCCGATCTGGGCCCCGATCCCCGGAGCGCCAGGGATACGGCGGTGGACGCCGGTGGAACCGAAAAAGAGGTGTCCATCGATCCCGATAAACCCTTCGCCGCGCTGGTGATCAAAACAAGTTACGATCAGTTTTCGGGCAAATTATCCTGGATAAAGGTGATCAGCGGCAGGCTTTCCGCCGAGTCGGAGGCCTTCAATGTTTCGGAAAACAAAAAGGAGCGAATAGGTAAGCTCTATACCGCTCAGGGAAAGAAGCTTGAGGAGATCAAGGAACTCTACGCCGGGGATGTGGGGATCATCGCCAAATCGGCGACCTGCAAGACCAACGATACCCTCAGCGCCGGGGACGCCTCCTTCAATTTCCTCCACCTCAGGCTGCCTGAACCGGTCCACTCGGTGGCGGTAAATGCGGCGGCAAAAAAAGACGATGACAAGCTGGGGGAATTCCTCCTCCGGGCCACGGAAGAAGACAAGACCTTCCGGTATCTCTTCAATGCCGAAACCAAGGAGACGGTCATCTCCGGCATGGGCGAACTTCATGTTAATATCATCCTGGATAAGATAAAGCAAAACCAGAAGATCGAAGTGGAGACCCACATACCCCATGTGGCCTACCGGGAAACCATCACCAAAAAAGCCGGCGCCGAATACACCCACAAGAAACAGACCGGCGGCCACGGCCAGTACGGCAAGGTGGTACTGGAAATTGCTCCCCGGGGACGGGGCGAGGGTTACCAGTTCGTCAACGCGATCTTCGGCGGGGCGGTTCCTAAAAATTATATCCCCGGCGTCGAGAAGGGTATCGCCGAAGGCATGGCCCGGGGGACCATGGCGGGTTATCCCGTGGTTGATGTGGAAGTTAAGATTGTCGACGGCAAGTATCATCCGGTGGACTCATCGGAGCTTTCCTTTAAGCTGGCTTCCCGGAACGCCTTTCGGGAAGCCATGAAGCAGGCCGCCCCCACCTTGCTGGAACCGGTCATGAACCTGACGGTTTTTGTGGAGGAAAAATACCTGGGGGATGTGATGTCCGACCTTTCGGGCAAGCGGGGTAAGATCCAGGGACAGGACTCGGTGGGAGGTATAGGCGAGATAAGAGCCCAGGTTCCCCAGGCGGAACTCCTCCGCTATTCCATCGATCTCAGATCCATCACCAGCGGCACCGGTTCTTTCAGCGTAGAGTTTGATCACTACGCCCCCATCTCGGGCCGTATCGCCGAAGATGTGATCAAGGCGGCGGAAGCCTTCAAGATCAAGGAAGAAGAGGAATAACCTCCGCTTCAGGTTTTAGACGGCGAATCTCTCTAGGGCGCTCCGCTATTCCCGTCCGGCCAGGGGAACATAGGGCAGGCGGGACTGTACGCACTTGTAGGCGGGACGGATAATCCTGCCGCCGGAGATGATCTCCTCCATGCGGTGGGCGCACCAGCCCGCCACTCTGCTAACGGCAAAAATAGGCGTAAAGAGATCCGCCGGGATTCCCAGCATGCGGTACACAAAACCGGAATAAAAATCTACGTTGGTACAGATATTCTTATCCGATTCTTTTACCTTCTTAAACAACTCCGGGGTAAGCCGTTCTATAAGCCGGTAGAGTTCGAATTCTCCGGCAAGGTTTTTTTCCATAGCCAGCGCCGCCGCCTTGTCCCGGAGCAGAATGGTCCGGGGGTCCGATTTGGTGTAGACCGCATGGCCCTGTCCGTAGATAAGACCAGTACGGTCGTAGGCCTCGCCCCGGAGTATATCCGCCAGATAGTCCGCCACTTCTCCCACATTGTCCCAGCGCTTTACATGCTTCTTGATATCTTCCATCATCCCCATCACCTTGATGTTGGCCCCCCCGTGCTTGGAACCTTTAAGGGACTGAACCCCCGCGGACATGGCGGAGAAGGTGTCGGTATCGGCGGAGGAAATCAGGTGAACCGCAAAGGTGGAGTTGTTCCCCCCGCCGTGTTCAGCGTGAAGGATCA
>JAISMC010000164.1 GCA_031276965.1 Treponema sp.
TCAGGGGGGCAAGGCGGTACGGGTGGACCTCTCCGGAAGCGGCGTGCCCTATATCGCCATAGACGCCTCGGGCATCCTGGGGGAGCGGGTAGGGGATCTCCGGGAGATGCTGGTCACCATTGGGGTGGAACATCCCAGCGGGGAATTCTACGCCGTCTCCGGTTATATCTACGCCTATAGCGGGGTGGATCGTTTGGAATCCGCCGATCCCTGGTCGGTCTACCTGCCCAATAAGAATCCCAACACGGCCCATGCGGTCTTGAACGGAGAAGCGGAGTATTTTGTTCCCGGCGCCTACAACTTCTTTGTCCTGACCCGGAAGGTCGATAATGCCCTGGGGGCGGGCGGGGAGCCCTGCGATCTGTTTATCACGGAGCTCCGTTTTTTGGATGCCGGCGGCAGGGATCTGCCGGTAAACTCCGGCGCGGTTTTCAATGCCCCCGATGGCTTCGGCGTCCCTGACCGGTCGAACCTTCTTGCCGCGGCGGAGGAGATCCTCGTCCCCGGCGCAGAGGGCGGCTCCAACAATTGGGGACAGGCGGTGAACATCTCCACGGTTAAAAACGGCGGCCCCCTCGATCCGGGGCTGTTGACCCCCGGCTTCATTCTCACGGTGTACTATTCCTCCGCTGTAAGTCCGGAACTGATTCTGCAAAGCTGGACCGAAGGGGCGCCGGCAAGCGCCTCTTGGGCAAAGGCTGCCCCGGGGGCGGTAAACAACTCGGGGACCACCGCCCAGTTTCTGTACGGAGATCTGGCCGCCGCCTTTGGCACGGAAAATTTTTCCCAATACCTTGACCGTATCTATGTCGGTGATACCGGCGGGGAATTGACCGTATACGCGGTTACCATCAGCGCACCGCGCTGAGCCGCAGCCGATTTTGCGGATAGGGAGGAACTGCAAGATGAAAAACCCCTGGGCAAGCCCCTTGATTTTAACCTTGATTATATTTTCCGCTGCATGCAGCGGTCCGGCATCGTCGCAAAAAGGGAAAACATCCCCGCCGGTTTCTTCTTCCCCTCCGGCAGGAAGGGAGCTTCCCTCCTCCGCCGCCAGATACGCCGACGACGGCAGACGGATCATCACCATCGGTACATGGTACGACCGTTTTTATGTCAGCAAGCACAGCAGCATACAGGACAATCCCCGTATGACCGAACCGGTTACCGCGCAGATGCAGCTTGATGCGGTACGCAAGATCGAAACCAAATACAACATTATACTGAACTATGTGAATCTTACTTTTGAGGGAGTGCAGGAAAGCATTGCCACATCCATCGCCGCCGGCGCGCCGGATGTGGATATCTACGAGGCGGATCTCCAGTTCGGAATCCCCGCGGCGCTGAACAACTACGCCGTTTCCCTGGAAGAAATGGGACTGCGGAACACCGATGTTTTTGGCCCCCAAACCGTAATGAAGTACCTTGCGCTGACGGGCCAGCAGGAAACCTTTCTCTTTAGCCCCTCCAGCAACGGCGCCACCAGCGCCTATGTGCTCGCCTTCAACATGGATCTGATAAAGGCCGCCAATCTTACAAACCCCCAGGACCTCTACGACCGCGGCGAATGGACCTGGGAAAAGTGGCGGGAGTATCTTCGGGTCCTTACCAGGGATACCGACGGTGACGATACCAGTGATATCTACGGATTCAGCGGCTACTGGACCTACCTCCTCTCTAGTCTGCTTCTGTCCAACAACACCGGTATTGCGCCGGGGCTCACGGAAACCCTCTCGGATCCGAAAACCGTCGCGGTATTGGAATTCATCAACACCATCTACAACGTCGATAAAACCGCCCGCCCCTGGGACCGGTCAAACTGGGAGATCAACAACCGTCTCTACGCGGAGGGGCTCTCCGGGTTTTGGATAGGCGCGGACTGGATCTTCAACGAACAGGGCGGCAGGGAACTCCCCTTTGAAATCGGCGTGGTTCCCTGGCCCAGGGGGCCCATGGGCAGCTTTGAAGAAAACCGTCACAGCCAGCCCCAGGGCAACTGGTATTTTATTCCCAGGGGAGTTGAGGATCCCCGGCTGGTATACGATGTGATCTTTGACTGGATAAACTGGTATGACGGCGATCTGAGTATCGGCGCGGCGAATGCCTGGTCCCGGACCATGTATATGACGGAGCGCAACTATCAATACGCATCCATGATGGCCTCCAAGCCTGGTTTCGATCTCTGGGAGAATCTGGGGACCGGATTTTCACTGCTGCCGATGCTCTTCTCCGAACAGACCCCGGGGGAACTAATCACTGCAAACCGGCAAATTTTCCAGGATGCCCTGGATAAATATTTCAAATGAAACCCCCGTGCCTCCGCCGGTTCCGGGGACTGTGGATGATTTCCCTGGTTGTGTTTTTCATGAACCCGGTCTTCGTTTCCTGCAGGGCAAAGGCCGAGCCGGCTTCCTCCGCCGTTGCGGGGGAGTACAGTTCCTACCGTGACATTCCCGGCGTAACCGAAGAGGAGATAGCCGCGATAGAAAGTCTGCGCCGGAGTACCGCCCTCTTTACCTACGGCATGACCATGAGCACCGAATGTTTCCGGGATGAAGACAACACCGCCAGGGGCTTTGCCGTTCTGATGTGCGACTGGCTTACGGATCTCTTCGGCATTAAGTTTAGGCCGGTGATATTTGAATGGGACATGCTGCTCCGGGGGCTGGAGAGTCATGACTGTTCCTTTTCCGGTGAAATAGCCTCTTCCCTGCGCAATGACGGCGCATATTTTATGACCGATCCTATTGCGGAACGGCGGATCAAATTTGTCAGCACCGAGGGCAGCGACCGGCTGACTATTATCGGACGCAGACGGCCCCTCCGGTACGGTTTTCTGACCGGCGCCACCACGGAAGCCCTGGTATCCCCCTATATACGCCAGAACTACGAATCGGTTCCCGTCTCCAATTACAACGAGGCGTATCAGAAACTGGTACTAAAGGATATTGACGCCCTCTTTGTTGATGAGACGGTTCGGGGCATTTTTTCCCTCTACGGCAATTTGATGATAGAAGATTTTATGCCCCTTACCTATAACATGGTGTCCATGGCAACCAGGGACCCAAAGCTGGCGCCCATTATTTCTGTGGTGCAGAAGTATCTGCAAAGCGCGGGGAGTTACCATTTTGCACAGATGTATGAAACCGGCAGCGAAGATTATCTGCACTTTAACCTGATAAGCCGCCTGAACGGTGAGGAGCGGGATTATCTTGCCCTGCATCAAACCGGTGAAAATCCTATCCCCGTATCCATAGACGGGGACAACTATCCGGTAAGTTTTTTTAACAAACAGGAAAACGAATGGCAGGGCATTGCGGTTGATATGCTCGACAGAATAGAAGAACTAACGGGCATGGATTTTGTGTATATCAACGCCTCTGCGGATAACCAGGATGATACAACAGCAATGCTGCGGGATGGGACCACTTCAATGACCACGGAACTTATCCGTTCCGCCTCCCGGGAACGGGACTATCTCCTTGCCGACGACCCGTACCTCATCGACTACTATGCCCTTATTTCAGGGACTGATTACCAGGATATTACCCTGAGCGACGTACCCTACAAACGGGTAGGACTCATCAACGGAACCGCATACGAGGAAATATTTGATGAACTTTTTCCGAACCATATCAACACAGTGGTGTACAAAAACAGATACGATGCCATCGCCGGCCTGGGAAAAGGCAGCATCGATCTGCTCATGGGGACCAGAAACCTGCTCCTCTGCATCACCAATTATATGGAACAAACCGGCTATAAGGCAAACCTGGTCCTGCGCCGTCCCTACGAGTCCGTCTTCGGCTTTAACCGGCAGGAACGGATTCTCTGTTCCATCGTAAACAAGGCCCAGAGCCTTATCGACACCGAACAGGTTGTAGACAACTGGACCCGCCGGGTGTTTGACTATTCCGGCGCCCTGGCCCGTGCGCAGATTCCCTACCTTGCCGGGACTTCCCTGCTGCTGATACTGGTGCTCTTTCTTCTGGTAGTGATGCTGATACGAAACCGGCAAATGGCCGCCCGGCTGGAAAAAACCGTGGCGCAGCGCACCCATGAACTTGAAGTGCGGAGCAAAGAACTGGAAGTACAGACCGCCGCGGCCCAGGTAGCGTCCCGGGCCAAGGGCGAATTTCTTGCCCGGATGAGTCATGAGATCCGCACCCCCCTGAACGCCATAATCGGCATGACCGGGATAGCCCGGCGGACTGAAACAATAGAAAAGAAAAATGATTCCCTTGACAGAATTACTGCCGCCTCCGCCCATCTCCTGGGTATTTTAAATGATGTACTGGACATGTCAAAGATAGAAAGCGGTAAATTCGCCGTTGTCCGGGAGCCCTTCGATCTGCTTGCCGCCATGGAGGAGGTTGAAAACATCATCCTCCAGCGCTGCGAGGAAAAGGAGATGACCCTGACCGCCGATTTTACGGGCCTCTCAAACAGGGTGGTGCTGGGAGACAAGCTGCGGCTTAAACAGGTTTTGATAAACCTCCTGGGCAATGCGGTAAAGTTTACCCCGGAAAAGGGCAGCCTGCAATTCCTGGTAAATCCCCTGGAGGGCGGCGGGGAAGGACAGCTGCGGGTCCGCTTTCAGGTGGCCGATTCGGGGATCGGCATGACGGAGGAGCAGATGAAAAACCTCTTCACCGTTTTTGAGCAGGCGGACCGTTCAATCTCGGTACGCTTCGGCGGAACCGGCCTGGGCCTGGCCATCAGCCAGAATCTGGTTAAGCTCATGGGAGGCCTCATCACCGCGGAAAGCGTCTTTGGCAAAGGCAGCGTCTTTACCTTCACCCTGGACATGGACACTGCCGAAAAGGTCGAAACCGAAGCTCCGCCCAACCCGGAGGCGATCAAGGAATTTTCGGGTAAACGGATCCTCATGGTTGAGGATATCGAGGTTAACCGCATGATCCTCACGGAACTGCTTGAGGGAACGGAGCTGCAAATCGATGAAGCCGGCGACGGCATAGAGGCCCTGAACAGATTCTCCGCCTCCGCCCCGGGGTACTACGCCCTTATCTTTATGGATGTGCAGATGCCGAACATGGACGGCTATGAGGCGACCCGCCGTATCCGCGCCCTGTCCCGGGAGGATGCGCAGACCGTACCGATCATCGCCATGACCGCCAACGTCTACCGGGAGGACATTGACCTCGCCCTGGCCGCCGGCATGAACGGCCACCTCGCCAAACCGATTGATATCGCTGCGGTGCTGGAAACCCTGAACAAGTGGCTTGGGAAGGGTGAATGACCAGGCGGGCATGGCGGGCCTTTGCCGCCCTCCGGGATCAATACCGGGACTTTACAAAAACCCTGGAACGGGAACTGCCGGAACTACAGGCGGTCCAGCAGGGGCTGGTAAACCGCCGCCGGGGTCCGTCTTACACCGTGGAGACCCCCGTTGTGTACAACCATGCCCTGGACGATGTGCATGCCGGGGATGATATCCGGCTGATCCTGGTGGCGGATAATCCGGGACGCCGTGAACAGGCTGCGGAGAACCGGCGTTACCTGGTGGGCCCTTCGGGAAAGATCGCCGAAAAATTTTTCCGGGACAACCCGGCCCTGGGCATCGACTTCCGCCGGAACGTGATCATCCTCAACAAGACTCCGATCCATACCCCCAGGACCGCGGAGCTGCGGGAACTGTTGCGGGCCGGAGGGGACAGGGGGGCCATCGCCGCCGCGATCATCGAATCCCAGCGGGTCATGGCCCGGCTTATCCGGGAGTTCCACCGGGCCCTTTCGCCGGACACGGCTCCGGTCTGGATCACAGGCTATTCGGAGATGAAGGACGGCGGGATCTTTGAGGCCTTCACCAAAACGCTGCGGGAACTCTATGCCCCCGGAACAGGGGGAACGGAAAACCAGGCCGGGCGCCGGCTCTTTCTCTTTCGCCATTTTTCCATGAACCAGTTTACCATTGACCTGCGCCAAAAAGCCGCCCCGGGGGAATCGACGGCGGAGACCCTGGCCCGCATAGGCACGGCGTACCGGGAACGGTTCCTGGGCTGGTAGGGCTCCAGCAATTCCGAATTTAAAAATCATTTTACCGCAAATATGCAGAAACGTATTTTAAAGTGAGTTTTTCAATCTGAAAAACGATGAAACAAAATTTTAAACAGTCTTTTTTCGTAGGGGGACTGAGCTTGTTTCATCGTTTTTTACCATAAAGGACCCTCTTAAAAGACGGCAATTCCAAAAAGGAGAGCGATAAGCAGGCTGGGACGGGTTATCTGAAAGAGGACACTTGACCGAAGCCCCGCAGGGGCAAGCGTGGCCGCTTTCAGATGTTCTGTCCAGGCCATTTTTTCGTTCAAATTCGGAATTGTTGGTAGGGCTCTTCACCATGCCCTGAGTTCCGTGGTATGATACCTCCATGGCTGACTGCATTTTCTGTAAAATCGCAAAGGGTGAAATCCCCGCAAGAATGATCTACGAAGATGATGAGATCATCGCCTTTCATGACGCCGCTCCCCAGGCGCCGGTACATTTCCTGGTGATTCCCAAAAAGCATATCCCCAACCTCATGTCCGTTGAACCCGGGGACATTGCCCTTATGGGACGGCTCTTAAACAAGGCCCGGGAACTGGCGGAGCAATTGGGCTGTGCCGAAAAGGGCGCCCGGTTTGTGATCAACTGTAAATCCGACGGGGGACAGACCGTGGATCATCTGCACATCCATGTCCTTGGAGGACGGCCTCTCGGCTGGCCCCCGGGGTGATGGGACAGCTCAACTACCGGCACACCCTGGCGGCGAGTTACCTGGGCTACGTCAGTCAGGCTATTGTAAACAACCTGGGGCCCCTTCTCTTTCTCACCTTTCAGCGTCAGTTTCAGGTATCCCTGAGCGACCTGGCTTTGCTTATCAGCATGAATTTCGGCGTCCAGCTGCTGGTCGACCTTCTTGCCGCCCATTTCATTGACCGGATAGGATACCGGCGTGCGGCGGTGTCCGCCCATATTTGCTGCGCCGCCGGTCTTGTTTCCATGGGGATACTGCCCTTTGCGCTGCCCAAGCCCTACCTGGGGCTCATGCTGGCGGTATTTATCAACGCCCTGGGGGGCGGCCTTATCGAAGTGATCATCAGTCCCATTGTGGAGGCCCTCCCCGGCGACCACAAGGTCGCATCCATGAGCCTGCTGCACTCCTTCTACTGCTGGGGCCATGTAGCGGTGGTGCTGCTTTCGACTCTCTATTTTACCCTTGCGGGAATCGAGTCCTGGCGCTACCTTCCCATGATCTGGGCGCTTCTGCCCCTGGGCAATGTATTTTTATTTGTCCGGGTTCCCATGAAGACCCTGACCGGTGAAACCGCATCGGCCCAGCCCCTGGGCTCCCTCTTTAAGAGGAAAATTTTCCTGCTCCTCTTTTTGATGATGATCTGCTCCGGCGCATCCGAGCAGGCCATGTCCCAATGGGCGTCCTTCTTTGCGGAAGCGGGCCTGGGGGTTTCCAAAACCCTGGGGGACCTTCTGGGGCCCTGCGCCTTTGCCGT
>JAISMC010000044.1 GCA_031276965.1 Treponema sp.
GGCATCATCCAGGCCATGAGCGCCTGTAAAGAAGGTTCAGTGCCGGATATTTGCAGCAGGCACATTCTCTTGAATGAAAAGAAACGGGCCTCGCCGGACAAGAAAAACGTCAGCCTGTATAAAGAAATATATCAACGCTATCTGAATCTGCGCAGGGAACTGTACAAGAATAGTCAAAGGTTTGTTTTTTGGTCCCATATCGACATTTAGGATTAAAAGTGGAAATAAAGCAGCAATGCATGATAGTTTTGGAAGAAGTAATCGGATGTATTCAGAATATTGATATGTCCCAAATTGACTTGCTTATAAAAGAAATTTCGCGGGCCAAACGCATTTTCTGTATTGGTATGGGGCGATCAGGTTTTTTAATACAGGCTTTCTGCATGCGTTTGAACCACCTTGGTTTTGATGCATATTTACTGGGAGGTGTTCCCTGTCCACCCGCAAAAATGGGAGATTTAATTATAGCCGCTTCCGGTTCTGGCGAAACATTGGGAATCATCACTGTTTTACAAAAAGCGCAACAAATCGGAGTTAAAACAGTAATTATTACCGCTTCGACTGGAAGTTCTGTTTCTGCATATGGAGATATAATTATTCGAATACAGGCTCCATCGACTTTGATACATAATTGCAAACAAAGTGGTCAACCTATGCGAACCCTTTTTGAACAGACGGTCTTTATTATTTACGAATCAATCATTTTATGGTTGAAAAACTATTGTAATATTACTGAAGAAGAGATGGTTCAAAGACATGCTAACTTGGAATAACTTTTATCTCGCTTCTCCGGCCACCGGAATAGGATATTCTCCGGTAAAGCAGCCAAGACAGTAGCAGCCACGGGGATTTTCCCCTTCACCGGCCGCGCCAAAGGAGAGGGATTCCAGAAGACCCTCTACGGAGATAAAGGCAAGGCTGTCCGCCCCCAGGGAGGCGCATAGTTCGTCCACGCTGTTGCCGTTACTGATCAGATCCTTCCGGTGGGGAGTGTCGATGCCGAAGTAACAGGGAAAACGGACAGGCGGGGAGCATACCCGGATATGCACTTCCTTGGCGCCGGCCTTCCGCAGAATTGAAACAAGTCTGCGGCTGGTGGTACCCCGGACGATGGAGTCATCGATCAGGACCACCCGTTTCCCCCGCACCTCGCTGTGGATCACATTGTGTTTAACCGAAACTGCCTTTTCTCTTACCGCCTGGTTTGGCGAAATAAAGGTACGGCCCACATACTTGCTTTTGACGATACCGAGCCCAAAGGGAGTACCGGCGGCCCGGCCGTAGCCAATGGCAGCGGGAATCCCCGAATCGGGTACTCCGATGACCAGGTCTGCCGCTGCCGCCGATTCCCGGGCCAAAATCTCCCCTGCCCGGATTCGGGCTTCATACACATCCACCCCGTCAATAACGCTGTCCGGCCGGGCAAAGTAAACATACTCAAAGGCGCATACCGCCCGCCGGGTTTTTTCACTGAAGGTAAAAGAGAGGACCTGTTCTTTATTGATGATGATTACTTCGCCGGGTTCGATGTCCCGGATAAATTCGCCGCCCACCGAATCGATGGCGCAGGATTCGCTGGCTAGTATCCAGCCGTTTTCCAGCTTCCCCAGACACAGAGGCCGGATGCCGTTAGGGTCCCGGGCGCCCACCAGGGCGTCACCGGTAAGGACTGCCAGAGCATAGGAACCCTTGATAAATTTGATAGTATCCGTCAGGGCTTTTTCCAGTCCCTTCTTGTAATTTTTTGCAATGAGGTTGACGATAACCTCGCTGTCGCTGGAGGAAGTAAAGCCTATACCCGCATCTTCCAGCAGTTCCCGGACTACGTCAGCGTTGGTAAGGGTGCCGTTATGGGCCACCGCAATGGACCCCAGCTTAAAGCGGCTGACAAAGGGCTGGGCATTTTCAATGCTGCTGGTCCCGAAGGTGGAGTACCGTACATGACCCACTGCAGCGGCTCCCCGTATCTGGGAAAGCAGCTCCGGCGTGAAGACCTCCCCCACCAGGCCCATCCCTTTGCGGCATTCAATGATCCTGCTCTGGACTGCAGCGATGCCGGCGCTTTCCTGACCCCGGTGCTGCAGGGAAAGGAGGCCGTAATATACCAGGGAAGCGGCGTCCGTTTCCGGGTTGGTACAGAAAACGCCGAATACCCCGCATTCCTCATGCAGCTTATCGTTCAAACTATAAGCCGCAGGCTGCAAGTTATCGTCTAAGGTACGGCAGGTTTCCTGCGGTGGTTTGCCGGTTTCCTTTTCCGTCATCCGTCGATCCGGTTTAGTATTTCGATGTAGGCTTCCTTCACATTTCCCAAATCCCGGCGGAAGCGATCCTTGTCTAATTTTTCGTTGGTCTTGGCGTCCCAGAAACGGCAGGTGTCAGGAGAGATTTCATCCGCCAGTACCAGCTGCCCGCCGCCGGGTCCCTGGGTTATGCCGAACTCAAGCTTGAAGTCGATCAGCTTAATATTCCGCTTCAGGAAAAAGGCCGAGAGGATTTCGTTTACCTTGAAGGTTATCTTTTTGATCGCTTCAATTTCCCCGAAGGTGGATGCGCCGATGGCCACCGCATGATAATCGTTTATCAGGGGATCTCCCAGGCTGTCATCTTTATAGGAAAGTTCAAAAACCGTGGTCTTAAGGACCATTCCTTCCGCAAGACCCAGCCGCTTTGCCATGGAACCCGCTGCCGCATTCCGCACTATCACTTCCAGGGGAATAATTTTTACTTTTTTGCAGAGCATATCCCGGTCAGAAATTTTTTCGACAAAGTGGGTCGGTACGCCGGATTCCTCCAGAAGCTTGAGGAGGCCCGAGGCGATATGATTGTTAAGGATCCCCTTGTTTTCAATCAGCCCTTTTTTTTCTCCGTTAAAGGCGGTGGCGTCATCTTTATAGTGGATGATAACCAGATCTTCCCGGATCACTTCGTCCGGGCCGGTAACGGCATAGACCTTCTTTGCCTTCCCCTCGTAAAGCCGGACGCCCTGGCGTATATCTGCGGTACTCACAACTTACTCCTCCATAATTAACCGGACTTATAAATCGGGGGCTTGGTTTTCCCCTGCAAAATCCGTCTTCATCCTGTTTCTAAAGGCGGTAAGCTTTTCTCTTAGTACGGGGTATTTAAGGGCAAGAATCTGGCAGGCAAGGTAGGCTCCATTGGCGGCATTGTCCACTCCTACGGCAGCGGCGGGAATGGGCTTTGGCATCTGGGCTATGGAGAGAAGGGCATCCAGTCCGCCGAGGCCGCCGGAAGCGATGGGCACCCCGATTACAGGAATAAGGGTCTGACTGGCGATAACCCCGGGCAGATGGGCCGCAAGGCCCGCTCCGGCGATAATCACTTCGACTTCTTCGCTTTCCAGTTTTTTGAGGGTCTCCGTTAGAAGTTCAGGGGTCCGGTGGGCGGAAAGTACATGGGAGGAAAAATCCACCCCGAATTCCCGCAAAACCGCAGCGGCCTTTTTCATAATAGGCGTATCCGATTGAGACCCGAAGATAATGGCAGCTTTCATGGCGCCCCCTCCTGCGCTTACAGTTAAGCTACCATGTTTGGGGCGGAAGGACAAGGGGAACCGGCGTTTCCGGGGGCCTGCATTTTGCAGGCCCGGGCATAGACGCCCAGAACACCGCGGACATGGGCAATAAGCAGATCCCGGGGCCGGGCCCGTATCAGGCCTTCGCTGACGGGCATAAATTGATCGTTAAAGTACTGGCTGATCAGAGAAAGAGGAAGTTTCCGGGCGGACAAATTTGATAAAAGGATCTCCACCGCTCCCTTCAGCCGGGGATTGGTCCAGTAGTATCTGCTGCGGTCGCTAAAACTAAAACGCCGTTTGAAACGCCGTTCCTCATCCGAGCCTTGATAGTATTTCTCCCAGTAATTGGGGGCGGCGTTCATCACCTCCTCCAGAATTTCTTCCAGCCCGGACTGTTCTTCCCTGCGGACAAGTTCCCGTTCCATCGCCGCCAGGGCAAAAAGGGCCTCCCGGAAGGCAAAAGTCAGCCAGGGGCCTACTTTCAAAATACAGAAGTGATCCTCCACAAGTTCCCTCAAACATTTTTCGGTTTGATAGTCCGTGGAGTGGGCCTCATAGACGAGGCGCTCCCCCTCCAGGGCGCCGCTTAGCGCCTGGGCCTTCTCCCGGTTATAGTAGAAAATCTGGTTGTCCCCAAACTCCACCCCCGGCTGGGCAACCACCGCAAGGACCCGTTCCCAAGCCGCTTCCAGTCCGGCGTTTAAGAAACTTTTCTTCGTTACCTCCAGGGTCTCCCGGATGTCCTCCGGCGCCGTGGGATTAAGCGGCGCCTCCTGCTCCCGGGCGCCGCCGGGAACAGGAACCTCAGTCCCGATAATATAGAAAGGCCTGGAGTCCTCCGTTGTATCCGCCGGCAGGACTTCTTCACAGACCCTGCAGAGTTCCACCACCCGTTCCGCCACAATCGTATCCGGCATGGGTTTACGGCGGTCTCCGGCGTCACCGGCGCAGAACATGCTGGCATCCAGATGTATTTTCCGGTAGCCGGCCTGCACATAGGCTTTAACAAGATCCCGGGCCTTTTTCATGGCCTCCGCTGCAGCTTCGGCCTGCCAGACATTGGGGCCCAGATGATCCCCCCCCAGAAGGAGCCGTTCCGGCGGAAAACCGGCGGAACGGGCGATTCCATTCAGATAACTTACGAACTGAGACGGAGTCATGCCCGTATAACCGCCGAATTGATCCACCTGGTTGGAGGTAGATTCAATAATTACCGGAGAATCATCATCTTTGGCCTGAAGCATGGCCGCTTCCAAAACAATGGGATGGGCGCTGCAAACTGAGTATACCCCCCGGCCTAAGCCTCTTTTGTTATCTTCCAGTCTTTGGTGAAAATCCGCTGCTGCCGCCAGGGCCGATACTGTTTTCAAATAACGC
The DNA here is from genome assembly GCA_031276965.1 of Treponema sp. Classification (GTDB taxonomy): domain Bacteria; phylum Spirochaetota; class Spirochaetia; order Treponematales; family Breznakiellaceae; genus JAISMC01. Next base: position 4,919 of record JAISMC010000044.1, read on the forward strand.
CTTCTTTAGATCAAATTTTGGGAAATCATCCCTTTGATGTCTCCCGCCATGGGGCCCAGGGCAATGGAATTGATGGCCCCCGCCTTGGCGGCCAGATTTCCCGCATATTCCAAATCCTTCCCCCCCGCTATGGCGGACACAAAGGCCGCATCAAAGGAATCTCCCGCGCCGGTGGGATCCACTATGGGATACTTCTTTTCTATCGGATAAATAGGAATGACAAGCTTTTCTTTACGGGTGATGATTTGGGAACCATACCTGCCCAGTTTGATATGAATAAGCTCCAGCTTGGGGAATTTTTCAAAGAGGAAAGCCGCCGCCTCATGCAGGCCGGTACGTCCCTCGGAAAAGAGAAGCAGTTCGTCCCTGCCGGGGAGGAAAACCGAACAGCGGTTCATTACATTTCCGGCAATATCCATGATGTTCCGGTTTCCCAAAAGAGTGGGCCGTATATTGGGATCAAAGGAAATTTGAGCTCCCTTGTCGTGAAAATAGCGGCAGGCATGCTCAATTTCTCCCTTAAAGCTATCGTTTATCGTTAGGGAACATCCCATAACGTGGAAAAAATCGGGAATGTTCCCGGTCTCCCGGAATACGGCATCCGACGCCGGAGTACCGTTCACATGAAAGATAAATTCCCGGTCCCCGCTTCCCGAATAGGCCACAAAGGCTGCCGCAGTGGACCCCTCCCCAACCATAACATCGGAAACATCCACCCCGTCATTTTTTAGGCGCCGGATTAGGGCCTCCCCGAACTTGTCCTTTCCCACGCCCCCCCAGATTTTTGTGTCGTTCCCCAGCTGGGCGGCGGTGGAAATGAAGATCGCCGGCGCCCCCGATGGGAAGGGCCCCTTAAAAAAATCCGCCTGATCCAGGGGTTTATCCTTTTCCACGCGCATGATTTCCATTAAGATTTCACCCATGGTATAGATCTTTGCCATTATTTCCCCCGTCATTAACAGCGTTGTCCGAAAATCCCGGTTTTCAGACAACCTTAACGAAAATTTTTAAAACCCCGCCGGGTTTTGAGATACTATAAGCGTATCGCCTGTATGCTTCAGAGTAGATTATCATGATTCGGGAGAGAGAACAAGGGGAGGGTTTTAATGGTTGAAAATATCGGAGGCGAGGCGGTCTTTTTCCGGTTACAGCAGCTAAAAACGGGGTTATTACAGTTAACCGATACTTCTAACGCCTTCCGCGGGAACACGGCAAGGACATCCGCTATGTGGCGGCGTGGAAGAAATGGGTGGTCCGGACCGGGCGGCAGTGGAAAATGGATGACGGGTATCTGGTCCACGACAAAGGTCTCCAGATGATCCGGGGGATATACGATGGACTCCTGAAAACCGACGATTACCGGGACCGGCTGGAAATAGAGAAGTACGCCATGCAGGCGGAGGCGGTCAGGCGGCGCAAGGCGTTTCTTGAGGCCGCTTCCTGGATACCCGAATTGA
>JAISMC010000048.1 GCA_031276965.1 Treponema sp.
GGAACCTCTAAAAACTTCAGTTTTTAGAGGTTTTCTTACCCCTGGGAGAAAATCGTATTACCATAATTGCTTGTATTACAAGGAATTACGATTTTCTTCGAGGCGCCTCTGGAAACCCAACCGGGGTTTTTAGAGATGCCCAAAACTAACCGGGTTTTGGGAAATGCTCAGAATTCATGTCTTTTATTTTTAATAGTCCCGCTCTACTAGTCTGCCAGCTCCACCCGGTTTCTTCCCAGGTCCTTGGCTTTTCTGAGGGCCCGGTCAGCGGTGAAGATGAGTCCTTTTTCGTTGCCGGCGTGGACCGGCGCAACGGCGACGCCGATGCTGGTGCGGGTTTCAATGACGGCCTGTACCGCAGATCCGGGGGATTTGGCAACTGGCACCCTGCACTTAAACACCGATTCCCGAATCCGCTCGGCGATATTGACGGCGTCTTCGCCGCCGGTATCCGGAAGGAGCACCGCAAATTCATCCCCCGAAAGGCGGGCCGCCACATCTCCGGGACGTATCTGGGAACGAAGTATCTCCGCCACGGCGATAATCACCGCATCCCCCGCCGCAGCTCCGTAATTATCGTTGATATGGTGAACCTTGTCCAAATCGAGCATCAACAAAGACATCTTCCTAATCCCGATGGAACCGTGTTCAAACCGGTCCTTGATCGACTCCTCAAGGAAACGGCGGTTGTACAGGCCGGTAAGCTCATCCGTAATAGCCCGGCGGCGGGCAGTCTCGCCCCAGCTCATCAAATCCTTCAAGTGGCGGGAGGACTGCTCCAGCCACATATTCTGCACCGCCCCAATAGCCTTGAGCATCTTAATCCCTATCATGGGATGTTCAAAAATGATGCGGTAAAAATCTATCCCCTGAAGAACCATTACGTCCGATGCGATCTTTGCAGTTATTGTGGCAGACCGGGGTTCGTTGGCGATGACGGACATCTCACCGAAAAAATCCCCCGGTTTTATCTTAAACATCCAGCGCTGAGTACCGTCGGACTGGGAAACATAGGCGTTTAATTCGCCGGACAGCAGGATGAACAGTTCTTCCCCGGCGTCCCCCTCCTTAAAAACCTGGACCCCCGCATCAACCCGGCGGCGTTCCAGAAAGGCGGTAACCGCATTGAATTCCAGTTCGCTCATGGCGGCAAAGATGGACGACTGAATCAGAACAGGATCGGCTACGGGGTTTTCTCCTGTCATTTTTCACGCCCCCGGCAGCGGACTATGGTACTGCCGCCGGTCCGCCATGCATCCAGAAGCCGGGTATAAGTATTCTGAAAAAGCGTATCCCATACGGATTCATCTTCCGGCCAAATTGCGTAGGAAATAGTACAGGAAAAACTAAAGGCCGGTATGTCTTGCTGGGCGGGGACCGGGTTCAGCGCCGCAATAGAGGCCGCCAGTTCCTTCGCTACCGTTCCGGCCTGGACGGCGCCGCACCGGTTGATTAATATGCCTACTTCGTTGCTCTTAAAACGCAGGGGCCAGCCCCGGCCTATACGGCGGGTACTGTTTTTCAAAACGATAGCAATGCGGACCATGGCCTCATCTCCGGCGCCGTGTCCCCGGGAATCCACCAGAACCTTGAACCTGTCCGGCTTCAGCATGATAAGCGCCGTAGGAGTTTCCAGAATATGGTTTATTTCATCGGTGAGAAAAGACTGCTTCCAAAGCCCCGTTCCGGGATCCTCATAGGCCCGGCGGTGCAGTTCCTGAACCCAGGACAGGTTTTCCAGAATAACCCGCTGGGTGGATTTTATTCTGGCGGTGGTCATAAGGATGGCCCCCAGAAAGATCCGCGAAACGGCCTGGGGGGCCTCCAGGGCAAAGCGGTCCATGTTCAAGCCGTAGCCGGGAAACATGATCAAAACGGCGTCTTCGGCGGCCTCGGCACAGGCGTCGTATTCGGCCCGGCGGGCAAAGTCAAAGTCTCCGATAGTATCCCCCGAGGCGAACTCGGCAATTTCATCGTCATCTCCGCCGGGACGGATCTTGAAAACCCGGATAACCCCGGTGATAAGGAGATAGAAGTGCTCCGCCCGTTCACCCTGCGAAAAAAGCCGCGCGCCCCTGCGCAGCTGCAGAAAGCTGGATTGTTCACGGACAAGCGTCAACTCGTTGTCCAGGAGGGAGGAGAACAATTCCACCTTTTCTATAGGTGATAGATCAAAGGCATCGGACTGTGACGCCTGTGCCATCGGTAACCTCCGATCCTATTATACAAAAAAATGTCCATCTGTAACACCGGGTATTAAAATGCAGGGAACCCCCGAAAACCCCGGTTGGATTCCCAGAAGCTTCGGCGAAGGCCGAAATCCCGCCAATATCTCCGGTTATGGAACATTCCGGACAATTTCCTGCGCAACGGCGGCCTATACGGGTCCGGTAATACGCAGCCGTTATTTTTTAATTCGTACTTTTTCTATGACCGAACGGAACTGATCCCGGCTGAAAATGACCGGTACCGGGTAGAGGGGATTGCTCTCCCTGTCCGCCCATTGGATCATCCGGGGAATATCCTCATCCTTGATAAAATTAAAAGCCCTGGGGATTCCCATCCGCCCGTTCATGGCATAAATGGCGGCGATAAAGGCCCGGGCTTTTTCGGCATCGCCGGAACCAGGGGTTCCAATACCCGACGCCTCCGCAAGACGGGCCAGTTTCCGGTGAACCCTGGGCCCGTATTCTTCCAGCACCACCGGCAGGATCACTGCATTAGTCAGGCCGTGGGGGGCATTATAGATTCCCCCCAGAGTATGGGCAATGGCATGGATATTACCTACCCCCGCCCGGGTAAAGGCAAAACCCGCCTTGTAGGAAGCCAATAGCATAGCCTGCCGGGCCTCCAGGTCCCCGCCATTCTTATAGACCCTTTCCAGATTTGCAAAGATCGCCGTTACCGCTTTCAGGGCAAAGTCTATGCTTTCCCTGGTATTGTAGGTCCAGCAGAGATAGGCCTCTACCGCATGGGTCAGCGCATCCATGCCGGTGGCGGCGCTTAACGCCGGAGGCAGCCCCACGGTCAACTCCGGGTCCAATACCGCATAACGGGGAATCAGATGCAGATCCATGATAGCATATTTATGATGCGTTTCGGTATCGGTGATTAGGGCGGCGATGGTGGTTTCGCTCCCGGTCCCGGCGGTGGTGGGCACGGCAATAAGGGGGGGCAGCCTTTTCCACACCCTGAGAAGTCCTCCCAGCTGATTTACGGTACGTTTGGGGAAACGTACCCGGGCGCCGGCAACTTTGGCGGCGTCTATGGCGGAACCTCCGCCAACGGCGATAAGGCCGTCGCAACCTTCCGCCAGATACAGCTTCTGGATGGCGTTAACCGTATTTACCGAAGGATTAGACTCAACCTCGGCGTACTGAACAAAGGTGATCCCGGCCTTAACCAGAATATCCGTTACTCTGCCGGCGATACCTGCCTTAACAAGGCCGGGGTCGGTTACCACCAGGGGTTTCCGTACTCCCTCCTCCCTTAAAAGGCCGGGAATCTGCCCAATGCTTCCCGCCCCCTCCACCGGGATCGCCTTCCGCCAGGCCAGCAACATGGCGCCATAGTTAAAGATAAACTGGAAAATACGGCAGTAAATAAGCTTCAGCCCCACAGTGTCCTCCAAATCTCATAGTATACCTTATCTTTTAGCCATAACACTGGGTTTGTCCGGAAACTTCAGTTTTTCGTAGAACCGAAGATTCGCCAACAACCACTTAAAAACAACAAGAAAGCGTGGATTTCGTCAAAAACCCGCGTTTTTTTGAAAGGCTTGTGCCGGACTAAAGTCCGGGACAGCCAACCGGGTTGTCGAACAAGTCCACTGTACTATGTTTTACCGGTAATTACAAACAAAACGGCCTGGCCCGGTTCTCCGGAACGGAAATCCCAGGCGGGGTATGGACCCCGGCCTTCCGATCAGGTATGCTTTAGCTATGAAAGTTTGGTTAAAACTCCTGATAGGTTCTCTGCTTGGCGTACTGCTGGGCTTCTTTCTGCCCTATGAAAATCAAACAATACTTTCCGGACTGGCCTGGTTTGAAGGTCTGGCTCTCAGAATTGGCCGGTATACGGCGGTACCGGTTTTAATTTTTTCTCTGACCATAGCGATCTACGAACTGCGTCAGGACGGGCAGTTCTGGAAACTGGTTTTTCAGAGTTTTCTAATCATAGCGGGAAGCGCCCTCTTTGTCATAACTATGGGTATCATCGTTACTCTGATTTTCACCCCCGCCAGAATTCCTATCTCCATTGAAGAACAGCTCAGCATGGTCTCCCTGGGGGTGTCGGAGAATGTGCTGGAACTCTTTCCGGCCAATATGTTTTCCGCCCTGGTAAGCGAGAGCCTCTATTTACTGCCGGTCTATATCTTCGCCTTTTTTCTGGGGATGGGCTTTTCCTATGACCGGAATTACACTAAACCGGTGATCTCCCTTACTGATTCCCTCTCCCGGATATTCTATTACATTGCTTCCTTCTTTTCGGAGATCCTCGGCTTTGTGATGATTCTTCTGGCCGCTTATTGGGCTATCAGATACCACGGCGTTATCCGGGCAAAGGTATTCCGGGACCTTATTCTGTTGCTGGGTACATTCAGCGTGGTCCTCGGCTTTGGTATTCTGCCCCTCTTTCTTTATGCGCTCCAGCCCAAAACCAACCCCTGGATTGTCCTCTACGGCTCCCTGGGCCCGGCGATTGCGGCCTTTTTTTCCGGGGACATCAACTTTACCCTGCCGGTGCTGGTACGGCACGTCAAGGAAAACCTGGGGGTAAGACGGCGTTCCAATACGGTAACCATCTCCCTCTTTACCATATTTTGCCGGGCCGGAAGCGCCATGGTGGCGGCGGTAACCTTTATTGTAATTATCAAATCCTATATCAGCTTGAAAATCAATCCGGCGGATATATTTTCTATCGGGGGAAGGGCTTTCCTCATTTCCTTCTTCCTGGCCCGCCATCCCGGAGACGGAGCTTTTGCCGCCCTGGGGGTGCTCTGTCTGGGATTTGGCCGGGGCTATGAGGCGGGATACTTGATCTTAAAACCCCTGGCCTTTTATCTTATTGCCATCGGAACCTTCCTTGATGTGATGCTGGCCTCTTTCGGGTCCTTCGCCCTGGCAAAGATAAACGGCTTCCAAGAAGAGAAGAGTCCCCGGCATTTTATATGATGATAACTACGGAAATTAACTTAACTCAGGAATTTATTGCGGATCTTGCGGTGAATGAGATCGCGATTATGAAGGGTATCGCCGAAGAGATGGGGATAAACCTGTCCCAGGTTTCGGCGGTAGTGGGTCTTTTGAACGAAGGAAGTACCGTCCCCTTTATCGCCCGGTACCGGAAAGAAAAGACCGGCAGCCTCGACGAGGTACAGGTCCGGGATATTGATCACCGGTTTACCGGCGGTAAAAATCTGGAAACCCGGCGGATTGAGATTATCCGCCTGATCTTTGAACAGGGCAAATTAACGGTCCCCCTCTATGGCAATATCATCAAGGCGGAGGCCCTGGCCGGACTGGAAGATATCTATGCCCCCTACAAGCGAAAGAAAAAAACCCGGGGTATGCTTGCCGCAGAGCGGGGCTTGGAGCTTTTAGCGGAAGCCATGCTGGTCCTGGAAGAAGCGCCCCTGCTGGCTAAGGCGGCGGACTTTGTAACGGCGGCGGCGGAACCCGCAAAGGCCGGCGGTACGGACTCTGCGGAGCCGGATCCGGCGGTTCCCACCGTGGAGGCCGCCCTTCAGGGAGCCATGGATATTATTGCCGAGCGGGTTTCCCAGGATCCGGAAAACAGGGCGGCGGTAAAAAGTTTTTATATTAAAGACGGCCGGATCATCGTTAAAGCTTCGGGAACCTCCGGCGCCGGCGGCGAGGAAACGAAAAAAACCTCCACCTATCAAATGTACTGGGACTATACGGAGCCCCTTTCCCGGATAAAGCCTCACCGGATCCTGGCTGTTAACCGGGGCGAGCGGGAGGGGGTCCTGGAAGTAACCATCGACGTGGATGAAAACACCGCTGTGGAACTGCTGCAGAAAAAATACGTTATCCATAACGATTACCATAAAACCGCCGTGGAAGACGGCCTTAAGCGGCTTCTCTCGCCGGCGGTAATTCGGGAGATTCGGGGTGACCAGGGAGAGGCCGCGGACAATCACGGCATCTCCGTATTCAGTCAGAACTTAAAGAACCTCCTTATGCAGCAGCCCATTAAGGGAACCAGGGTCCTGGGGATCGATCCGGGCATACGGACCGGGACTAAGTGTGCTTTCCTGGACGATACCGGAAAGTACCTGGGGCACCTTGTCATCTACAATCATAAGGTTGAAGAGGCAAAGCAGCTTATCCTGGAGGGGATTAAAAATTACAATGTCCAGCTTATCGCCGTGGGTAATGGAACCGGCAGCCGGGAGGCGCAGGAAATAGCGGCCGCGGTGATTGCGGAGAATAACCTGGACATTCTCTACACGGTGGTAGACGAAGACGGCGCTTCGGTATACTCCGCCAGCGATATTGCCAGGGAAGAATTCCCCGATCTGGATCTGACCATCAGGGGGGCCATTTCAATCGGACGCCGCCTCCAGGATCCCCTGGCGGAACTGGTTAAAATTGATCCCAAGTCCATCGGGGTCGGCCTTTATCAGCATGATCTGAATCAGCGAAAGCTTTCCGAAACCCTGGATGAGGTGGTTTCCTCGGTGGTAAATAATGTAGGGGTCAACCTCAATACCGCCAGCGTGTCTCTGCTCAAGTATGTATCGGGAATCAACAGCAGTCTGGCGAAGAAAATCGTTAAGTACCGGGACGAAAAGGGAAAGATCGCTAGCAGAGAAGAATTGAGTTCGGTCCCCGGCATGGGTCCCAAGAGTTACGAACAGTGTGCGGGGTTCCTCAAGATTCCGGAAGGTGCAGATCCCCTGGACAATACCTGGGTTCACCCGGAAAACTACGAGATCGCCCGGGTCATTTGGAATAGTCTCGGCCAGGAAAAGAACGGCGGTGTCCGTACCCTTACGGGGGGCCTTGCCGCCCCGGAGCTTACGGCGCTCAAGGAAAAATATCAGGTGGGGCATACCACCATCAACGATATTATCGAGGAACTGAAGAAGCCCGGCCGGGACCCCCGGGAAAATTATCCTAAGCCGGTGATGCAGAAGGGAATAACCGCCTTTGAGGATCTTCTTGAAGGGATGATGGTCACCGGGAAGATCAAAAATGTGGTGGACTTCGGCGCCTTTGTCGATCTAGGAATTAAGGAAACCGCCCTGGTCCATATATCCGAACTGAGCGATCATTTTGTAAAGGACCCCATGGATGTGGTCAAGGCCGGGGATCTGCTGGAATTCCGCATTATCAGCCTGGACCGGGACCGCCGCCGGATAAGTCTTTCCAGAAAGACCGGGCCGGGCGGGAACAGATCCGGCACCGAACAGCGGCCGGGAACCGCAGAGCCGGGTAAAAAACAGATAACCATAAAAAAAGCCCCGGTTTCCTGGAGCGGTCCCGTTGTTTCAAAACCCGCCGCCAAACAGAGGCGGGACCCCAGCCGCAGTCCGCCGGAGGATGATGGAACCATGTACAACCCCTTTGCCGCAACCCTTAAAAAGCTGAGAGAGAAAGGGCCTTGATGGCCGTTTCCGGAAACGCCGGGGAACTTCTAAATGCGGGCCTCCGGCGGCTGCGGGAAGACCCGGATATTGAAGCCCTTCTGAAAAACCGGACCGGCGAAGTAGAAACCCTGCTCAACCGTTATCTCGATGAAATTGAACTTTTCAACCCCGCCTACGGCCTGGTGGGAGCCGGCAGCCGGGAAGAGCTGGTAATAAAACATATCCTTGATTCTCTAAGCCCCCTGGGTATTATCCGCCGGCTCCGCCCTGCCCCGCCGGCCGGCAAGGCTGCGGTTCCGGTCATTCCGTTTTCCATAGCCGACGCCGGTTCCGGTGCAGGCCTGCCGGGAATCCCCCTGGCTGTCGCCATGCCCGATGTACCGGTTACCCTTATGGAACGCATGGGCCGGCGGGCGGGATTTTTGGAAAATGTCCGGGCGGTACTGGGCCTTTCCAATGTTGCCGTGGAAGAAGGGGAAATCGAAAAAACGCCGTCCCGCCGTTTTTCCCTCATCACCTTCCGGGCCCTTAAAGCCCTGGAACCTGCGATCCTTAAAAGCCTTTTCCGGCTGCTCCTCCCCGGAGGTTTTTTGGCAGCTTACAAAGGACGGAAAGATACAATAGAGGCCGAAATGGAAGGGGTAAAGCAACACGCCGGAAAATGGAAAATTCTGCCTTGTCCCGTTCCCTTTCTGGAAGAAGAACGGCACCTCGTGATCATCCGTGACAATTATACGGATCCGGAAAAGACGGACCCTAACTGGAGAAACGGCGGATACGCCTCTCAACGCTGAATATTCCGGCTGAAATAACGCAATAGAGTTAACCGGAAATAGAATTTTCCGGACAACAACCGCTTAAAAACAACAAAAACGCAGATTTCATCAAGAAATCTGCGGAAGTTCATTTCTTGTACAGTTCCCTGCGCAGATCCAGATAGCGTTGATATATTTCTTTGTACAGGCTGACGTTTTTCTTGTCCGGCGAGGCCCGTTTCTTTTCATTCAAGAGAATGTGCCTGCTGCAAATATCCGGCACTGAACCTTCTTTACAGGCGCTCATGGCCTGGATGATGCC
>JAISMC010000063.1 GCA_031276965.1 Treponema sp.
CCTCCCTGGCTGACATGCCGTGAGGATGACAGAAACTGCGGGGTATCTTTTTTTCTGTGTACCGCAAGCACCGCAGAAGCGCAGGGGTCCAGCGTTACATCGATCCTGCCGGAAGTTTCGCCAAGAAAACGGTGGTTCCAAAAATCGTATATCAGGTATTCACCTTCTTCGAGGTGAAGATCTTTTATGACATCAATGGCAACCGTATTTCTTTCTTCCTGCAGGTTGAGAACATCCATCACATTCCAGCGGCCAAAGGGCTTTTCTATGGAAAGATTGATCTTTACTATCCGGTAATCGTGAGCGGTTTCCCGTATATCCATGGGATGAATGTCCTGGGCCGGCAGAATGCGGCGGAGGAGCTCCACCCGATCCGGCGGCAGATCCGGCAGTCTGTCCCCAAGGGTAACCGGCAGCCCCAGGACCGATACGAAGGAAACCCTGGACAGGGCCTGTTCAAAATTATTGAACTTGGGCCGGACAATCACATTATCAGGGTCCGCATACATAACAACATTGTGGCAGGCGTAGAATTTCATGATCCGGGCGACGCACTGGCTGATAAACTCACTCCAGCGGAAAATATCTCCGCCAATGCGGGCCGCATCGAATATATCCGCAGCACAGAGCAAATCCCGGGTAGTTACTCCGGCACAGTAGAGCATATAAAAATTCTCCCCCACAGTCTCCCGGCCTTTCCGTATCACATTTCTCCACGCGGCTTCGGTGCTCAACTCTCTGTTGGCAAAACCATCATGGTACTTATCCATATATTCAATGGCGGAAGGGTTACAATCCCACTTCAAAGCCTTGTATCCCCAGTCCGTAATCTGCCTGAATACCTTGGGAATGTACCGGTTGAGATAGGTTTCATTGGTGGGATCAAACCAATACCGGCCGCACCAGCTATTGTGATTCGCCAGGATCATATCCGGGTTCTTTTTCATCTCTTCGTTGACGGATGGTTCGTTGGAAGCGCCTATCCACAATGCGGGAATGAAACCCAGCTTCCTGATCTCCTCTGCCACATAGGCAAGACCGTGGGGGTAGCGGACCGGATCAGGGGAGGTTGAATTAATCGCCTCAGGCCAGGGCCCCCCAAAACATCCGTGATACCATTCCCAGTCGACCCAAATGGTATTGGCGCCGAAATCCTTTAAATGCTCCTGCTGCCAGCGGGCGTTTTCCAGAACGGTCTTTTCGTCCGCATCAAACTGAACCGCATACCAGGACATCCAGCCGCAGGGGGGTTCCGGAAAGGTGTTGAGTTTGTTAATCGGCTTATAGGGGATACCAAATAAGCGCTCGTACACATGCTCATGCAGGGTAATAAAAAAACCCCTGGTCCAATCGTTGCAGGCAGTCCGGGCGGTAAAACGGTATTTTTTTTCATTCCAGTCAAACTGAAGCCTGAGATTCCCATATCCCGAGAATTCAAGAGCCCTGTCGCTCTTCCGGTCAAAGAGGGCGTTATCAATGGCAGATGCGGCGGGCCCCAGGGCGCTGCGCAGATCAGGCTCCGCACGGTTAAAGCAGACCGCAAAAACATCCTCTTCCTGATTTTCCCCCAGGGAGAGGATGCCGGACACGGAAACATCCATATTGCCCCAGAACCCCGCGGAAAATCTTATCCCCTCCCGGGTGATGGTGAAACTTATTCCCACTTCAGCCAGACTCTCAAGGCCTCCCCCTGAATAGGTGATGGTAAGGGTAGTATGCTCCATACCTTGCTGCCAGGAAGAGCTAATGCCGGAATAATCCGCAAGAGAACCCAGTTTTTTGCCGTCATGGGAGAGGATATCGCCTATTACGGCATCCTTTAATATGCAGCCCGCCGGCGTATACCAGCAGGAAAAACTGTGTTTTTTCATGTCATAACGGACCGCATAGTTCCGGTAATTGGCGTAGGCGCTTTGGTCTTGTCTTTCCTTCATGTTATTTCTCCCCAAAAGTACATATTTACATTAACGTTATTATAGTACCATGACTTTTTTCCCCTGTCAAACAAAAAATTCAAAAAATTTGCAAATTTTTGTTGCGTTTCCCGGGAAAGCAATGGTATAATTATACCTAACCAGAACCCGCCTTGCGGGATTTACGTGAACGTTAATGAGCTTTTTTTAGCTTATGCCAATGGGAGCAGCAATGGCCGTCAAAAAACGGGTGACCCTTAAAGATATTGCCGATAAAACAGGCTATACCATAAATACGGTCTCCCGGGCGCTAAAGGATAAAAAAGACATATCCCGGGAAACCAGGGAGGTGATCCATAAAACCGCCGGACAGCTGGGGTATATTATGGATTCCGCCGCAAGCGCCATGCGATCCGGTAAAACCAAAACCATTGCGGTCATTGTAGGCGATATCTCCAATCCCTTTTTCGGTTCCCTGTTCCGCGGCATAGAGCTTAGCGCCAGGAAGAGCGGATTTACCGTTATAATTTATAATACGGATGAAAACTCCGAATGGGAACAAAATGCTATTTTTTCCGCCTACAGCAAACGGGTTGACGGCATTATACTGTGTCCGGTTCAGGAAAACAGTGAAAATATAAAACTCCTGCAGCGCATGTCCGTGCCTTTCGTGCTTGTGGGCCGGTATTTCAAAAAAATAAAAACCGACGCGGTCTTTTGGAACGATGTAAAGGCGGGGGAATTGGCAGCCGGGTATCTTCTGGATCAGGGTCATGTGAACATCCTCTACATAGGCGGCCCCCTCCATATCTCCAGCGGCGCCGACCGGCTGCAGGGTTACCGCAACGCCCATAAAAAAAGAGAAATACCTGTTAAGGAAGAGATGATCCGTATCACCAGGATAACGGCCGGCGCCGGTCTTGAGGTGATCGATCAGATTCTGGGGGAAGATTTGCCCTTTACGGCGGTAGTTGCCTTTAGCGATCTCGTGGCCTACGAAATATTATGCGCCCTGGGTAATTACACAAAAGACAAATACACCCATATCCCGATAGTAGGTTTCGACAATATCCGGGAAAAAATAATGTTTCCCGTGTATTTCCCCAGTATTGACTCCCGTGAAAATGCGGCTAAAATATGCGTGGAACTATTGTTAAAAAAAATACAGGAAGGTGAAAGTCATAAACCGGTCCTTAGGATCCTGGATGTGGAACTGAAGCATACGTAGATATTTTTTGGAGGCACGGATATGGACAGGTTGAATAGACAGGTTATCAATAACAACGAAAAAAATAAAATCCCCGACAGGATTTTTTCTCCCCTTCGCGGCGTTAGGCTTACCGACGGCCTTTTTGCCAGGGTTTTTCAGAACAATATACAGTACCTTCAAAAAGTGAATATTGACTCGGCCCTCTACTGGTTCCGCAAACGGGCCGGGAAAGCGGCGCCGGGAAAGCCCTACCGGGGCCACTTTGAGGACAATATCAAAGGCCAGACCGCAGGACTGGTTCTGATGGGGGCCGGTAACGCCCTGCGGTGGGTCAAAGATGCCAACCTGGAAAAGATGGTCAATACCATTGTTGATGAAATAAAAGCGTGTTCCGGGGATGACGGCTACCTTATGGCCGTACCCAGAGAACAATTCGGTACTCTGGAGTACCCCCACTATGTCCGTATCTGGCTGACCTACGGCTTATACGCCGCCGCCCTTGGGGGCAGGGCGGACGCTTTGGATATGCTCCGCCGCTGGCAGGACTGGTTCAACCGCTGCGACGACCTCCCGGTGATCAAATACCTCTCCCTTGCCTTTCAGGGGGTGGTATGTAGTCCTTTTGTGTACAATACCCCCATTGGGAAACCCGAGGACATCGAGACTACTGTTAAATATTACGAAGAGGATTGGCGGCTGGGACAGTTTATCATGAGAGAACCCCACGCCGTAGAAACCCGCAGGCAGCCCGGGGTCGAACCTCATCCTCACGGTACGGAACTGGAATCCTTTGAAGGCTACCTTGACCTCTACCGCGCCACAGGTAAACACTACTACCTCCGCTCTGTAATGAATGCCTATGAAATGTACAAACGGGACTGGCAGCATGTGGGGGGCGGAATTGTTATGTGTGAATTCCTGAATGCCTATCCGGGCTGCAACTGGCTCTCTCCGCCCAAGCCCTACAACGAACTCTGCTGTACCTCTTTCTGGATATTGCTCAACCAACGGCTGCACCGCCTCTTCCCCGACAAAGAGGAGTATGTGGGGGAAATCGAAAAATCCCTATACAATATTGCTGTTGCCAACCAGGACGGCAACGAGGGCATCCGCTACTTTGCCTGGATAGACAAACATAAACAAAAAGGCGGTTTGGTGCACTGCTGCTGTGGCGTCGGTACACGCCTCTTCGGCCTCTTGCCGGAATTCCTCTACAGCGTTAATGATGATGCCCTGTATGTTGATATCTACAATGCTTCTCAATTCGACTGGGAACGAAAAGACGGAAATGTAACGGTGCGTACCGTTACCCAAATGCCCTACGACAGCAAAGTAACCATTGAACTGAAGGGCAAAGGCCGCCGGCCTTTTATCCTTTATCTGCGGATACCCGCCTGGACCGAGGGAGGTGTTACCGTTATCGTTGACGGCGGAGAAGACAGATACTCAGGCGTTCCGGGAACCTATCTCGCAATAGAGCGGGATTGGAGCGGAGATCATACTGTTGAGTTTGCCCTTCCCTTTAAGTGGGTAAAAACCCTCTACCGGGGCGCAGAAGAATACTGCGACGACCGGGCCGAGCCGCCTATTGCCTACCGGCGATGGGCTTTTGAATACGGCCCGCTGCTTATGGCCGTAACCGGCGCCGGGCAAGGCGGAGAATCCGCTCCGGGAATGGAACACGGCCTAATAATCCTCAACAAAGATCCCGAAGCGTTCCCCGGGTGGTTAAAACCCGGCGGTAAACCGCTTCATTTTGCCATTGAGGATTATCAATACCGCATGATTCCCTACTTTGAAATCGGAAACGATGAAACATTTTCCTGTTATCCCCACTTTTATATGGAGGCGCTGTCATGCAGCAAATAACATTTGCACTTTATTTCGGTAACCGGGGCTTCTTCCCCGGGGAGCTTATCGCCGGAGCACGGCAGGAAATGATCCGGGCCGTGGAAGAGGCGGGTTGCGGTTATATCGTTATGGATGAAAAAGAAACCCGCTACGGCGCGGTGGAAACCCACGAGGAAGGCAGAAGATACGCGGCCTTTCTTAAGGCCAACGCGGGAAAGTACCATGGGGTAATACTCTGCCTTCCCAATTTTGGCGATGAGAACGGCGCCATGGCTGCCCTGGCCGAGTGCGGGACGCCGGTGCTGGTCCAGGCCTACCGGGATCTTCCGGGAAAGCTGGATTTTGCCCACCGCCGGGACTCCATGTGCGGCAAATTTGCCATCTGTAACGTGCTGCGCCAGAACGGCATCAAATACACCATCATGCCCCCCTTTACCATCGACCCCGGAGAAGGGCTCTTTGCGGAACAGCTTAAGTTTTTTGCCGGAATATGCCGGGCCGTAAAGGGTATGCGGCGGATGAATATCGGCGCCATAGGCGCCAGGACCACGGCGTTCAAGACGGTCAGGGTGGACGAAATTGGCCTGCAGAATCACGGCGTCAATGTGGAAACCTTCGATCTGGCCGAGGTTTTCCGCCGTATGGAGGAGGTCCCCCGGGAACAAATAGAAGAAAAGAAGAAACAATACCTGGATATCACCGAATTCAATTTCCCGGATAAAAAACTTGAGGATATTTCCCGGCTGGGCGCGGTGGTGGACGATCTGATCATCCAATACGATCTCCACGCGGTGGGGATACGCTGCTGGAATGAACTGGAACTCAGGTACGGCATAGCGCCCTGCCTCATCCTGGGGGAACTCAACGAACGGGGCATCCAGGCGGCCTGTGAGGTGGATATTCCCAATGCCATTGTCATGCGGGCCCTTTCCCTGGTGTCCGGAGGGGCGCCCATGCTTTTGGATATCAACAACAACTTTGGCTACGAAGACAACAAGGTCATACTCTTCCACTGCGGGCCGGTCCCCATTTCACTGATGGAAGGCAAGGGCTGTACCATCGAACATAAGATGTTTGTCAAGAGTTACGGCGAAGGCAGCGGGGTCGGGGTGAACCAGGGGAAGATATTGAAAAACAAAGCCGTGAGCTTCGGCAGCGCCAAAACCGAAAACGGAAAAATCCACGTCTTTTTGGGAGAGGGGAAACTCACCGATGACGCCATTGAAGAAGGGTTTTTCGGTACCGGCGTAGTCATGCAGACAGACAGGCTCCAGGACATTCTCTCCTATGTGGGCAACGAAGGTTTCAGGCATCACATGAGTCTGGTTCACGGGACCATTGCTGCCGCGGCTGAAGAGGCAATGTCTAAATATTTGGGATACGAGGTTTACAGATTCAAATGAAAAACGGAATTGCTATTGCAGGTAATGTTTTTGTGGATTATATCAAGACGGTGGAAAACTTCCCGCACATCGGCATGCTTGCCAATATTATGGAGGAGCGGATGGCTATAGGGGGCTGCGTCAGCAACACCATTATCGACCTGGCCTGCATGGATCCCGGCCTCCCGCTTAAGGCTATAAGCTCCCTGGGAAAAGATGACAGAAGCCGTTTTGTGATAAACCTTTTTGACAAATACGGGATCGATCATTCCCGGATAAAATATCTGCCCGGGACCGCCACGGGTTATACGGACGTGATTGCGTCCAAAGCGGATAACACAAGAACTTTTTTCAATTTCCGGGGTTCCAACAGCGTCTTCGATATAAGCGACATAGATTTTGCATCCCTCGATGCGGACCTCTTCCACATCGGCTATGCCCTGCTGCTGGATTGTTTTGACCGGGAAGATCCCGAATACGGTACCGTGATGGCCCGGACTTTGGCCAAGGTCAGGGAAACAGGCGCAAAAACCTCCATGGACGTGGTGAGCGAGGATTCGGATCGTTTCGTCCGTATCGTAACCCCCGCCTTGAAGCACTGCGATTACCTCGTGATAAACGAAGTGGAAGGTTCCATGATAGCCGGGATAAAGGTGAGGGACGAGGGGGGGAATCTGTTGGAAGGGGCCATGAAAGATACCTGCACAAAACTAAAGGATTTGGGCGTATCGGATACGGTGATACTACACTGTCCCGAAGGCGGTTACCTGCTTGGTCCGCAGGGCTTTCATTCCATGCCTTCCCTGGACGTTCCCCGGGATTCCATCAGGGGAACCGTCGGCGCCGGAGATGCCTTTGCTGCAGGGGCACTCTATGGTTTTTACCAGGGATGGGAATCCCCCCAAATACTCAACCTGGCAAACTGTTCCGCTGCGGCAAATCTTTTCAGTGCGGATTCTATTTCAGGAGCCCTGCCGCTTGGCGGGCTTTTAGCCCTTGGTGAAAAATACAAAAGGAAATAACATGGCATTTGTTACCGACAAAAACGAAGCGAAGGCCCTTATCGATCATTCCGTATCCCGGGGGGTTTGTACCGCCCTCTTCTGTACCGCAAGTTTCTGGAATACGGAGGCCATACTCAGGGCGGCGGACAACTATGCCCGGAAGCGCCACATCAAAAACATACCGGTGGTTGTTGCCATGACATCAAATTATTCCCACATGGCCCAGGCAAGGCGGGTTACCCGCGCCGGAGACGACCGGATTGGATTCAGGGCAATCATGGAATACTGCCGACTCCTCTCGGACGGAGCACAGGCTCCCTACGCCAATACGGCGGCCATGACCCACCTGGATCATGCGGACCCCAAGGCGGACGCCTGGGCTTTAACGGAATGCTGCGATCTCCTTTCCAGCGTCATGTTTGACGCCCAAGCCTACGCCTATGAGGACAATCTCAGAATGACCCGGGATTACGTGGCCCGGTTCGGGGGGAAGGTATTGATAGAGGGAATTATCGAAGGCCTGGCGGTCGGGGACGGACAAAAAGCCCGGCAGAGTGATGATTACATTGAAAAGGCCCGGCGTTTTGTCGGTGAAACCGGGGTGGATTTTCTCGTGGCGGATTTGGGAACCGAGCAGCAATCCGCGGGAACCGGCGCATCTTACTTGAAAGACCGGGCTGTGGGGCTCACCAGGGCTCTGGGCAGACCCATGCTGGTCCTGCACGGCACATCCAGCCTAAAGGACGAAGACATAAAAAATTTCTCCGGCGACGGAGTTGTCAGGGTCAACATGTGGACCAGGATAGTCCGGGAGGCAGGCCAATACGCGGCCCAACGCCTTGCGGAACGGCTGGACAGGATCAGTGCCGGAGATTTTGAGGCCTGCGAGTCCATGAACTATATCAATGACAGTATTGATAAGGCCGCGGAAATTATGGAAGGGGTGTTGGACAGTTTGGGGTACGGAAAACTGGCGGAGTGAAGGATGTTAAGAAAGATAGAGAATCGGGTTTTTAAAGAATTTTATTGACAGGTATGAATTTGCAGTGGTATCGTTGGAGGACATGAGGTAAAGCGGTGGAAAAACTGGTAGAAGTACAGGACCTGCATGTACGGTTCAGGACCGATGAAGGAATTGTTTACGCGGTAAACGGTGTCAGTTACGATATAGAAACCGGCAAGACCATGGGGATAGTCGGCGAATCGGGCTGCGGAAAGAGCGTTTCGGCTAATGCCATGATGCAGCTCCTGCCGGATAACGGCTGGGTGGAATCGGGCTCCATTATGTACAACGCCCCGGAAGGGGTATTTGATGTAACCAAGCTGGACAAGAAAGACCGCCGTACTGCCCTGGTACACGGCAAAGAAATGGCCATGATTTTTCAGGAGCCCATGACATCCTTTTGTCCGGTTTATACGATAGGGAACCAAATCATCGAAGCGGTCAGACTCCATACGGATATTCCCAAAACCGAACGGAGGAATTACGTCATCGGATTACTGCGGAAGGTGGGGATTGCCAAGCCGGAGCAGCGCATTGACGAATACCCCTATCAGCTTTCAGGCGGGATGCGGCAGCGGGCCATGATTGCCATGGCTATCGCCGCCAATCCCCGGCTTCTCATCGCCGACGAGCCGACCACATCCCTGGATGTAACGGTACAGGCGCAGATTCTCAATTTGTTGAAGGACCTTCAGCAGGAATTTGGTATGTCCATGCTGATGATCAACCACAATTTCGGGATCATAGCCGAAACCTGCGATATGGTTGCGGTGATGTATCTGGGCTTTATTATAGAATACGCCTCTACCAGAGAACTCCTCAACAATCCCCTGCATCCCTATACCCGGGATCTGCTTCGTTCCGTACCCCAGGTAACGGACAAGAAGGGGGTTAAGCTCAGCTACATCCAGGGTACGGTCCCCGGAGCCTATAATATCCCTCCGGGCTGTCCCTACGCGGAACGCTGCGGAAAGAAACTGTCCGGCCTCTGCGAGACGGCCAAACCGCCTACCGTTGATAAGGGGGATCATAGGGTGGCATGCCATCTGTATACCCCGGGAGGGAAGCAATGAACTACGCTGCACCCATGGTCCGCATAGAAGGGCTTTCAAAATTCTTCCCCGGGAAGCTCAATTTTTGGAACAAACCTGTCACCTGGGTGAAGGCGGTGAACAATATCAACCTGGACATCTACGAAGGGGAAACCCTGGGGGTGGTGGGGGAATCGGGCTGCGGAAAATCAACCACCGGCAGCTGCATCACCAGACTCCTGGATCCCACCGGGGGAAAGATTGAATACCTCCCCCGGAATCAGGATACCCCGGTGGATCTGGCCCGTCTTACGGAAAGGGAACTCCACCCCTATCGGGCGGATATCCAGATGGTTTTTCAGGACCCCTTCTCCTCTCTGAACCCGCGGATGAATGTCCGGGACATCATATCGGAACCCTTACGGGCTTTTGGTGAAAAGAAGGGCCCGGCGCTGGACGACAGGGTGGCCCAGCTTATGCTCAAGGTCGGATTGCGGCCGGAGTATATGAGCCGGTTTCCCCACGCCTTTTCCGGCGGCCAGCGGCAGCGCATAGGTATTGCCCGCGCCCTGAGCTCCAACCCCCGGCTGGTAATCTGCGATGAATCGGTATCTTCCCTTGACGTATCGGTACAGGCCCAGACCCTGGGTCTTCTGGAGGACCTCCAGGAGCAGTTGGGTATAAGTTACATGTTCATTGCCCACGATCTTTCGGCGGTAAAACATATTTCTACCAGGGTAACGGTAATGTACGTGGGTAAAATTTTTGAAGTCGCCGATACGGAAACCCTCTACGGCCATCCCATGCACCCCTATACCGAGGCCCTCCTGGCTTCGGTGCCGAAGATCAAAAACGACCGCACGGTGAGAAAGATCAACCTCCCCGGGGAAGTGCCGGACCCCTCAAGTCCGCCGGAGGGCTGCTTCTTCCATCCCCGCTGCGCATACGCGACGCCGGACTGCGCCCATTGCGTCCAGGAACTGCGCCCGGTTACGGGTGAAGAAGGGCATCTCACCACCTGTATCAGGGCTGAGGAGTTGTCCCTTCGGGGGGTGTAGGCTATCAAGGTATATTAGCGTCTGCCTGGCAGGCGCATAATAGAAGGGCTGCAGGAATAAGTAACAGCGCCCTATACATTATTTTCGGAGGAAGAAAATGAAAAAGATCGGTATGCTAATCGTAACCCTTCTCCTGGCCTGTTTCGTTGCACAGAGCGTTTTTGCCGGCGGGCAACAGGACGGCTCCCCAGGTGGGGGGGGGGGGGGGGCTCCGGCAGCGGTAAATACAAACAAGCCCCCAGCCTGAATAACAAAAACCTGCCCCCTGTTGACCAGCGGCTGCCGGAGAATCCCCTTGTAGTCAAGCCATGGGAGAAAACCGGCAAGTACGGCGGAACCATGCGGATCGTTACTACCAATGATCACAAAGAGCGGGCCATTACCTATACTTCAGGATATGAAGGACGGAGTTTTGTCATCTGGAGCATGGACCAGAAAGAAGTGGTCCCCAATGTGGCGGAGAGTTATACTCTCAGCGCTGACGCCAGAGACTATACTTTCAAACTCCGTAAAGGATTGAAATGGTCAAACGGCGATCCCTTCACTGCCGAAGACGTGCGGTTCTGGTATGAAGATGTACTGCTCAACCAGGA
>JAISMC010000066.1 GCA_031276965.1 Treponema sp.
ACGGAGGCTCGTTCGATAGGAAGTTTATTATACCGTCTGGTTTACTACCAAATTTTTGTAAGCGTTGCGGCCTTTGAGCCGCGGCAAGCCGCGGGGTATTAAACCAGACTTTCGAATAAAGTTATCCGAAATTGAAGTTTCCGTAAAACCAAGGGTTCGCCGGCAACCGCTTGAAAACAACAAAAAACGCAGACTTCATCAGGAAATCCGCGTTTTTTAGGAAACTTATTATGGGGCGCCTCTAAAAACCCCGGTTGGGTTTCCAGAGGTGCCTCGAAGAAAATCGTAATTCCTTGTAATACAAACAATTATGGTAATACGATTTTCTCCCAGGGGTAAGAAAACCTCTAAAAACTGAAGTTTTTAGAGGTTCCCTATGATCAATGCCCCTTGGGGCTGGGTATCAGACACCCACTGCGAATGACCCCTTCGGAAGACTATTCTTCATAATCGACATTGACCTTTTCATCCTCTTCCTCGTCTTCGTCATATTCATCATCGTCCATATCGTCAAGATCGGAGAGGCTGCCCGCATCTTCATTGTCGAAAAAGTCTTCCTCTCCCTGCTCGGATTCCTCGTAAAAAAGGATACGGGAACAGTAGGGGCAGAAGACGATCTCCTCCCCAAGGCGGACCAGATTGGCAAATTGGGCGGGGAGTATCATGTGGCAGCCGGTACAGACCCCGCTCTTGATAGCCACAATGCCCCGGCCCATCTTATTCCTGATGATACGTTCGAACTTAAAGAGCACCTCCGGATCGAGGCCGGGGATCAGCTCCGCCTCTTCCCCGGCCAGCGCCTCAAGCTGGGCTGTCTTTTCGGCTGTCTCCGCCTCAATCCCGGCCCGGCGCTCCGCCAGTTCCTGCTCCTGCTGCTCAATGAGGGCGGCGGTCTGTTTCATCTGTTCGTCCAATTCCGCCAAAACCCGTTCTTCCTTCTGGAGATCCTTCCGGTACTGCTGTTCCTTCTCGGAGGCATCCCGGATTTCTTTATCCAGGGCCTCGTATTCCCGCTGGGTATTGATCACGTCCATGTTTTTTTCGGCCCGTTCCCGGGCCTCTTCGGCCTCAGTCAGCAGGGAACGGTACTCCGTCTCCGCGGTCTTGGACCTCTCGTAGTCCTGGTTCTTCTCAATGAAGGACTTCTTCAGCCGGGCCAAAAGTTCCTCTTGGGTGATAAGAATCTTGGGGATCTCCTGAATATTCTGTTCCAGGCTTATCTTCTGGGATAAAATATCCTGTAGTTTTCTCAGCTTTTCAAATACCTCGTCCATCGCCATGTGTGACCCCTTTCAAATTTACGTGGAAAAATAAGCAAAACTTATTTCCCTAAATACTTTCATGGAAAAATTCAATGGACTCATTCGAGAACCCGGCTGGTTCTCGAATGAGTCTCCCGAACAATTCTAATGATCCAAATAATCCTTGAGCTTCCGGCTCCGTTTGGGATGCCTGAGCCGCCTGAGAGCCTTGGCTTCAATCTGCCGTATCCGTTCCCGGGTTACATTGAAGTAGAGCCCCACTTCCTCCAGGGTGAGGGAATAGCCGTCGTCCAAACCGAAGCGCATTTTGAGAACCTCCTGCTCCCTGGCGGGCAGGGTGGAAAGCACCCCCGAAAGCTGCTCCTGAAGCAGGGTAAAGGCGGTCTGGCTTGCGGGATTTTCCACATCCTTGTCCTCAATAAAGTCTCCCAGCAGGGAATCTTCCTCTTCCCCTATGGGCGTTTCCAGGCTGCTGGGCTCCCGGGCTACGTTCTTTACCGATTTAACTCTCTGGGCAGTCCAGCCCAGACGCTCGGCAATTTCCTCGTCCGTGGGTTCCCGGCCCAAAACCTGCATAAGCTGCCGGGACTCCCGGATCACCTTGTTGATCTGCTCTATCATGTGGACCGGTACCCGGATGGTCCGGGCCTGGTCGGATATGGACCGGGTGATGGCCTGCCGTATCCACCAGGTGGCGTAGGTGGAAAATTTAAATCCCTTCTGGTATTCAAACTTTTCCACCGCCTTAATAAGGCCGATATTCCCCTCCTGGACCAGATCGAAGAAATGGAGCCCCCGGTTGGTATACTTCTTTGCAATGGAAACCACCAGGCGCAGGTTAGCCTTGATAAGCCGGTCTTTGGCATTTTTCATCATGACCCGGCCCCGGTTTATCTCCTTGGCCATCTGGTTGATATTTTCGATGGATTCCTCGAACTCCGCCTCCATCTGACGGAGTTTCTTTTCCGTTACCTGGATATGCCGGATGAGCTCTTTGATTTCGTCCGAGGAAAGACCCAAATCCTCCTCAAGCCGCTCTCGTTCCTCCTTTATGGTCAGACCCCGGCCCAGTATGCGCAGTTCCTTGAGGCTTGCCACCCGGAGCCGTTTTTCAATCCGCTCCTGCTCCTTCTTGCAGCGCTTGATCTTCTTCGCCGCCTGGACAAACTTGTCGGAAAAACCGGTGATTTCCTCAGGATGGATCTCCGCATTTACTATCACCGACAAGACCCGGCGGCGTATTCCGTTCAGTTCCTTGTCCTCGTAAATATCCGCTCCCCGGATAATAAGCCGCCGCTTGATTTCCATATAGTTTTTCAGATCCCCCCCAATAAGCCGGAGGGTTTCCTTATAAAACTGATTAAGCCGGCGGCGTTCGGTCATGTATTCGGTGATTTCCTTTTTGGAGAGGGAAAGTTCCCGGGGGTCTTTCTTGGAAAAGGCCCGCTGGGCGATATGGTAAAACTCGGGAATGATCATCCCCGACTGTTTAATCACCCCCTTGATGATATTGTCCCCGCTTTCCATCTGCTTGGAGAGTTCTATTTCCTGCTCTGCGGTAAGAAGATTTTCCCGGCCTATTTCCCGGAGGTACAGTCTGATAGGATCGTCTACGGAAGACTCTTTCTCACTGTAGACCAGCCGTTTCTTTTCGGCCCCGGCGTTCTTCCGCTGCTCCGATTCGGATTCTTCCTCACCGGAAGATTCCTCCTCGATAAGCTGGACGTTGTTGGCCTCCAGCAGAATTAAAATCTGCTCTATCTTATCGGAGTTGGTGATATGTTCGGGTAAAAAATCGGAAAGTTCGTCATAGGAAAGGGTCTTCTTTTCCCTGGCGTATTCAATCAGCTTTACCACCGCTGGGTCTAAGACCATATCGGGCGTTCGCACTTCAGTCATTCGTTGACTTCCTTAAACCGGCGTAATTCGGCGTCAATAAACATTTTTTCGGAAAGAAGATCCTCAAGACCGGCCCCTTCCGGCCGGTTCCCGCTCCCCGCAATACGCAGTTCAGTTACAATCCCGGTCCGTCTGCGTTCAAGCCTCTTCTGCTTTACCCGCCTGATTCCGTCCGAGACGAGCCGTTCCGGATGTACCGAAAAGGCCCCGGCCGCCCCCCGCTGAACAACAAAATGCCGCAGGGAGATGTTGTTTATACGGGGTAAAAGATCATCGATCCCCAGTCCGCCGTTTCTGAACCACTCTTCCAGAGCTATAAACAACTCCTTTGCGTTGGGGTCCTCCAGTTCATCAATGGAAAGGGCCGAACGTAACTTGGGATACAGACCGGAATTGGCCGCCACCGCGGTAAGCAGAAAAAGCTCATCGCTCATGCGGACAGGGCCGGTCCCGGCGGCATCAGGAAGCTCCTTTCTTGCTTCTTTCCCCGGATTACGGCCCAGGTAACGGTGATAATCATCCCGGACTGCCCGGGGGTCCGCCCCAAAAGCATCGGCAATATCCTGTACACAGGCCTCCCTGGAAACCTCAGAATCAAGGATTTCCATATAAGGAAACAAAAACGCCACAGCCCCCGCCTTACCTTCGACGCGGGAAGGATCGAACAGAGACTTACTGCGTTTTATGAAATATTCGAAATCTATTATACTATTTTTTAACCGCTTTTGCAATATTTTCACGCCGAATCGCTTTAATATATCGGCGGGATCCTTTATTTCCTTCATTTCGGCGAGAATTTCACCGCTTCCGTCCCCTTCGGCGTCCCTCAGGCCGATTACGGCACAGACGAGGCCGTTTTTCCGGCCCGTCAGGATAGCCTTGACCGCGGCATTTTGTCCCGCGTCGTCGGCATCGAAGATAAGATACAGCCGTTCCGCCCAGCGGCGGAGCAGCCGGGCCTGCTCATCGGTAAAGGCGGTTCCCAGGGGGGCCACGGCGTTGCTTACCCCCGCCTGATGGAGGGCTATCACGTCCATATACCCTTCGGCGAGGTAAACTTCTTTGGTTTTGCGGATCTCCGGCAAAGCCAGATCGATGGCAAAGAGGGTTTCCCGCTTTTTGTAAAGATCCGATTCGGCGGAATTGAGGTACTTGGGCCCCTGGGAACCGCCCGGAGGGGCCGCATCTTCCTCCAGAAAACGGCCGCCAAAGGCCACGGTCCGGCCCCGGCGGTCCGCGATGGGAAAGATGAGCCGGTTTGCGAAGAAGGCCTGCCGGGGATAGTTTTTGGAAAAGAGACCGCTGGAACCGAGGAACTCTTCGGAATACCCCTTGGCCCGTAAAAACCGAAAAAGCCAGGACCGGTCCCGGGGGGCGTAACCCAGACGGAAACGTTCCAGCAGTTCCCTCTCTATGCCCCTGGATAAGATATATTCCAGAGCCCCCCTTCCCTCTTCCTTCTGCATGAGGAAGTGATGAAAAGTTACCGCCGCCCGGCGGTAGAGTTCCGCCAGTTCTTCCAACCGGAGGGTCCTTCCTTCATTTTTCCCCCCGGTCCCGGTATTTTCATAGATTACCTCTATACCCAGCCGTTTTGCCAGAGTTTCTACCGCTTCGGGAAAACTAAGTTTATCCATCTCCATGACAAAGTTGATAATCCCGCCGCCCTGCCCACAGCCGAAGCAGTAATACGCTTTCCGGTCCGGGTCCACCGTAAAGGAGGGGGTTTTTTCATTGTGAAAAGGACAGAGCCCCCAGTAACGGCCGCCTCGTTTTTCAAGGCGTACATAATCCCCCACCACCGCCACAGCGTCCATCTTATCATTCAGTTCCTGGATAGTGGATTCAGCAATATATGCCATTAAGATCCGGCTCTCCCTTTGACATAGAGCACCCCCGCCTGGTTATGATCGTCCAGGGTCCGGGAAAAATAGTGCCGTCCCTGGGAGGGATCCACCAGGCGAAAGTAGAGGTAGTCGCTGGGGGCGGGGTTGAAGGCGGCGTTCAGGGCCACAAAGCCCGGTGCGGAAATGGGTCCCGGCGGAAGCCCCGCCCGGATATAGGTATTGTAGGGGTCCCGGATCTCAATGTCCCGGTTGTAGAGCACGTCCGGGTGGGGGCGGCCTTGAATTTCGGTAATTACATACTCCACAGTGGCGCAGGATTGAAGGGGCATCCCAATACGGAGGCGGTTATAAAAAACCCCCGCCATACGGGGGGCCTCGTCGGCCGCCCGGTACTCCCGTTCCACTACCGAGGCGATGGTAACCCGCTCGTTAAGCTCCCGGGAGTCCGGATGCTCTGCCTCCCCGGTAATTTCAGCAATCCGCCGGAAGAAAGTATCCGCCATGGTTTCAACAACCTGGACCGCGGGATAGGCCAGGGAAAAGAAATAGGTGTCGGGATAGAGGTAGCCTTCCATAGTTTTCCCCGGAACATGGTAGCGATCCAGTACGGCCCGATCCGATGCGGCGGCGAGGAAATCCGCCGCCGCGCAGATCCCCGCATCCTCCAGAATAAGGGCAGTCTTCTTAAGCGTAACCCCCTCGGGGATGGTAACCCGTACCAGGGTCTGCCGCCCGGAAACAAGGACGGAACGGATCTCAAGCTGGCTTGCGGGGATGTTGAATTTGTACATCCCGGTCTTAACATACTGCCTGTCCAGGCGGTAGAGGAGATTCCAGAAGCAGCGGTTTTTGATAAGCCCCGCCGACTCAAGACGCTGTCCTACGGAGGAGGCGCTTTCCCCCTTCCGTACCTCTACCAGGGCATAGCTCCCCTCCACCGTTACCGTATCGCTGCTCCGGGGAGGCCTGCCGGGGGGGGCGTTTAAATAGACCATAAGCCCCGTCAGAGCCGCCGCCAGGAACAGGACCGTACCCACCATAAAGCTAAGGACCCTGAACACAGTACGGATACGTTTGGGCATTACTACCTCATCTTCGGACTTTGCGCCGGTCCGCCGGACCCTGTACGGGGCGCATAAAGCAGGTTTTCAACTTCCTGTATGGACAAATAGTTATAGAGGACCTTCTCTATCTTCAAAAGAGCCCCCCGCTCGGAGACTGTAAGGATGGCCTCGTCCCTTTTAAGCCGGGGAAACAGGGCTATACAGTCCTTTAGCGGCAAAAAAATCCCCTCTTGCCGATCCATGCTACAGGCTAATCTCCATGCCTTCCATGGCCAGGGTTATCTGTATCCCCTTAATACCCATCCGTTCCGTATACCAGCGGGCGGACTGGAGTATGTTGAAGAGTTTACGGTCGTCATAGGCGGGATCATGGTGAAACATAATAAGATGCTTGATACCCCAATTGGCGGCAAAGTCCACCGCCAGACTAAAGGCGCTGTGGCCCCAGTTGTATTTTTCAATGGCTTCCCCCAGGGTGTACTGGGAATCAATAACCACCAGATCCGCCTTGTCGAAAAAGGCGGTATTTTCATCGTTTTTGATAAAGTCCGCTGCGGATAATTCCGTATCCGTGGCATAGATAAAGCGGCGGCTTCCGTCGCTGACCAGGTAGGAATAGGAATCGCCGGGATGGTTCATCTTCTTAAAGGATATTGAAACGTCCCCGAAACTGACGGACCGGTCCAAATGGTGAAAAAACTTTTTGGCCCCCATGGCTTCCATATGGATGGGGAAATAGGGAGATGTCATCTGCCCCTGGAGGGCATTTTCCAGGTTGGGCATGGGGGAATAAAAATCAAGTTTTACCGCGGGATCGTAGGACGGATTAAAAAAAGGCAGTCCCTGGAGATGATCCCAGTGAAAGTGGGAAAAGAAAATACGGTACTGGTCCGGCTTGGGCTTTTCCTTTGCCATGGCGATGCCCAGCTCCCGAATCCCCGAACCGGCGTCAAAAACAATATGTTCCCGGGGACCAATTTGAACCGAAACGCAGGGGGTATTGCCCCCGATGGTTCCAAAAAGCCAGGACGGCAGCCCCGCCAAAAACCGTTCCCGGCTTTCGGGACTTTCAATGTCCGCCGGAGTCAAGCGCTCCAAAATGGCGGAAACTTTGTGTTTTATTTGAGATGGCAGCTGCGGCGCCGGAAGGGAACCGCGGACACCCCAAAAACGGATGACCATCTTCTCCCCTTTAGATTTTTTTAATCACCGCCGGTTCCGCCTCCTGACTGGCGAGACACGCTTCTATGTAATCCATGCTGTATAAGGCGCCCTTATCCATACCGGGACAGGTTTCGGCGGTCCATTTCCAGGACTCGGCGGAAACCAGCACCGGCCGCCAAAAGGGAAAGGTCCTGCATTGCAGGGGACGGGCTTTGTATACCCCGCAGCCGGAGACCGTCCAAAAAACACAATCCCTGTTTCGTTTTTCCTTTAACGAAAGGCGCTCCATTCCTCCTTCCAAGCAGGGAACCCACCGGCAATAAATTTCCACAAACTCAGTGTAACCCAAACAAAGTTCCGCCGCCAGAAGATCCGCATCTTTCCGGGAAAGAAAAACAAAACCTTCCTCGTAACGGCAGCAGCTTGAACAGCGGGTACATGAAAAACGAAGCCCTTCCGCATAAAAAGGCTTTTCAGGCATAGCATCTCCAAAAACCGGTTAAACCCGCATTATTGGTTTTGTCAGCCTATGGGGAGACAAGGATTCGAACCTTGGAAGGCTGAGCCAACAGATTTACAGTCTGCCCCCTTTGACCGCTCGGGAATCTCCCCCAATTATACGCATCCCGCAGCTAACGCCCCGGTACCGGGACTGCCAGCCATCTCCCGGAGTCGAACCGGGGACCTCGAGATTACAAGTCACGCGCTCTAGCCGGCTGAGCTAAGATGGCGTATAGATATTGAACTATACTAATAACGGGATTTCTAGTCAATAACCCTGTCGGGCCGCAGGACTTCGGCGCCGTTCCGGTAACAGTGCCGGGGGGAACTTCCCTCTTCCATATAGGCGTGGAGCAAAACCCGGACGGTACGTTCCAGCCCCCCGGAAAACGCCGCCTCCTGAACTACAAAGAGGGCCGGATCCTCCGCCCTGCCGGAAGCCCGCAGGGCCGCGGCGGGGTTTTTAGCGTTTATATCCGGCGTTACCGAGAAGATAAGCGATACAATGTCCCCTTCGGCCAGGCCGTTCCCGGATAAAAGCTCGTCATACAGGGCTGATACCTGTCCGGCAATATCTTCCTCCTCATTGCGGCATTGAACGGCGCCCCGCAGGGCAAAGAGCCGTTTGCTCATACATTTCCCTCCGCTACAACGGTGATAAAAGCGGCCAGGACCGCCGCCGCCAAGCCAAAGAAACAGAAGAACAGATAAAGGGCGGCGCCGAAGAAACGGCGCCGTTTTGAAACAATGCCTCTCCAGAACTCAAGGACAAACCCCAAACAGGCGGCGGCGGCCAGAAAAAAGCCCGTAATCCGGGAAAGCCTGAGCAGAAAAAGCTGGGTCGCATCCATAAAGGCCTGGGCGGTACCTATCCCATAGAGAAAAAACGAAAAGGCGCAGAGAGAAAAAAAGAAAAATACCACCCGTTCAGCCAGTATAAACCGCAGGGGCTTCTTTTTCGGACGGGAAATCATGTGCCGCTCCTATTATCTCTGGGACCGCCCCTTCCGGGGGCCTTCTTGCTAGAACCCTTTCTTTTAGTTTATCATACCGGCATGAAAAAAATCATTCTCCTAATCATTATCCTGGGCCTTGGCGGATCGGTCTTCTTTTTGGGCTGGGCCCAGCTTACGGTTCCCCCCGGTTCCTGCGGGGTTCTCCGCTCAAAGACCTTCGGCATCGATCCCCGGCCCATACGGGAAGGGGAATTCCGCTGGGTCTGGTACAAGCTTATCCCCACCAATGTCAGCATCGAAATTTTCCAGCCCAAACGCTTCGACCGTACCGTTAATGTCAAGGGCGCCCTCCCCCAGGGGGAAAGCTACGCTTCCCTGGCGGGGCTGAAAACGGACTTTTCCTACGAGATTGGCGGTTCCTTTTCCTTCGGCATTAAAGCCGCCGCCCTGCCCGCCCTGATAAGCGAAGAGGGAATTGAAGACCAGGCGGGGCTTGAGGAATACCAGCGGCGGCTCGCCGGCGAGATAGAGCGTTTCGTTGTTCAGCGGCTGTATGCCTATGGGGAGGATCCGGCGTTTGTTGCGGCCAATGCCGCCCGTATAAGCGGTCCGGGATCTCTGGATTTTCTGGAAGCGGACATCCTAAATGCGTTTCCCCATATAGAGGATCTTTCCCTTGCTATCAGGATATCCGGTTTCCCCGACTTCGCCCTCTACAACACGGTGAAGGCCCTCTACGAAGATTACCTGAAACAGCAGCGGGAACTGCTGCAGAACGACATCTTCGCCGCCGCGGGAAGGAACCTGTCCTCCCGGCTTCGTTTTGATGAGCTGGAAAAATACGGGGAGCTTTTAACCAAGTACCCCATACTGCTTGAGTATCTGGCCCTTGAAAACAAGGCCCCATAGGAGGGAACCATCCCGGCAGTTCGATCCATGTTGATACGGAGCGTCCTATTTGTTACTATTCTAAATTGAGGAGTCTGAATGCGTATGCCAAGGGGTATACCCCTTTTTCTAATACCGGTAATCCTGTTATGCGCCGTTCCGGCCGTTTTTGCCCAAGAGGAAGAACCGGAAATTCCCGGAGACGAATGGTCCGGCATGCCCTCTTCCCTTTATTCCAGGGGAGACAAGACCTTTACCATTTCCCTGGGGGCCATTTTTCCCACCCTGATGTACAATGACTTCAATAAGGTGGAAACCAAGATAAAACCCGGCGGAACCGGTTTTTTGGCCTTCAATTACTTTTTGAACTCCTATCTTTTTATCGGAGCCGAGATAGGGGGAATGTTTTCCCCCACCATCGGGGAAAATATGGTGTATATTGTACCCATGGGGGTAAAAGTGGGGTATCAGTTTGTGATAGGCCGCTTTGAATTTCCCGTTTCTCTTATGGCAGGCTTTGCCCCCCAGCAGTACAAAAACGAGGACTACGGCGGCTTTTTCCTTAAGCCCTCGGTATCTGTTTTCTGGCGTTTCAATACGGACTGGTCCTTCGGGCTTAATACGGGCTGGTGGTGGGTTCCCCAGTGGACCGGCAAGGGCCCCGACGCTTACGGCAACTTTATGGACCTGACCGTCTGCGCCCGGTATCACTTCTAGGGAGATGAGCGATGTTTCGATCTTTTGTAAAAATGGTAAAAATCCGCCGGATTTTGCCGGCATGTATTTTGGCCCTTTCTCTGTTTTTCTTCCCTTCCTGCAAGCAGGACGCCATCTTCTTTGACATTTCCCAGGAAGTCGAACCCAAGGACCCCCGGATAGAGGGGACCCCTTCCAAGATAGTTCGATTTCCTTCAAGTGGTATTGTTGATATTACCCTCTATGTAGCCAACGGACGTTTGCATCGATATAAGGAAGGTACTCCGGCAGTAACCAGGGGGACTTGGGATTCTTCGGTAGGCCAGCCCCCGGGTGGCGCCCGGACCGTGGCCGCGACCACCGGTTTTTTGTACGCTATAACAGGTAACGGAAATCCCAATTCCTTTCAGCTGTACCGGAGTGGGGATGGTAATACTTGGCCTGCCACTTTTGCTGGTTCCAGCAATGGTCAAATCCGTATCAGCTACATCCAGAGCATTTTTGGCGCCGGTGAGGTGCTTTTTATATGTACCGGTCCTGCTCCTAATTGCGTTATTTCCTATTTGAAGGATTCGGATAACTCCGATGCTCCCACAGAAATTCCCGGTTTGAGGGGTTTGTTAACGGGAGCCATTCTTGATGGTTCCGACTACTATCTCGCTGTTTCAGAAAAAGGCATCTATACAGGGACAAGTGAATCATCATTAGCAGAATTACCAGGATCATCCGGTAAAAAATTCCAAGGCCCTGATAGTCTTATAAACGCAAACGGCACAAATTATGCCCTAACTACGAGTGGAATATGGAAATTATCATCCGGCAGTATATCGCCTACTAGTGTTCCCTTTTCATTTTTTTGTTCCGCTCTTTATCCAAATCCGTTGGCTGGAACCCCTTCCCTGCTTCTCTTGGGAACCGATGGCGGATACGGCGCATATGCTATTGACCCATCCGGTGCTATAGGACCCCCAAATGTTAATGGCAGCATGCCCGACGGCACAACCGGATTTTCTTCGCTGGAAGATAATGTGGTTAACTACTTATACGTTTTAAGCGAAACCTCGCTTTCACCTTACAGCGCTCCGGTCATTTTCGCTTCTACCCAGCGGGAAGGGCTCTGGTCCTACAGGAACGGAGAATGGAACGCCGAAGACTAGCCTGCCGGGACCGTGGCTGACCTTTTCAGTTCCCCGCCGGCGGGGTCCGAGGGGCCCCTGGCGGACCGGATGCGGCCCAGGACCCTGGACGACGTTATAGGCCAGGACCACATCGTCGGTCCGGGCCGGCTCCTCCGGCGGGCCATCCAGGCGGACCGCCTTTCGTCGGTCATATTTTACGGCCCGCCGGGCACGGGTAAAACCAGCCTGGCCCGGGTCATTGCCAACACCACCAAAAGCGCCTTTGAAAGCCTCAATGCGGTTTTGTCCGGGATTAAGGACATCAGGGAGGCCATAGATCGTTCCGATGAAAGACGGCGGCTCTACGGCAGGCGGACCATACTCTTTGTGGACGAGGTCCACCGCTGGAACAAGGCCCAGCAGGACGCCCTGCTTCCCTGGGTGGAAAACGGTACGGTAATCCTTATCGGGGCCACCACGGAAAATCCTTTCTTCGAGGTAAACCGGGCTCTGGTCAGCAGGAGCCGTATCTTTCAGCTGAAGCCCCTCAGCGCCGGGGCCCTTTGGGAGACCGCCCGCCGCACCCTCCTGGACAGGGAACGGGGTTACGGCCAATGGCGGGTCGGCTTTGCCGAGGGGGCCCTGGAACACCTGGTGGAAGTGGCCGGCGGGGACGCCCGGAGCCTCCTCAACGCCATGGAACTTGCCATAGAAACATCGCTCCCCCCGGCGGAAGCTCCGGCGCAGATCTCATCCTGGCCGCCCCCGCCGGGTACGGAGATTGCCGTTTCCTTCGAAGCCGCCGAGGAGAGCATACAGCGCCGGGCGGTACTCTACGACCGGGACGGGGACTATCACTTCGATACCATCAGCGCCTTTATCAAAAGCGTCCGGGGCAGCGATCCCGATGCGGCCCTCTACTGGCTTGCAAAGATGGTCCGGGCCGGGGAGGATCCCAGCTTTATTTTCCGGCGCATGATAATCCTGGCCATGGAGGATGTGGGCCTGGCGGATCCCGGCGCCATTACGGTGGTCCTCTCCTGCGCCGAAGCCTTTGACCGCATCGGTTTTCCCGAGGGGAATTTTCCCCTCTCCCAGGCCTGTCTCTACCTGGCCGCCGCCCCCAAATCCAACACCACCATGAGCTTCTTCGATGCCATGAAGGAGGTTGAAAAGGAAGACGCCGAAGTCCCCGGTCATCTCAGGGACGCCAGCCGGGACAAGGAAAGCTTTGGCCATGGAGAGGGCTATATTTATCCCCATGCCTACCGGGATCACTGGGCGGCCCAGCAGTACCTGCCCTGGAGCCTCCGGGGGAAAACCTTCTACGTTCCTTCCCGCATGGGTTATGAGGGGCGCATCAGGGAGGAAATTTTAAGGAAGCGGGAACTTCAGGCGGCCATAGTCCTGGGCGGCGACGCCGGGGATCAGGAGATTCTTTCCTGGTCCGCCTTGTCCAAGGGCCGGGAGGGCTGGTTCAAGCGGCTTGAGTCGGGAAGAAGCGCCCGGCTCCTGGCGGACCGGGACGCTGTCTTCGCCGCTGCCGCCGCTGCCCGCCATGACCGGATACTCATCCCCGAGGCTAACGACGGCCTCCTCCTCTGGGAAGCCCTCCGCCGGGCGCCCGAGGGCTTGACTGCCGCCCTGGTGGACACCGGAGAGGCCCGGGAGGCCCTGATCCGCTATGCCGAAGTACTGGACGAAAGCGAACAGCCTCAAATCGCCCTTTCGGGTCCTCAATTTCCGGGGCTCCCCTCCCCGGAAGAAGCGGAGGCCCTTTTCGGCGCCTCCGGATTCGACCGTATTCTGATGAGAGAACCCTGGAAAAGAGGTTTCGGTCCCGGCGGAGCGGAGGCCCTTCCGGCGATGCGGGCCTTTGCCGAAGCCGCCCGGCGGCTCCTGGTCCGTGAGGGACGCCTGGTTCTCCTCAAAACGCCGCCGGTCCTGGGGGAAAGAATATCCCGCATCCTGGAAAGTTCCGGTACGGACAATTGTTCCGGCGGAGCCGCCGCGGGGCTGTTGAACAGGCTTAAAAAGGTGGAGGAGGCTTTTTTCACCGCGGCGGATACGGGCAGTGGCGGCTGGACCTGGACCGGAGAAACCCTGGAAACGGCCTTTTCGGTCTGTTTTGAGATTACCGTCACCCTGCTGGAAGCCCAGGAGGAACGGCTCCTTACAGAAAGGGACCTGTCGTCCTGGTTTGATACGGAGAAATCCCGCTGGGGAAAACATGTTGCCGCCGCCCTGGGGGATGATTTCGGCGTCCTTAAAAGTATGATGCAGGACAGAGCCAAAGAAGGCCCCGTCCTTTGGCGGTGGAAAAGCCTCCTCGTGACGGGAAGGCCCAAATAGCCCTTTGGTATCCGCGAACGGCGGATCGGCAGTATCGGTACAAACAGGTAAAAACTTTAGAAAATTCCGCAAAAACGCTCAAGTTTTTATCCGCTCCTGCCGATAATAGAACCGGTTAAGTCTTTTTAGAGCGGGGTCCGCGGCTCTTCCCTGAAAGGACCGGACCGGCGGGGGCAAGGATGCCTTCGGCGACATATTTCAAGGAGGATGACATGATCATCAACCACAACCTGTCCGCCATGTTTGCGGACCGGTCCCTCAAGGTTACTAACAATAGCCTTACCAAGAACATGGAGAAGCTTTCTTCCGGGCTTCGTATCAACCGGGCGGGGGACGACGCCTCCGGGCTCGCGGTTTCCGAAAAGCTCAGAAGCCAGATCCGGGGTTTGTACCAGGCTTCTACCAATGCAACAAACGGCATCTCCTTTATCCAGGTCAGCGAAGGTTACCTCCAGGAAACCCAGGATATCATCCAGCGTATACGGGAATTGGCGGTACAAGCCGCCAACGGCATCTACTCCGAAGAGGACAGGATGTACATCCAGGTGGAGATCTCCCAGCTGGTGGATGAGGTGGACCGCATTGCCAGCCATGCCCAGTTTAACGGCATGAATATGCTGACCGGCCGCTTTGCCCGGGATACCGGAAACAACCTCATCACCGGGTCCATGTGGTTCCATATCGGCGCCAACATGGATCAGCGGGAGCAGGTCTTCATCGGTACCATGACCTCCAAGGGCTTGGGAATCCGCAATGCCGGGGACGAAAGCTTTATCAGCCTCGAATCTCCCGACAGCGCTAACCGGGCCATAGGAACTCTGGACACCGCCCTCAAGATCATCAACAAGCAGCGGGCCGACCTGGGCGCCTATCAGAACCGGCTGGAACACGCCGTGGTAGGCCTCGATATAGGCGCCGAAAACATGCAGGCTTCGGAATCCAAGATCCGGGACACCAATATGGCCAACCAGATGGTGGACTATACCCGGGACCAGATTCTGATCCAGTCCGGGACGGCCATGCTGGCCCAGGCGAACCAGAGGGCCACCTCGGTATTGCAACTTCTGCAATAGGGAGTTACAGTGTAAGATGAGGGTTTTCCCTCTTTTCCGGGGATTTTCCCGGAGGAAAAAGCTTAGACGGGGAAATTCCCGCGGGATTTCCCCGGGCTTTTCTTATAAGGAAAGCTTTACCGGCTCATAATAAAGAAGTATCTTTTATTATGACCGCTGTTCCGGTTCCGCAGGGGGCCGGGACGGCAGCGTTCTTTGACAAAGACCCTTTGTTGGAAACCGGGTAAGAGTTCAGCTTGCCCGGCGC
Organism: Treponema sp.; assembly: GCA_031276965.1. GTDB lineage: Bacteria > Spirochaetota > Spirochaetia > Treponematales > Breznakiellaceae > JAISMC01. The sequence goes on from JAISMC010000066.1 coordinate 15,068, forward strand.
GCACAACGGTTCGAGAGACGTATCTCCGGTTTCGGAGATGCATCTCCCGTTCCGCCGTCGGAATTTCAGGAGGAGCGGCGCGAACCTTCTCCTGGAGGGAGGACTGTGCGGTTCGGCTCCGGCTAAGGACAGCCGGGGTTACCAACGCAAGGAGGGTTATATGATTATTAATCACAACATGAGCGCCATGTACGCCAACCGCCAGCTTGGGGTTACTACTGCCGATGTAGCAAAGAGCATTGAAAAGCTCAGCTCCGGCATGAAGATCAACCGGGCCGGTGATGACGCTTCCGGGCTTGCGGTTTCCGAGAAAATGCGGAGCCAGGTCAGGGGCTTAAATCAGGCTGAGCGTAATATTCAGAACGGCGTGTCCTTTATCCAGGCGACTGAGGGTTACCTTCAGGAAACCCAGGATATTCTGCACCGCCTCAGGGAGCTGTCCGTACAGTCCGCCAACGGTATCTATACCGATGAAGACCGTATGCAGATCCAGGTAGAGGTTTCCCAGCTGGTCGATGAAATCAACCGTATTGCGAGCCACGCTCAATTTAACGGTATGAACATGCTGACCGGGGCCTTTGCCCAGAATTCGGCGGTAAACCGGATCATGCAGTTCCAAGTGGGAGCTAATATGGACCAGAGCGAACAGGTCTATATCGGTACCATGACCGCTGCATCCCTTGGCTTACAGACCGCTCAGGGTGAAGCCGGAACTGTTTCCATCGCCACCCCCGAAGAGGCCAATCAGGCTATTGGGATGGTGGATTCCGCCCTCAAACTGGTTTCCAAACAGCGGGCCGATCTCGGCGCGTACCAGAACCGGTTTGAAATGGCCGCCGAAGGCGTGGCCATCGCAGCGGAAAACCTCCAGGCCGCCGAGTCCCGGATCAGGGATACGAATATGGCGGAGGAAATGGTCGGTTACACCAAGGACACCATTCTTAATCAGGCGGGAACCGCCATGCTGGCCCAGGCCAACGTGCGGACCCAGTCGGTACTGCAGCTCCTTGGTTAAGGCCGGCATCTTTCAAGAGACCTCTGGACGTCGTCTTTTGGAAAACATTGGTATTGAGCAGCAGTAAAATGACCAGTGAGGGTGGGGAAGATCGCGCCCTTCCCCGCCCTTCTTTTGGAGACTACGATTCCCTCCGGTTGGAGGGGATATAACCGGTTCTTGCCACGGATTGGCGGGAACTTAGCTGTGTAAACAGCCGTACAGGGAGGTATTCCATGAGTATACAAGTCGCCGCTGTAGGATCGATCCAGCAGCAGGAACTTCCCCGGGACAGGGGATCTGTGCGGGCAGCGCAGATCCGGACTGCGGAACGAACCGCTGTCCTTGACAGATTTGAAGCGTCCCTGCCGGGAAACGGTGAACCTCAAAAATTGGAAGCCATTACCGGGGATCTTGAGCGGATCAGTCTTGCCTTTAACCGCAAACTTCAGTTTGTGGTGGATCACCGGTCCAACGAAGTAATCGTAAAGGTCATCGACCCGGAAACCGATAAAGTAATCAAAGTGCTTCCACCGGAAGAATTGCAGCGTATGCACAACAAGTTAAAGGAGACCATAGGTTTTCTCTTTGACGAGATGGTTTGATCGGCCGGCTGGGGAGGGGAAAACGGCATGTCCGATGTTTATATTCCGGGGGTAAAAAGCCGGTTTAATACGGAAAAGATCATCGAAGATCTGATGAAGCTCGAACGGGTTCCCCGGGAACGGGTTGCAAAGGATGTCGAAGATCTACAAACCCAAAAGACATACTGGCAGGAAATGGGCCGGCGCATCACTTCCCTGCGGGACAGCGCAAAACTTCTTTATTCTTTTCAGAACCCCTTTAACGACCGTATTGTTGTTTCCCAGGATGAGTCGGTGCTTACCGGAACCGCCACCAGAAATGCGGTGGAACAGGAACGGAGCTTTACGGTAAAGCAGATTGCCCGGTCCGACCGTTTCCTTTCTGCCCCCCTGGACAGATCCTTTAGGGTCGAGGGGGGGAACTATACTTTCTCCGTGGGGGAAGATGAAATATCCTTTAATTTCAGGGGCGGGTCCCTTAGGGACTTCGCCGATGCATTGAACCGCCGGGGCCGGGACAGAATCCGGGCGGATCTTGTGGCGGTCGATCCGGCAACCAATTCCCTGCTTATAGAATCCCTGGTTACGGGCGCCGAAAAACGGCTTGGTTTTTCCGGGGAAGCGGAAAAACTGGCCCTTGAGACCGGTATGATAGGCCAGTCTTACAATACCCGCCGCGATGTGGCCCTAAACGCCGATACCGTCCGGGGCCCGGAACTTCGGCTGGCGGAAAATGTCCTCACCGTGGCCGCCGGGGGCCGGAATCAGATCTATCCCGGTGAGGCCATTCCTTCCGGGGGCATGGTCCTGCGCTTTGAAGCGGCCACCAAGCTGCTGCCCGGCGAACATATTCCCGCGCCTCCGGCGGGGCCTTCGATTCCCGGTGCCGGTTCTATAAATTACGGGGGCATCACCATCGAAAATGATCTTTCTTCGGTTCCCCTTCCCGTCTGGGTTCCCCCGGAAGCGCCGAAACGGGTGGATGATCTGGGAATCCTCACCCTTACTTTTACCGACGGTTCCAAGGCTCCGGTTCCCCCCATCCGGGATTCCCAAAATTTTGCGCCCTATCAGTACGATCTTTCCGGTATAGCCGGGGGTAAGACCATTGCTTCCATGGAATTAGTAAACAACAACACCAACCGGGATGTTTCCATCAGGAATATCAGGATCTTTGATCCCCAGGCCTCCGGAGGGGCGAAGCCCCTTAACGCCATTTCCACAGCCCAGGATGCGGTGGTGGTCATGGACGGGATTGAAGTCCGCCGTCCCACTAACGAAATAAACGATCTTATCCCCGGAGTTACCATTACCGCCAAAAGTCCTTCGGACCGGCCGGTCAAGCTGGGGGTTCAGCCCGATCGTGAATCGATAAAAGAAGCCATCATCACCCTCACGGGAAATTATAACCGGCTTGTAGCGGAACTTAACGTATTAACCCGCCAGGACGAACGTATCGTGGAAGAGCTGACCTATCTTTCCCCGGAAGAACAGGCGGAACTGAAAAAACGGATGGGAGCCTTCCAGGGCGACAGCAGCCTGAATCAGCTTAAGACTAACCTTCAGCGGGCGGCCGCCAACCCCTACCCCACTGCGGAGGAACGGGCCCTGGCCATGCTCGCTCAGATTGGCATAGGTACCGATGTACGGCGGGCCGGGGCCAGTTCGGGCTACGACGCCTCCCGGCTGCGGGGTTACCTGGAAATCGACGAAAAGGTTCTGGACGAAGCCCTGGCATCAAAGCTGTCCGCCATTCAGCAGCTCTTTGGTTCCGATGCCGACGGGGATCTTATCGCCGATACCGGCGTCGCCATTGCCATAGACGGGATTGTTAAACCTTTTGTGGAAACCGGCGGCCTTATCAGCCTTAAAACAGGAACCATCGATACGAAGATCTCCCAGGAACAGCGGCGTATAGATACCATGGACCGCCAATTAGCCGCCAAAGAAGCCAGCCTCAAAATTCAGTATGGAACCATGGAAGGCGCCTATAACCGCATGGAACGGCTGTCCACTTCCCTGGATCAATTCAGCCGGCAAAACAGCAGCAACAGGTAGCAAAATGGAAATTACCATCAACGGCGTTCCGGCGGACATCACTCTGGAAACCGAAAAAACCATTGGAGATCTGCTTTCGGGCCTGGAAAACTGGCTTGAAGGCTCCGGGCACTATCTTTCGGGTTTGACCGTGGATGGTAAAGTTATTGGCGCCGCGGGGGTGGCATCTGCCCTGGACCTGTCCCTGGAACAGATAGGAGCCCTGGACATCAAGACCAGCACCTGGTCCCTGTTTGTTCTGGAGGCCCTTTATACCCTGCGGAATACCCTGACCGACTATGAGGCCGCTTCTTTCGACGAACAGAAAAGCCTGGCCGGCGGTTGGACGGAAAGCGCCGCCGCCCGTTTCCTGGCAGAAAAGTTTCCCGGTCTGTCTGCCAGAGCCGGTAAAGCCCTGGCCGGAGAGGGGCTTTCTCCGGGGGAAGTCCGGTTTTTGGCGGAGGAGCGGATACGGGAAATCGAGAATCCCCGGCAGGAGTTGGGCCGCGCCGGACCGGCGCTGACGGAAATTGTAAAGCGCCTGGAGGATCTGTCCCTGGATATTCAAACCGGCAAGGACGGCCGGGCGGCGGAAACGGTATCCCTCTTTGCCGGTATCTCGGAGAAGATCTTCCGCCTTCTCCCCCTGCTGAAATCCCAGGGTTTGGACCTGGACTCTCTGGAAGTGGAGGGCGCTCCTTTTAAGACCTTTCTTGAGGAATTTACCGCCGCCGTCAAAGAGCTTCTGGCGGCCTATGAAACCAAGGATGCGGTTCTGGCGGGGGACCTGGCGGAGTATGAGCTTGCGCCCCGGCTTGGGAAGTTTTATGCTGTTATTAGGTCCGGCGCTGAGGCCGGAATGTAGGGAGGCTCTCGGATATGTATCTTCTCCAGGATGTCCAATACTTCAAAGAAGACGATCCCGCCCAGGCCGCTATTCTTTTTATAGGCCTGGGAGTTTTTGTTCTTGCGATCCTGATTATTAACCTGGTAAAAAAAGGCGTAGGCGGTTCCATGGGAAGCGGACGTTCCCGTTCCACCCCGGCTCCAAGAAAATTCAGCGCCTTTACCCTGTACCGTCTGGCCGGTTCCTACGGATTGAACAAGGATCAGGCAAAGGTGCTGGAGTATGTTTTTAGAAACGACGAGGTAACCGATCCCGCCAGGGTTATGAGCAATCCGAATCTTCTGGACCGGCATTTTAAGCGGGCCTATGAGCGGATCGAGCAGACTTCCGAAAGCGAAGAGGATATGCAGAAAAAGTTCGCCCTCCTCTTTTCGGTGAGGAACACCATCGAATCGGCCGGCGGCTTTCAGGGAAACATCACCTCCACCACCCAGGTTTCAGAGAATATGTCCGCCGTTATTACTACCGGCAGGGATTCTTATCCGGTGCGGGTCATCTCCTCCAAGGGGATGAATCTGCTGGTGGAGTGCCCCAGAAATGCCCTGGGAACTCCCATACGGCTTCCCAAAGGAACCAGGGTTTCCCTTTCTTTTTTTACCAAGTCGAGTAAGGGCTATTCTTTCGACAGCCATGTGGCGGGATTGGGCGACAGTCACGACGGTCCTGTTATTCAGCTGGCCCATTCAAACAGGGCAAAGGCCCTGACCCAGCGGCGTTTTAGGCGGAAACGGACTACCATGGGCTGTTATTTTTCGTTTGTCAGGGTGGAAGAGGTAAAAAACGGCCGGAAGAAGGAAAAGAAAATGGTGGTGGACCGGAACCGTTTTAAGGGTTCCATCACGGATATTTCCATAGGGGGCTGCGCCATTGTGACCTCCGCGGTGGTAAATGCCGGAGGCCGATTAAAGATAGAATTTACCCAATCCGGAGGCATGACCTCAGCCGCCCTGGGGCAGGTGCTCAGGACTAACCGGAGCGGAACCATAGGTACCGTAGCTCATGTTAAGTTCCTCAAGGTACCCCGCAGGACCATGAATATAATTAACGCCATGGTATTTGAGTATTATGATGAGGATTGACGGGGAAATCATGGTTGATATTCTATGAAGGTACTCGAGATTAAGGATATTGTCAGAAAGGACGTTCCTATCTATTACCGGCTGCTCTACACGGGGATTGCCGTTCTGGAACTAGTACATGAACCTGTGGAAAAGCGCATCGACTTTTCTATCGAGATCAAGCCTACGGGACAAAAAGAAATTATCGTTACCCTGGTGGAACCCGTCGATTATCCCCTGGTTCCCCTGGTCAAAGAAATAAAGACCTTTATCCATCATCTGCATAGTACGGGAGGGCTCCCTGGCTGAAACTGAGGCGGAAAGCGCCGTTATCCCTTCGGCCTCCCCGGAGGAGACCATGGCCGCAGGAGAACGGATCGCCCCCCTGCTCCGCCCCGGCAGCATCATCGCCCTCAGGGGCGGACTGGGGGCGGGCAAGACCTGTCTGGTCAAGGGTATTGCCCGGGGCCTGGGCATTGACGAAGAGGTTACCAGCCCCACTTACACCATTGTTTCGGAATACAGGGGGAGGCTGCCCCTCTATCATATCGACGCCTACCGGCTGAACGGCGACGGCGACTTTCTCGCCATGGGCGGAGAGGAGTATCTCTACGGAGACGGGGCCGCTCTGATCGAATGGAGCGATCGCATAGCCGGTTCTATCCCCCCCGATGCCGTGGTGATCGACATAGAAATCACCGGCGAAAACCGGCGGACCCTTAGAATCAGGGGTCTTGAGGGATTGAAATGAACATCCTGGCCCTGGATACGGCTACGGAAGTTCTCTCCCTGGCCCTGGAGGCGGACAGGCTTTCCCGGGAAGTCTCTTCCGTAAACCGGAACAGCTGGTACCTGGAGGCCGATCTGGGACTCCGGCATTCGGAATTCCTCATGGAAATGACGGATACTCTCCTTAAAAACGCCGGTATGGAACCGGCGGATCTGGATTTAGTGGCCTGTATGGGGGGGCCCGGTTCGTTTACGGGGCTCCGCATAGGTTTTGCCGCCGCCAAAGGCATGGCCCTGGCTCTGGGGATTCCTCTGGCGGCGCCTTCCACCCTGGATTGCATGGCCCTTTCCTGTCTCCACTGGCCCGGAACGGTGCTGCCGGCGATTGACGCAAAAAAGCGCCGCTTCTTTACCGCCCTGTACCGGGGAGGTGAACGGATTTCGCCCTATCTGGACGGAGAAACCGCTGAAATCGGAGCGCTGATCCCCGGCAAAGGCCAAACCCTGCTTACCGGGCCAGGCGCCCCGAAGCTGGCCTCCCTCCTTGGGGATCTTCAGCCGGGACGCATCCTTGTCGATTCCGGCTTCCGGAAAGGAAATGCCCGGGAATTACTAGTAATTGTCAAAAAAAGCAATATATTAGATAATAGGAAGGCGATTTTCGCAGGTCCCATGTATTTGCGGAAAAGTGACGCCGAATTAACAAAGTAGTTGGATTATATGGCGGATGCTCAAAAAGATCTGGAAGATCTCGAACCTCTTGATATAGAAGAACTGGACGACGAGCCCGACAGTAACGAAGAGGAAAGTATACGCCGGATTTCGGTGTTTAACCCTTTTCTCAACAGTATCTTTCCTGTTCTCTTTATTAATAAAAAAATGAAGATCCTCTTCGCCAATGACGCCTGCAAGAATCTCTTTACGGGTTTTTTCAATTTGGCGGGCAATTATTTTATCGACGCCTTCGGCAGATCTTTCGAAATGGAGGATATCCGTACCATCCGGGACACGATACTTACCGGGAGAAACGGCTACTCCTGGAAGGGCCTGGCCCGGGTTAAGTCCCGGAAAATGGTCTCGGTTCAGACCAGGGTATACCTCTTTCCTGCGGATACGGACAGTAAACAGCCGGAAGAATTCATCGTCATGTTTGACGATGTAACCGAGGAAAATAAAAAGCTCCTCAGAAGCGTCTTTATGAGCCTCCTGGAAGCTTCGAAACTGAAGGATAACGATACGGGCAAGCACATTACCCGGGTTAATTTCTATTCAAGGCGGCTGGCGGAGGAGCTCTACAACCGGACCGGTTACGATAGAATAGATGCGGATTTTATCGACAATATCGGCTTCCTTGCTTCCATGCACGATGTGGGCAAGATAGGCACTCCCGACGACATTCTTAACAAGGAAGGACCCCTTTCGGACTGGGAATGGACGGTGATGCGGGAACATACCAAGAACGGCGCCTTCATCCTTTCAACGTATCCTAATCCCATGGCCAAGGAAATAGCCCTTTCCCACCATGAACGGTGGGACGGCTCGGGGTATCCCTTCCAGCTTGAAGGAATCATGATACCCCTGGCGGCCCGGATCGTTTCCATTGCGGATGTTTATGACGCCCTGCGAATGGAACGGAGTTACAAGCCCCCCTTCGATCACGCCACCGCCGCAGCGAAGATGATAGAGGAAAGCGGTACCCACTTTGATCCCGCCCTTATCGAAGTTTTTGCCGCCATAGACCAGGATTTCGACAGGCTCTTTGAAGAGAACAAAGACGGCTGATTCTTTTCTGTTTCCGGCTGATTTAGAGAGATTCCCGGTCTGCGCCGAAATCCATCTCGGGAAATACCGGCGCCGATTCAACTGCGGCCTTGTTCTCGGCCTTTATCGCGTCAAACACTTCCTGCCTAAAGACCTTGACCGTTTTCGGAGCGCTGACCCCCAGGCGGACCTGGTCCCCCCGGATCTCTATTATGGAAACGGATATGTCATCTCCGATCATTATCTTTTCGTTGATCTTCCTGGAGAGTATCAGCATGGATCCTTCCTCGCATTAGAGGCGGGAACCGGACCTTCTTGTTTTGCCGCCGCCAGTTCCGCCACGATGTCATGCTTGGTCTTCCACCGTGGATCGGCAAGTACCGCCTGCCTGCCCTGGCGGGTTTCCCTGCTGATGATCAGCGGCCCCTGGAGGTTGGCGGTCATGGGACCCTCTGCGGGAATGGTAACGATGGAAAAAATAAGAGCCTTTTCGGGGCCGGATATGCCGATTTCCCGCATCTCGTCGTCGTTTATCTCCACCTCATAGTCGGATCTGAAAAGGAAGGGATTAACCAGAATAAAGGCCACCTCCTCCACATCCAGGGACTGGAGCCAGTAAAAAGGCTGACGTTCCGCATCGAGGAGTATGTACTCCTTAAAAGACTCGAAGCCAAACAGTCCCTGGGGGAAGGTGATACGCTGCTGTTCATCAACGTCGATTAGACCGTAGGCTTTGGTTGTTACTTTCACATTAGTTCTCCTTGTGCCGCTTTTTTTAATTGTCTAGCGGAGAAAATCCAGCAGGGTGGGCGGGATTATCCGGGCCGCGGTTTGAAGGGCCGCCCGGTGAGTAAAATCCATCATGCTTAGATCCGTGGCGGCGGCAGCAAGATCCAAGCCGGCCTCCCGGCTCAAAGCGGCGGTAACGGCGGGGATCTCGCCGTTGATCCGCCTCCAGGTCATCTCCACCCGTTCCTGACGGCTTCCGATATCGGCTATGCGGCCGGCCAGATTGTTCAGGGCCAAATCGATGCCCCCTATACCCTGGCTGCCCGCAAAATCCTGATCCCCCCGGTACAGGGCGTCCCGAAGGCGGATTATCATATCGAAGGCGGAGCCGCCGGCAACCCGGGCCTCGGGATGCCAATTGGGGGCGGCGGGATCATTGTTTGGAACAATGAGACCCAGATCCTGGAGTACCCTGGAATCCCGGCGATCCTCCAGGCGGATAAGATGAGCGCTGGTTCCTTCCAGGGCTATACCCTTAGTTTCGGGGTCCACATAGGCCTTTACCGGAGCGGCGGATTCGTTGATTTTCGCCACAATGGCGTGGAGGGTATCTCCGGGGCTTACGGCGATTTCCTCACCGTCTACGTAAAAAGCTCCCTCCGCGGGAACCCGGTAATTGGTTGCGTCCAGGGCGGAGAAGATCTGCATCTTTTCCGCCCAAAAGGCCTCCCCTCCCCCTATGTCCAGGGAGGCGTAGGTACTTTCACTTATCTCCGTATCACGGGCAGGGCCGGCGCCCCGGTATTCCACCCGGACTACCATGGATTCCCCGCCGCCCTGGACGGTTCCCTCTACCAGACGGAAGGGTTCGGTAAAGGCCTTTTCCCCCGCAAAGAGCTGCTTTGTATCGGGGCCCAGCGCATTGGAAGCGGCGACTATCTCTTTCAGCAGTTCGTTGATCTCCACTGCCATATACTTTAAGTCTTCCGGAGCATAAGTACCGTTGGACCCGGCCACCGCCAGTTCTCTGATCCGCTGGAGTACATCGTTGGTCTGTCTGAGGTAGACATCAACTTCGTTGTAATGATCCCTGGCAAAAAAGGTGTTTTTTTCGTACCGCTCAAGCCTGGCCAAATACGACTCGTACCGTACCGCATGGGAGGCGGCCAGAGGATCATCCCGCAGCTCCTTGATTCTGCTGTTACCGGCGATCCTGGCCTGCTGATTGGACAGGGCCTCCTCCTGGCGTCTGAGGTAATACTGGATGTCGTTATTCGGCATATCCGTAGCTACCCGTCTCATGGCATCTCCTTTTCAAGCGGCCGGCGCCTATACGCCCATCCGGTTAATGATGGTATCCAGCATGGAATTGACGGTGGTGATGAACCGGGCCGCCGCCGAATATCCGTGCTGGTACTTGATCATCGCCGCCAGTTCCTCATCAATATTGACCCCGGAAATGGACTCCCGCATTTCCCGGAGTTGTTTCATGATGAGATTCTGGGTTTCCAGTTCTTCTCCGCTCTGCTTACCCAGTTCGGCAATGCGGCCCACCGCATCGGCAAAGTAGTCGTCGAAGGTCCTCAGACGGCCCACCGTCACCGGGGTATTGCGGATCGCCGCTATGGCCTGGGCGGCCCGGCCATTTCCGGGGTTGGCCGTCCGGCCGTTCTCGCCGAAACCGGCGGCCACCGAGGAGGGATCTTTAAGCAGGGCCCGGTTTACCTCAATCCAGCCCGATGGATGAGCCACGGGGGCAACCACATAATCCCGGGCTCCTCCCCTGAGGCTGGTTACCGCATCGGGACTTCCCCAGTCATAGGCTCCTTCGGGACCGGATACGTTTAAGAGGCCCGCGTACCCCTCAAGGAAGCGCCCCGAATCTTCAATGTGGCGGATGACAAAATCGGGGTTCTCCCTGGGCAGGGCCCCCGGTATGGGCTGCAGGACCGCCATCTCCGCGGAGCTTTCGGCAGGGGTTCCCTTAAGGGAAAGCCTGCCCTCCCGGTTAAGGCGGGCTGCTACTTCGGCGCCGGAATTGTTGATCCGGGCGATTACATCCGCCACCGTATCGGTGGGATAGTAGGGTACTTCCACATTGCCTCCGGAGCCGGAAAGGGTGATGACTCCTTCAAGGCCTACCTGAGCCCGTTCTTCCAGGGCGTTAACCCCGTTGATCCGGTAAATATAGCTGCTGTCGTATTCGCCGTCCCCATTCCGGTCATAGTTGCCGTTAACGTTAGTTACAAAGGCTTGTTCGGAAAAAAAGTCGAGCCCCGTGGTTCCGTTAAGGCCGTATGCGGACCGGTGAATTTCGTTCACCAGATCCGCAAAATTCATGGTCATGGTGTCCAGGACTTCGATTTCCGACTGGATGGTGTGATCCCGGAGTTCCAGCAGCGAACCAAGGCTGCCGGAATGGATAAGATCGCTTTTAAATTCCAGGGGCTCCCCGGTCTCTTCCCAAACTACCCTGGAATAGCCTTCGGTTTCGATACCCCGGACCAGGGAAAATTGACGGCCTATGCCGCCCTGGACCAGAACCATCCCTGCGGTATGGACCATAAATTCATCCGGATCCCGGGAATCGGTGGTAATATTGATGATGGAGGAAAGTTTATCCACCAGAAGATCCCGGCGGTCCAAAAGATCGTTGGGGTTATCCCCCTGGGCCTTGATTCTCTGAATGTCCGTATTCAAGGCGGCAATCTGGCTGGAAAGATCGTTAACCCGGGCCACGGTAAGCTGTATATCCCCTTCGGTCATATCTTGAAGGCCTTTTAAAGCCCTGTACCGTTCATGGATACTGTCGATCAGGGTTTTGCCCCTTTGCAGCACCGCTTCCCGGGGTACGCTGTCCGCAGGATAATTGGCCAGTTCCTCCCAGGCGTCCCAGAATTTGTCCATATTGCCCCGAATGGATGTATCCCCTGCCTCAAGGTAAGCTTGTTCCATCAGGCGTATATACTTATCCCTGGCGCTCCAGAAGCCTTCACCTCCGGCCTGGGCGACGATACGCATGTCCAGCAGCTGATCCCTGAGCCGCTCTATCCGTTCAACAACGGTTCCCTGGCCTATCTGACCGGGGGTTTCCTCCCGGTTGAGGCCGGGAAGATAAATGGGCTCAAAGGGGGACATTTCTACCCGCTGCCGGGAGTATCCCTCGGTGGACGCGTTGGAAAGATTATGACCGGTGGTGTTGATCGCCTGCTGATGGGCCGCAACCCCCCGTTTCCCTATTTCTATACCCTGAAAGGTTGATGTCATAATTTGCTCCTAAAGCCGCCGGTTCAGTACCATGCTCCGCATATCCGAAGGAACCTGCGTACCCCGGCGGGAATACAGCCGGCCCTTCCGGTCGGGAAAGGCCGCTTCCAAAAAAGCCGCCACGGTGACGCGGGCTTCGTCGATATATCTGAGAAGGGCGTCGTTGGCAAGGCGGATCTTGAAGGTTTCCATTTTGAGCTGCCGGTACAGACCGGTAAGGGCCTTCCGTTCTTCCGCGGGAAACCGGGAAACCATGGCATAAAAACCGGCGCTTTCGTCCTTTCCATCTTTTCGAGGAAACAAATCCGCAAAGAGGCCGATCCGTTCTTTCTCCAGGGCTTCAAATTCGGCGCTGAATTTACCCAAAGTATCGAAGAACAGTTCAAAACCGGTCCATTCCCGGTTGATAACCGCATTCTTTACCTGGCTCTGAACCAGGGTTATCTTTTCCAGAAGGCCGATTTCCCGGGTTAAAATATGAGAACAACCGGCGGCTCCACTTTTATCTTTTTTCGTCCTCATAGAATACCTCTAATAGAGTATCGGCAGTTCCGGGTATTGATTGAGGATATTTCGGTTTCTTTTCCCCCCAAAGACGCGGTGGAGACGAAGGAGGAAACGGTAAAACGCCTATACGGACTTCCACAGCCAGTAGGCCGCCGATATAGCCTGCCCGGACTACAAAAGGGCTCAAGAACCAGAACTTCCTGATACAATGCACTTTGCTTTTGGCCGGATTATTTATGATTCAATTCATGGCATTGACAAAGCGGGCAAAATATTGTAATATAAAAGAGTTCATAAACGGTGGTCGTAGCTCAATGGTAGAGTCCCAGATTGTGGATCTGGATGTTGCGGGTTCGAGCCCCGTCGTCCACCCTTAGGTTGTGTCCGGCGTTTAGACGGAATGCGTTCGTAGCTCAGCTGGATAGAGCGACGGACTTCGAATCCGTAGGCCGCAGGTTCGAGTCCTGCCGGACGCAGTTTAATTCTTTATAATATAAGCAATTAACATAAGTCCAGCAGGCGTTTGACCAAAAGGGAATTGCCTATACAAAGATTATATTGTCCAAGATTGCTTGACATTCTTTTGGACAATTTGTAGTATATTAATAAAGTACGGTTTAGGTGTATACTAAAGTATACTAACCTTGAATTCATAGGCCGTTAGTTTGAGTCCTGCCGGGCACGGATAATAGCTTGTCTATTATCAAGGGAGATCTCTTTGGGTTTTCCGAAAGGCGGCTTATAAATATGACCGGGCCGCTAGCTCAGCTGGTAGAGCAGCAGACTCTTACTCTGCGGGTCGCATGTTCGATCCCTGCGCGGCTCATCGCTAATTCCTTATGAGGAATTATGCGTGGATAATGATTGCATTTTTTGCGGGAATAGCTCAGTGGTAGAGCGCGACCTTGCCAAGGTCGATGTCGCGGGTCCGACTCCCGTTTCCCGCTTTAGACAACGAAAAGCCCGGAATGTAAAATTTTGGGGCTTTTCTATATCCGGCAGTAAAAGCGGGGCAGTCTAATCTTTTCTGGCGGATCTTTATCTTCTAAATTATACTTTTTCATAGGGGCTTTTCCAAAACTTCAGTTTTTGGGAAAGCTACTTTAGATTTATATGAAAAAACGGGTTTTTGACCGTTTTTTCGGAAGCTTTTCCCGAAACTAACCGGGTTTGGGGGAAAGCTTCATATTTTCGTCATATTTTTCCATGGTAACGGTAATTAATATCGCCGCCGGGATTATACTGAAGAGTAACAAGATGTTTCCGCCCTAAGGTTCCACTGTGGGACCGCCGATCCGTAAACGTTTGCGCAACAGGACAATCCGTGTATATCCGGGAAAGCCCTCATTGACAGGGATATTTCAATTAGGTACACTTTGATTAACGGGTTGCGGAGACCCGGATTTGTCTCTGTATTTGCCTTGACAGATTGCTGAAAACCTTCGGCGGGTTCCGTTATTTTAACAAACCGCTAATCGCGAGAGTGGTGAAATTGGTAGACACGCCAGACTTAGGATCTGGTGCCCCCGGCATAAGGGTTCAAGTCCCTTCTCTCGCACAAATACGTGAGAGGGGGAGTTAGAAAGACTTAGCCCGCCTCTCCAGCGGCCTCCTGAAGGAAGGAAAAGCAGCACAGGGCTAAACGGCAGGCAGGAAACCCAAGGCATCGGGGTTTGGGGCAGTTTCGTCGTAGTAATTCATATTAAAGAGGAATAAAGTGGTTATATCCAAAGACATCGCCCGTCTTGAACATTCGAGTGTTAGGTTAACCCTCACTGTAGGCAAGGATGAGGTCCGCTCCCAGTACAACGAGATGCTTGCAAACTATACCAAGAGCCTTCAGATTCCGGGTTTCAGAAAGGGTAAGGCCCCCAAGGAGGTGCTGGAACGGAAATTTGGCGGCGCCCTGAAGGACGAAGTCCTGAGCCGCATCATCGAAAAGAGCATCACCGAGTTGTTTGACGACGAGAGTTTTCCCAAGGAGGACAGACCCCTCCCCTATTCCACCCCCCAGGTGCAGGACGAGCCGGTTCTGGATCTCGATGCGGATCTTACCTTTTCCATGGTTTATGATGTGCTCCCCCGGTTTACCATGGGAACCTGGAAGGGCCTTGAAGTAGAAGTTCCCCGGGCGGACATTTCCGCTGAGGATATAAACCGGGAACTTGAGGTCATCAGGGATAGAAACGCCATCGTCATGGACAAGGACGAAAAGGCAGCGGCCGCTAAGGGCGATGTGGTAACCGTTAACTACTTGGAGCTTTCCGGTACGGGGGAGCCTCTGCCGGGAACGGAACGGGAGGATTTTGTTTTTACCCTGGGAACGGGGTACAATGTATTCAAATTTGACGATGAAATAACGGGGATGAAGAAGGGCGAGACCCGGGACATCGAAAAGAGTTATCCCGCCGGTTTTGAAGACAAGGATCTGGCAGGCAAAACCAGGAAAATCCGCGTTACCCTATCAGCCCTTAAAGAAAAGAAACTTCCCGAACTGGACGACGACCTTGCCCAGGATGTGGACGAAAAGTACAAAACCCTGGAGGATCTTAAAAACAGCATCAGGGAACGGCTTGCCGGGAACCTGAAAAAGCGGCTCAGGGATATTACGGTCAGCGGGATTCTCGAAAAGGTGATGGAAAACACCCCCGTAGAGGTGCCCGAGTCCATGATCCGCATCGAGCTTGAGTCCCGGTGGCGGAATCTGGCCCGGCGTTTCAATACCTCCCCGGAAGAACTGGTAAAAATTATGGACAAATCCGGCCAGGGTTACGATGCGATTATCACGGAATGGCGGCCCGATGCGGTCAAAGCCCTCCACAGCCGGCTTATCGTGGAAACCCTTATGAAGGATCTGGCCCTGGAGGCTTCAGACGAAGATGTGGAACAGACGCTGGAAGCCGTGGCGGCGGAATCCAACAGCCCTCCGGAGGACATAAAAAAGTACTATCAGCAGGAAAATATGAAAGAATATTTGAAAGAAGAGATAAAAGAGCGGAAATTGTTCGATATATTAGTAAAGGAGAATACCGTTAAACCCGGGAAAAAGGTAAACTATCTGGACCTGACCGCAAATAATGGGTAGATTATAAACATGAGTGTATATATGAACAGCCTCGTTCCCTACGTTATAGAACAAACCGGGAATGGCGAACGTTCTTACGACATCTATTCCCGGCTCCTCAAAGACCGGATTGTCTTCCTGGACGGGGAGATTAACGACCTTACCGCGGATCTGGTGGTAGCCCAGCTTCTCTTTCTGGACGGCCAGGACACGGAAAAGGATATCAACCTTTACATCAATTCCCCCGGAGGGTCGGTAACCGCGGGACTGGCAATTTACGATACCATCCAGCACGTAAAATCCGACGTGCAGACCATCTGCCTGGGGCAGGCGGCAAGTATGGCGGCGCTGATCCTCACCGCAGGCAGTCCGGGGAAGCGTATGGTACTCCCCTCCTCCCGGATTCTGATTCATCAGCCCTGGGGAGGCGCCCAGGGGCAGGCCAGGGATATCGGTATTCAGGCCAAAGAGATACTTCGGCTTAAAAGACTTACCATCGATTACTTTGCAAGGCATACCGGCAAGGGTACGGAACAGGTTGCCCTTGATATGGAGAGGGACTTTTATATGTCCGCCGAAGATGCAGTTGCCTATGGCGTGGCGGACAAGGTTTTAACGAGGGAAAAAAATGGCACGGCTGCGTAACGGTTCCGGCGGCTTTGAGCGATCCTGCTCTTTCTGCGGAAAAAGCGCCGACATGGCCCGGCGTTTAATTGCCGGTCCCAACGACGTTTTTATCTGCGACGAATGTGTCGAAGTCTGCCGGAAGATTCTGAGCGAGGAGGATCACGACCTTTCCGCCCAGTTCACCGGGGACATACCCACCCCCAAGGAGATCAAATCCTATCTGGATCTCTTTGTCATAGGCCAGGATGACGCCAAAAAGGCCCTTTCGGTGGCGGTATACAACCACTATAAGCGAATCGCTAATCCCGCCAAAGAGCCCGACGATGTGGAAATCGAAAAGTCGAACGTGCTTCTCATTGGGCCCACGGGAACCGGGAAGACCCTTCTGGCCAAGACCCTGGCAAGAAAGCTTAAAGTTCCCTTTGCCATTGTGGACGCCACCACCCTTACCGAGGCGGGTTACGTAGGAGAGGATGTGGAGAATATCCTCCTCAAGCTTATCCAGAATGCCGGCGGAAATATCGCCGCCGCAGAACGGGGCATTGTGTACATTGACGAGATCGACAAGATCGCCCGCAAGGGAGAAAATATTTCCATTACGAGGGATGTGTCCGGTGAGGGAGTCCAGCAGGCTCTCCTCAAAATTATCGAAGGGACCATCGCTTCGGTGCCTCCCCAGGGGGGCCGGAAACATCCGAACCAGGAGATGATCCGCATCAATACCACGGACATCCTCTTTATCTGCGGCGGCGCTTTTGTGGGACTCGATAAGTACATTGAACACCGGGTGGTCCAGCATCCCATGGGTTTCGGCACCGAAATCTGGGACAGGCGGGAGCGGAGTATCAAGGAACTTTTCAATGCCCTTCACCCGGATGATCTTATTCACTTCGGCATGATCCCCGAATTTATAGGCCGCCTCCCCATCACGGTAAGCCTGGAAGAGCTGAAGCGGGAGGACCTCCGGCGCATCATCACCGAACCCCGGAACGCCATCATAAAACAGTACCAGGCTTCCCTGGCTATTGACGACGTTAAGCTTGAATTTACCGAAGGGGCCATAGACGCTATTGCGGACACGGCGATTAAGCAGAAAACCGGCGCCAGGGGACTGCGGGCTATTGTTGAAAAAATGATGACCGACATCATGTTTGAGATCCCCTCCATAGAGGGAAACAAACGGGTGGTAATCACCCGGGACACGGTAGAAAAATCCGAACCCCCCGAGATTCATCAGATTCAAAAGAGTGCATGAAAAATCAGGACAGTCCTAAACGGTCCGGATTTCCCAAGATCCTTTCGGCTCTCAAGGGAAAACCGGCCCTGGAGGACTTTCCCCTCCTCCCCCTGCGGGAACTTGTTCTCTTTCCCCATACCATGATTCCCATATTCATCACCTATAAGGCGGGGATCGCCGCCGTTGAGGAAGCCCTGAAACGGGATCAGCGTCTCTTCGCCGCCTGCCTCAAGGAAGGGGGCGAAGCCGTCCCGGTAAAAACCGGCGTATCCGCCGCGGCCTCCGGTCAGGCCGTACCGGCCCATGCGGCGGGCAGCGTGGTCAGAATAGTGCAGCACCTCAGGCTGCCGGACAACAGTTTCCGGGTGATGCTCCAGGGCGAATACCGGGGGAAGATAGCCTCCTTCAAGTCCGAAAATTCCCCCATGGTCCGGGTGGAACCCATCGGCAGTTCCGGTTCTGCGGATATGGAAGGGGCGGAGATCAACGCCCTGATCAGGGCAGTGCAAAAGTCTTTCACCCAGTACGCGGAATATTCCAAGAAGGTCAGTACCGAAACGCTTTCGGCGGTGGAAAGGACCGAAAGTTCCGAGCGGATGTGTAACCTCATCTGCAATGCCATTGTGGTTAAGGCGGAGCGAAAGATCGAGCTCCTGGGCATAGAGGATGCCGCCGCCCGGCTTGAGGCTGTCCTGGAAACGCTGGAAATGGAAAATGAGATCTTCGGCATTCAAAAGAATATCAGCGGCAAGGTTAAAAGCCGCATGGACAGAACCCAACGGGAATATATACTGCATGAGCAGCTTAAGGAGATAAACAAAGAGCTTGGCAAGGATACCGGAGAGGATGAATTTACCGAATTGGAACACGCCGTCGAGGTGAAACATCCCCCGGAAGAAGTACTCCTCAAGGCCCGGAAAGAGATAGGACGGCTTAGGAAACTGCAGCCCCTTTCTCCCGAAGCGGGGGTACTCCGGGGCTACCTGGAGTGGATAACGGATCTTCCCTGGAGCGAGTGCAGCGTTGATTCGGGAGACCTGGGAGAGGCGGAACGTATCCTTAACGAGGATCACTTCGATATGCAGAAGGCCAAGGAGCGGATCCTGGAATTTATTGCTGTCCTCAGGCTTAGTTCCCTGGAGGATGCCGGTTCCCGGATCAAGGGACCTATACTTTGTTTTGTGGGCCCCCCGGGAACGGGAAAAACCAGCCTGGGCAAATCCGTCGCCCGGGCCCTGGGCCGGCGTTTTGTCAGGGTCTCCCTGGGCGGAGTCCGGGATGAGGCGGAGATCCGGGGACACCGGAAGACCTATGTGGGGGCTCTGCCGGGGAAGATCATCCAGTCTATGCGCAAGGCGGAAACCCTTAATCCGGTATTCCTTTTGGACGAAATAGACAAGCTCTCCAGCGATTTCCGGGGAGATCCCGCATCGGCTCTGCTGGAAGTACTGGACCCGGAACAAAACGCCCTTTTTACGGATCACTACCTGGAGGTGGCCTACGATCTCTCCAAGGTCCTCTTTATCACCACCGCCAATTCCCTGCATACCATCCCCTACCCCCTTTTGGACAGGATGGAAATAATCGAGATTCCCGGTTACGGCGAAAATGAAAAGGCCGTCATAGCCCGGCAGTTTCTGGTTCCCAAGGAGCTCAGAGAGAACGGCCTGGGAACGGCAAAGATAAGCTTTAAGGATGATGCCCTTCGGGACATTATCCGGCACTGGACCATGGAATCGGGGGTACGGAGCCTGGAACGGGAAATTGCCCGCTGTGTGCGCCGTATCGCCCGGTACGCAGTCAACAAGGAATACGGCAAGGATCCGGCAAAGCCCATCAGTTCTTTCAAAAAGAATGTCCGCCGGGAGGATCTGGAGAAGCTTCTGGGAAGGCGGAAGTATAAAAACGACGTGGTCTTTAAGGAGGCCCGGATAGGGGTTTCCTACGGCCTGGCCTGGACCGAAACCGGGGGGACCATGCTGCCGGTGGAAACCATCAGCTTTAAGGGAAACGGCGATCTTATTATCACCGGAAATCTGGGGGAGGTGGTGAAAGAAAGCGCCCGCATCGCCCTTTCCTATCTGCGAAGCGCCCGGAACCGGTACCGTTTTCTTATCCAGGATACGGGAAAGACCGATTTTCACGTCCATGTGCCCGAAGGGGCCATTCCCAAGGACGGTCCCTCTGCGGGGATAACTTTGGCGGCTTCCCTTCTGTCCACCCTCTGCGGCGCCGCCCCTAGGCCGGGAACGGCCATGACCGGGGAGCTGACCCTGACGGGGAGGATTCTTCCCATCGGGGGACTCAAGGAAAAGATCCTTGCCGCCATCAGAAACGGCATGGAGCGGGTACTTCTCCCCGAGGATAACCGGGAGGATTGGGCGGAACTGGATAAAGAAGTAAAGACATCCATTAAGGTTGATTTTGTGGAAAACGCCGATGACGCCTTTAAGCTGCTCTTTGACGGGGGGATACGGAGAACCCCGGAACCAGCCGGCGTAAAGGGAAAAGCCGGTTCCCGTAAAACGGCGGGGACCGCAAAGTCACCGGCGTAGATGCCGGTAAAAAAGAAGCCCGCTGCGGAGAAATGAGCCTCCGCAGAGCGGCGGGCCGTCAGCCCCTTGCAGGTCTTCCCTGGGGAAGCGGCCGCCTGAAAGCGTTCATTTCTCCGCCGTCTCCTGGATAATGTACAGGGTCCGTTCCGCACACCGGTCCCAGGAAAAAGCCTTTGCCCGTTCAAGCCCCAGATTCCGGCATTCCTGGTAGATGTTCCGGTTGGTGGTAAGGGTTACCATACGGTCCGCCATATCCTCGCTGTCCCGGGGATCAAAGTACAGAGCCGCATGATCCGCCGTTTCCGGCAGGGAAGCCGCCCGGGCGCAGGCCACAGGGACGCCTGCGGCCATGGCCTCCAGAACCCCCATGCCGAAACCTTCATACATCGAAGGAAAAACCACAATGTCCGCCCCGGCGGTTAATTCAGGAAGGCTTTTGGAGGGAAACTGGCCGGTAAAAAAAATATCGTTCCTATAAGGAGATTTGGCGGCCCGTTCCTTTACCTTGCCGGCTCCGACCCCGTCCTTCCCCGCCAAAACCAGCCGGTGGGGATACCTGGTCCGTTCCCTGAATATCTCGAAGGCTTTGATAAGCCTGATATGGTTCTTCGCGGGATGGTCTATCCGGGAAGCGTAGAGTATATAGGGCCGGCGGAAGCTGTAGGGCTGGATAAGGAGCACACTTTCGTCATTTCTGGGCCGGGGATAATAGGCGGAAAGGTCCACCCCGTTGGGAACCACCTCAATCCTCGATTCCTTAACCCGGATCATCTCTATTAGTTCCTGTTTAACCCACTGGCTTACGGCAATAACCCGGTCCAGCCGTCTGAGGGCGTTGGGAAGCACCATGCGGATCACCGCTCCCAGATGCTCCCTGGTTTTGCGGTTTCCCCAGTAGGCCGCCATAGTATGCACCGTTCCTATGGACGGACAGGGCGAAGAATGGGGGAGCCTTCTGTGGGCGGCGGGAAAGAAACACGCATCGTAGCCCCGGCTCAGGGCAAATTTAGGATACTTCATCAGATGCCAGATAGAGTTGGCGGTTCTGCCGTTTATGGAACAACGGGGGATAAATTCCAGATTTTCGGCTATTTCGTTGAAGGTATAGCGTTCAAATTCCCAGCCAAACAATTCATAGAGAGCGCCGGAGGGAGGAATTCTCTTCAAAAGCTGGGATACATAAACACCCACCCCCGAAACACCGCCGTCGCAGGCGAAGGTGTCTATTCCTATCCTCATATTACCTCCGAAAAATCCTGGACATACAGCATAGCAGATGAAAGAACCAGGGGCAATACGTAAACAAGATGATCCGGATCTTGCGGCGCAGGATACGACATGTTATGGTTACAAAACTGCCGGAGATAAATTTAATACTGAGAGGCGGCTATGCGTTGTCCCCATTGCGGGAATTTTGATGATAAGGTTATCGAGTCCCGGACTCTGGCCAATGGGGAAGCCATCAGACGGCGGCGGGAGTGTAACGGCTGCGGTTTCCGCTTTACCAGCTATGAACGGATCGAAGATCAGCAGTTTATGGTGATAAAACGGAACGGCCGGCGGGAGCCCTTTGACCGGGAAAAGATTGAGCGGGGGGTTCAGCGGGCCCTGGAAAAACGGCCCGTATCCCAAATGATCATCGAAAGCCTGGTCAACGAAGTCGAGGACATCACGGCGATCATGGGTAAAGGCGGCCATGAGATAGACGCCTCCGTTATCGGGGATCTGGTCTTGGAAAGGCTTGGGGCTCTGGACAGGGTAGCCTATATACGCTTTGCTTCGGTGTACCGGCACTTTGAAAACCTGGACGAATTTATCAGGGAAATCCGGCAGCTCGGGGGGGCCTCTTAGGCGGGCGGACAAGGCGCTCTTATTGGAGTTTTCCGGAAATTAAAATTTCGGGACAACTCTATTCGCAAATCCTTTTGACGGCGGGGTATATTCTGAGGTAGCGGCGGTACTGGGCGTCCAGCGCCGCCGCAGCCTGGCCGGGCTCGTAGCGCAGAACCTTCCCTTCCTTGAGGGAGGCCATATAACTCTCGTAGCCTGCCTCAAGGCCTTGGGCGGTAAAGACTGCAGCAGCTAAGGCTATACAGGGAAGATATTCGAAACTTTCCTCCGTTACGGTAACGGGACTTTGGAGTACATCCGCCAGAATCTGCCGCCAGATCAGCGTTCTGGCTCCGCCGCCGATAAGGCTTATCTTCCGGGGGGCTTCCCCGGGAGCCATGGTCTCCAGACCTTGACGTATGGAAAAGGCCACCCCTTCAAGACAGGCCCGGGTCATCTGGGCCGGACTGGTTTCGCGGCTTATCCCTATGTAAGCTCCTCTGATATGGGGATCCATCACAGGAAAACGTTCTCCCGCCAGATAGGGCAAAAAGAGGAGCCCCCCGCTTCCGGGTTCGCTCTTTTCCAGCAGGACATCGGCATGGCCGTAGGCTCCGGCTCCGGTGGACCAGAGGCCGCTGACCCAGGCGTGGATCCCTCCGGCGTTGAGAAAGGGTACCACATTAATGTACGATTCCGGGGAAACCGCCGCCAGATTGAATACCCCCGGAGCGGAAACTATACCCCCGGAGATCGCCGCTATCCAGCCCGAGGTTCCCAGGTAGATATTGTACTCTCCGGGCCTGATTATCCCCGACGCCAGGGTCGATGCCCCGGCATCGCCGGAGCCGGCGTAAACCGGCGTTCCTGTTTTGAAGCCCGTCTCCTCCGCCCCGCAGGGACTCACCTTCCCCGCCTCTTCACCGGCGGAGAACAGTTCCGGCAGCAGTTCCGGGGTAATATCCAGGACCTTGAGGATCGCATCATCCCAGCGTTTTGTATGGATATCCATGAGCCCCATAGTAGAGGCGGCGGTTATGTCCGCGACAGCCCTGCCGCAGAGTTTTAGAATAACGAAGTCCTTGGAACTCCCCAGAATACGGGCGGTCCGGGCATAGTTTTCCTCCTCGTGCTCCCTAAACCAGAGGAGCTTTGCCGCGGGAATGGAACCGTCCAGAACATTCCCGGTACTGCGGCGCAGCGTTTCCTCCCCCGCCAGGGAAATCAGACGGGCCGCCTCCTCCCCGGCCCTGCCGTCGCCGTAAAGTATGGCGGGCCGGACCGGATCGCCCCGGCGGTCAACGGGGATAAGGTCCTGCATCTGGCCGCTCATAACTATGCCCCGGACAGCTCCGGGCTCAAAGCCGCTTTGAAAGATGCGCCGGGAAACGGCGCAGAAGGCGGCATACCAGTCTTGAGGATCCTGCTCCATATACTGAATATGAGGGGCCGTATTCTGCACGATGGCAGCGGGTGCATTCACGGGCTGGGTATACCGGAAGACCGCTTCCTTTGTGTCCGAAACCAGGACCCCCTTTACGGCGGTAGTCCCCAGATCAAAAACCGCAGTGTACACCTAAACCCTCCCGGACCGGCTGCTCAGTTTAGGAGCTATCACCGCAAGTACAATGATGGAACCGGTCAGCACATCCTGAAGAAAGGTGGGAGCCCGCATGATGGTCAGGCCGTTGGCCAGTATCCCCAGGATGGCCGCTCCCAGGGCGGTTCCCCATATATTGGGAACTCCCCGCCTGAACATGGTCTTGCCCAAAAAAACCGCCGCATAGGAACTGAGGAGCATCCCGTCCCCGCTGGTGGGGGTGGCGGAACCTATCCGGGACGCCATCAGTACCCCCGTAAAGGCGGCCAGCACGGCGCATATCCCATAGGCCATGTTTTTGTTCAGCGCCGCATTAAGCCCCGCCGCTTCCGCCGCAGCCTGGTTCCCCCCCAAGGCGTAAAGTCTCCGGCCAAAGGCCATGTGTTCCATGACGAACCAGAACACCAGGACCAGCGCCGCCATAATCATCGAGAGGAGCGGTACCGGCCCTAAGGAGACGGCGCTGAAAAACTTAAAGCCCTGGGGCAGCCCCACGGAAATTGAGGCGCCGTTGGTCAGCCAATAGGCCAGGCCGCTGATCACCGTACTGGTTCCCAGGGTGGTGATAAAAGAAAGTACCCGGAAATGAGTAACCAGAAAGCCGTTGATAAGGCCCATGCCGAAGGCAAGGATCAGGGGTACGGCGAAACTTACCGGAATGGGGACGCCCCCCAAGGCAAGCTTCGCCGCCAGGAGCCCGCCAAAACTGGCGGCCGCCCCCAGGGACAGATCAAATTCATCCACCGACATAACCAGGGTGGCCCCAAGGGAAATAACCACCAGCAGGGAAATTTGCCGGGTGATATTGATAAGATTCTGTACCGTCATAAAGGCCCGGGGATTGAGAATACAAAATACGATGATGATGAACGCCCCCGCCAAGATGGTACCGTAGGACTGAAGCTGCTGTTTTATCTTTTCCATTTCATTCCCTTTTCCTAATCGGCATAACAGAGGCTCAACACCTCTTCGGCGCCGATGCCGCCGTTTTCAAAGCGTTTCCCGCTCCGTCCCCTGGAGATGATCTGGATGGTATCCGCCGCCTCCAGAAGTTCCCGCAGATCCGGGGAAACAAAGATCACCCCGCTGCCCTGTTCCGCAAGCTCCCTGAGCAGAACATGGATTTCTTGCCTGGTTTTTATATCCACCGCCTGGGTAGGATCGTCGCAAAGAATAACCCTGGGAGAAGACATCAGGGCCTTGGCAAAGACTACCTTCTGCTGATTTCCTCCGGAGAGTTCCTCCACCCTTTGGAGGGGGCCGCTGGTCTTTATCGAGAGGGCGCCTATCTGTTTTAGCGTGTCCTGTTCCTGGGCCCGGTCATCCATATACCCCAGGCGGCTGTAGCGGTTCAGGACGGAAATCACCGTGTTTTCTTTTACCGAAAGGACAGGTATCAGTCCCCGGCCCCGGCGGTCTTCGGAAATCAGAGCCATCCCCCTGTTCAGAGACATGCGGGCCGAGGGCCGGGGATAGTTCTTTCCCAGGAGGCGGATCAGCCCGCCGGCCTTTTCTCTGATCCCGTAGATACATTCCAGCGTTTCGGTACGCCCGGACCCCCCCAGGCCGAAAAGACCGAGGATCTCCCCGGAACGAAGGCAAAGGTTTACATCCTTAACCAGGCCGTCCCGGGAGGAAAGACCCGAGATTTCCAGAAGGCAGTCCCCAAAGGGCCTGGACCGTTCCACCCGCCGCCCTCCGGCGGATTCGGGATCCCCCGTCATCAGGGAGATGATACGGTTTTTCAGCGCCCCGGTTTTTCCCGGAACGGTATTCCCGGAAAGGCATTTAAGCTCCCCCTCCAGCGTGTCGATGAGCCTGCCGTTTCGTAGTATGCTAATCCGGTCCGAAAGAGCCATCACCTCATCCAAACGATGGGAGACATAAAGCACCGCCGCCCCCCGGTTCCGCACTTTTTTCAAGACGGCGAAGAGCTGATCCGACTCCTCCGCCGTAAGGGAAGCGGTGGGTTCATCGAGAACGAGGAGCCCGCATTGGGTCATCATGGACCGGATAATCTCCACCTGGGTCCGCTGGGAAGGGGAAAGATCCCGGGCAGCGGTCTCCAGTGGCACGTGGATACCCATCTCGTCCATCAGGAGGGAGACCCGGCTCCGCATCTTCCTCCAGTCGATACGGAGGCCCCGCTTCTCGTAGCCGAGGCCGAGATAGACATTCTCTACCGCCGAAAAAGAAGGAACCAGGTTTCTATCCTGATGGATAACACGGATACCCAGTTCCATGGAACGCCGGGGATTGGAGATGGCCGCCGGCTCTCCCCGCCAGCGTATTTCCCCTCCGCCGGCGGGGTAGATCCCGCCGAGAATCTTTATCAGCGTGGATTTACCGGCGCCGTTTTCACCGACCAGGGCGTGAAACTCCCCGGAACGGATAGAGAGGGAAACATCCTGCAGGGCGTACATGGAGCCGAACCGCTTCGTTATACCCCTGGTCTCTAAAACCACGGCGCCGCCTATTTGGAGTAGAGCGCCGCCGGGGCATACTGATCGCCCCGGACCAGGGTCTCTCCGGCAAAGTACCGGTCAAGCTGCTCCGCCACAATATCCGCCATGCCGGCAAAATTCTGTTCGATGGTAGCTTTGAGAGCGCTTCCCTGATCGATATACTCCTTGGCTTGGGCATTGCCGTCGATACCGGTCACGATAATCCCGGTCCGGCCTGCATCGTTAATAGCCTGAACCGCGCCTATGGCCGCCTCATCCCAGGCGCACCATACGGCGGTAATGGACCCCGGCGCGCTACCGAGAAGTATATTTTCCATCACCGTTCTGGCGTTATCTATGGGATTGGGAACATCCACGTGCTGTTCCGTAACCACCTGTATCCGCGGATTTTCGGCCAGGAGCTGATCCAGTTTCTCATTCCGCTTAAAGATCCCCGGATGGGGCCGGTGGGTCAGAATCACCAGACTGCCCTCATAATTTATCTGCCCGAAAAGGTAGCTGCTGATAAGCTCTGACATTTGGTAATTATCGCTGGTGGCGTTGACGGTTATCCCCTCGATAAAACCACTATCGCAACCGAAAACCGGGATACCCGCGGCATCGGCCTGCTTTATCTGATCAGCAATCTGGGAGGGGTCTGCGCTGACGATAACAATGGCGTCCACTTTACTGGTAACCAGATCCTCCATACGGCTTGCCAGAGCGGCAAAGTCATTTTTGGTATCCACCGTGGTAGGATCCCAGCCCTTCTCCCGTATATTTTTATCCAGAATATCAACCATCTGTTTTGTCGTGGTAGATGAAAGATAGGGAGTCAGGATAGCCACGCTTTTGGCCTTGTCCGTTCCCTTTCCACAGCCTATCAGCACCGCCATTGCTCCCAATACGGCCAGAAAAATCCCCTTGTTCATGTAAACCTCCAAAAATAATTGTTTCTATTAATAGAAACAATGGCAGTGTATCCTTCCCTTAAAAACGTGTCAAGGCGGCAGGCGTAATTTTTACCGGAGACATTAACGGATTTATAGTTGAATTCATGGGTTCCTGCTGGTACTCTGGAATACCATGAAGGCCGAAGATAAAAACCGCCTTGTCCAGGCTCTCGATTTAATTGAAGACTATTTTGGGAACGGTTATAAGCGGCCTCCTGCAGTTTATGCCTTTACCGGCGGACCGGTCCGGTCCGAAGCGGCGGTCCCGGCGGAATCCGCCGGTTCTCCGGCATTATCCGAAGGGGATTCCGCCGGCTCCCCTCAAGAGGATTCCCTGGACCGGATAGCCGGAGAAATCGGCCTCTGTACCGGCTGTCCCCTCCACGCAACCCGGAACAAGGCGGTTCCCGGCGAGGGGGTAAGCCGGCCCCTGGCGCTTGTTATTGGAGAAGGGCCCGGCGCGGATGAGGACGCCTCGGGCCGGCCCTTTGTGGGAAAGGCGGGAAAACTCCTGGATAAGATGCTGTCCTCCATCGGCCTTTCCAGGGAACAAAACTGTTTTATCGCCAATGTGGTCAAGTGCCGGCCCCCGGGAAACCGGGATCCCCTGCCGGGGGAAACCCTGGCCTGTTCCCCTTTCCTGACCCGCCAGATCGTCCTGCTCAGGCCCCTGGCCATTCTCAGTGTGGGCAGGGTTTCTACGGGGCTGCTCCTCAACACCGGCGCAGGCATAGGGAAACTCCGGGGACGCTTTGCGGATTATCAAGGTACGCCCCTGCTCCCCACCTATCATCCCAGCGCCCTCCTCCGGGACGAATCGCTGAAGCGGCCTGCCTGGGAGGATCTGAAAACCTTTAAGGCGAAGCTGGATGAGTTAAGCGCTTCCGTCTTCGGGGAGAAATAATGACCGTCCCGAAAGCGGGCCTGAAAGACAGCGGGCATCAATGACCAAAGCTGAAAAAAAGTCCCGTGAGGGCGATCCCGTAATTCCCGCCGGAGTCCCGGCCTATCTGGATCTGGTCTTCGACCTCCCCCTGAATCAGGTCTTCACCTACCATATCGATCCCAAGGGCCTGGGGGCCAAGGGTAAGCGGGCCATGGCTCCCTTCGGCAAACGGGAACTACTGGGTTATATTATCGGCGCAGGGGACGCGCTCCCCAAAGGCGTGGCCGGGAAGACCCTCAAAGCGGTACGGCGAGTGGTGGACAGGGACCCCCTCTTTGACGATGAGAACATAGCCCTGGCGGAATGGATGGCGGCGTACTATCTCTGCGGTACCGGAGAAGCTCTGGCGGCGATGATTCCCTCGGGGAGACGGCCCGGAGAGTACGCTTCCCTTGAGGAGGAGGAAGAAATCGCCGCCGAAGCTCCGGTTCTTTCCGGTGAACAGGAACGGGCCCTGACGGCCATCGGCGCGCCTGCGAATAAAGGAGACCGATCCGGGCCGGCCATGTTCTACCTCTACGGTATCACCGGTTCGGGCAAGACCGAGGTCTTTCTCCGGGCGGCGGAGGCGGTTCTCAACGAGGGGAAATCCGTCATCTACCTGGTGCCGGAAATTTCCCTTACCCACCAGACCGCAGAGACTATCGCTAAACGTTTCGGTTCCGCCGCCGCCACCATCCACTCCGGATTGTCCCCCGGCGCCAGGCTCAGCGAATGGGTCCGTATCAGGAACGGCGAAGTCCGTATTGTGGCCGGTCCCCGGAGCGCCGCATTCGCCCCCCTGCGAAATCTGGGCCTCATCATTATCGATGAAGAACACGACGGTTCCTATAAATCAAGCAATACCCCCCGGTACCATGCCCGGCAGGTGGCGATGCGCCGCTGTTCCCTCACCGGAGCGAAGCTGGTGATGGGATCCGCCACCCCTTCGGCGGAAGCCTGGAAACTAATGGGCGATGGGATTATACATCGGCTGGATTTGACCCGGCGGCTTTCGGGAGGAAGTCCCCCGGAGATTCTGCCCGTCAGCCTTGAGGGAAGCGAGGGGTGTCTGACCAGGGAACTGAAGGAAGAGATACGTCTTACCGCCCGGATGAGCCGGCAGACCATACTCTTTCTCAACCGCCGGGGTTTCGCCTATTACTACCACTGCCCGGCCTGCGGTTTTGAGCTGACCTGCCGCCGCTGTTCGGTCTCCCTGACCTACCATAAATCCCGGGGCCGGGCGGTCTGCCATTACTGCGGATATTCCACGTCTCCCCCCGCCCACTGCCCCGAATGCGGTTCTCTGGAGGCGGGTTTTACCGGGATAGGTACGGAGATGATAGAAGAGGAAGTCCGCCGTACTTTTCCGGATCTCCGTATCCGCCGGGCCGATGCGGACAGTACCGCCCGGAAGGGCAGTCTCCGGGAAACCCTGGAGGCTTTTAAGGCCGGAGAAATCGATCTGCTCCTGGGAACCCAGATGGTAGCCAAGGGGCTTAATTTCCCCGGGGTACGCCTGGTCGGGGTGGTCCTGGCCGATACGGGGCTCCAGATCCCGGATTTCCGGGCTGCGGAACGGACTTTCTCCCTTATAGTACAGGTAGCGGGCCGGGCGGGCCGTTATTTCCCTGACGGCAAGGTTATCGTTCAGACCCTGCGTCCCCGGGACCCCATCATACTCCGGGCCTGTTCCCTGGATGTAGCGGGTTTCTTTGCCGCGGAGCTTGCCCAGCGGAAACTTTTAAACTTTCCTCCCTATACCAGGCTTATCCGTTTTACGTTTCGTTCCAGGGAGGCGGACCGGGCGGAGGCCGCCGCCGGACATATGGCGGACATTGCAGGCCCCCTTTTGCCGGAGGGCACGGAGATGCTGGGTCCCGTGGAATGTCCCATCGGCATTATCGCAGGAAACCACCGTCGGCAGATCATCCTCCGGGGTTCCTCCATGGGGCCCATCCATGGAACGGCCCGCTCCGCCCTGGCCCGGTATGAACAGGACAGGGACGCCAAGGTCTACCTGGAAGTAGATGTAGATCCGGTAAGCTTTCTCTAGGAGCCTGTTGCACTTGTAGGTTTTTATGGCTTTTTTCGTTGAAAAAACCATAAAAACCACGATTATCCGGCATCCGCGGACCTTTGGTCCGAACGGAGTTTACAAGGCAAAAATTGCCTTACCGGCGATTTTTGAGGGTTTTGTGCGCGAAGCGCAACAAACTCCTAGGACTTAATCTTCATGCAGGATCAGTCTGTCCCCGGCGGCAATTCCGGCCCGGCCAAACCAGCCCTGGGGAACTTCCAGGGCGTAACGGACATGGCGGGTAGACCGCACGGGGGTAAGATCCTGGGGTTTCATATCCCGTATTTCGAGAATTCTGCCGTCGTAGGCGATAAATGCAATGGAAAGGGGGACAAGGGTATTCTTCATCCAGAAAGACATAAGTTCGTCTTTGGCATATACGAAAAGCATACCCTTCCCGTCGGGGAGGCTCTTCCGGTTCATCAGGCCCGCAGCCTGTTCCTTTGGGGTAACTGCAATTTCGGCGCTAATTGGTACCACCGTTCCGGAAACGGTTTCGATGGTAAGCTCCCGTACAGTCAGGATTTCCTGTCCCGCCGGAACGCAGCTCAGGCTGCCCAGGGAAGACAGGAGCGCCCAAAATAAAACAATGCGGCGGTGAAGAAGCCGGAATCCTCCGGAGCCGGGAAGGATGGGCTTAAAATTCATCAAGGAATTCCTGACGCAGGAAAACTTCTCCCGAGGCTTCAACTTCGGACTGATCGATAAGTTCTTTGAATACCTTCATGTCGATGTACTTTACCGTGAGGGGCCGTTCAATGGAGACCCGGGTATCTTCGGTTTCCCAAACCGCCTGCTTGGGATCAAGGCGGACCGGCTCGCCGTACTTCTTTACAAAGGCGGTAAACACCGAGTAGTGGTCGATGAGGGAAGGGTCCAGAACAAAGGCCATGATGAAAACCTGCCCTTCCCGCAGCTGAAAGAAGGCCCGGCGTATGAAGGAAAAGCCCGTGGTTTCCACCAGGTTCTGCTCCCCGGAGGGAAGAAAGGAAACGTCCCGGTCCCCCCGGAAATGAAAGAGCCCGTCCCGCTGCAGGGCGGTTTTGAGATCCTCCAGACCCATACCCAGGCTCATCCTCCGGAACTCCCTGGGCAGAACCTCGGTCCGCGGTTCCGCCCTGTCCTTCTGAGGTTCCGGCAGGGTGATCCGCCGGCCGTCAGGATTGGCCTGAGCCCAAAGCAACAGGGGGGAAAACAGCATACAGTAAAAAAACAGCAGCCCCGCCGCAAGACGGACTCTTGGGCATTGGACCCGCCTGCGAATAAAGTATTTCACCGGTATACTATCGGCAAAAAGCCGGAAAAGAATGAACCTCCCCGCCGCAAGACGGAAGGGGGGCATTGAACTATCCCGCCCCGAAACCGCAAGCGGTCCTGCACAGGTGTTAATTCCACACCGTAGATTCCCGGCGGGACTTTTCGATTTTCTGCATCTTCCGGTAGTATTCGGTTTGTTTGATAACCTCGGTAACGTCCGCCGTATAGATCTTATCCTTGATAACCTGGACCTTTTTATTTTCCAGCATCTTCCGCAGAACCAGGGCGCCGTCCCCCTGGGGAAGCCCCACCATATTTACCAGTTCCTTGGGGCCGAAATCGAAGGTATAGGACTGGGCCAGGTCCAGGGGTATCCTGTTTTTTTCCAGCTGAATCAGGAGGGCGTCGTACATGCGGCCCAAGGGATCGGAGATCAAGGTATTGGCCAGCTGCTTGTAGATAAACCAGATCCGCTCCGCCAGGAGGATGGTAAGCCGGGCGATAATCTGCGGCTGGGTTCCTACCATGCGTTCAAAGTTAGCCCGGTTTACCGCCAGAACCTGGCAGTCCTCATAGGCCACCGCGCAGGCCGCCCGGGGCTTGGATTCAAGAAGGGCCATCTCCCCAAAGATATCTCCGGTCTTAAGCACCGCCAGGAGCACCTCGTTATTATCCACGATTTTGGCAATCTTAACGGACCCCTTCTGGATAATGTAGAGCTCGTCCCCGGGCTCCCCCTCGGAGAACAGCATGGAATCCTTAGGATACCTCCGGGTAAACTCATCGGTCTTAAAATCAAGCTTTACCGCTTTGGCATAGGGGGCAATTTTCATCATCCGTTTCCGGACCAGATCCACCTCATTTCCCCGGGGGCAGTATTTAAGATATTTGTAATATGCATAGTAAGCCTGGTTATACTGGCTCTGTTTGGCGTAGTACTCCCCCACCTTAAAAAGATGGGAAAAATCATTGTCCGCGGTATTCTTTAGGGTAAGCCGGGTAAGAGCCTCGTCCAGGTAACGCATGCGCCGGGAGAACTGGAGGATGATCTTCATGGCCACCGGGGTATTGTTCTGGATAAGCTGGCCGTACTGCTCCTTCTGAACCGAGATGAGAGTAACGTCGGTTAAAGCCCGGGCAGTTTCGATATGGCTGTGGGAAGACATGGTGGAAACAACCCCGAAGAAATCTCCGGGTCCCAGCACATTGCCCCCCTCCTCCGCAACGACCTCCACATCCTTGGAGACCCGCACTTTGCCTTGGCGGATTATAAAGAAGCGGTCCGCATTCTGTTTACCCTCAACTACAATGTATGAGTCTTTCTGGAAGTTAACAAAAGTTAGCTGCAGTGGATTGGCCATTAAATCCTCGATTTTTGCGGACGAGCGGCATACCCCCGAAGCGGTAAAGCCGTCCAGGTACGCCCGGAAAGGCGTACTCATAAAAGTATAGGGACCCTTTCCGGCCTTTGTCAACGGCTGTATTTGCTGTATTTATAGGCTATTATGAACCCATGGCGGATCTTCGCTTCCTTATGGAAATGATACCGGTTCCTTTTACGGGGGATCTGGCTTACGATGAACCCATGTCCCGGCATACCACTTTTCGGGTAGGGGGACCGGCGGATCTCTGGGTCCGGCCCCGGGGGGAGGGATTCCCCGAATTTGCCGCGGCCCTGCTTGGGACCGCCCGTTCCCGGGGGGTCCCGGTATTCATCCTGGGAGGAGGGGCCAACCTAGTGATCGCCGACCGGGGTATCAGGGGTATAGTCCTGGATACCTCCGGCTGGACCGGCTGGGAGTTCGGGGAAGGGACCGGCGGAGACCGGTATGTGAAGGTACGTTCCGGTACGGCGGTGGATGCCGCCGCGGAGGCCGCCGCCGCCGCCGGCCTCTCGGGAATGGAGTTCCTCGCCGGGATGCCTGGCTCCGCCGGAGGAGCGGTGTGGATGAACGCCCGCTGTTACGAAAGGTCCGTTTCGGACCTGCTGACGGAGACCGGAATACTGGACGAAGCCCTAAAACCTCTTGCCCTGCCCTTCGATGCTGCGGACTTTGGTTATAAAAAAAGCCCCTTTCAAAACCGGGAGATTCTCATCCTATCCGCACAATTTACCCTAAAGCCCCGCCCCCCGGAGGAAATATACCGGGAAATGGCGGATCACCGCCGGGACCGGAAAGAAAAGGGCCACTACCGCTTTCCTTCGGCGGGTTCGGCCTTCAAAAACAACCGGGCCTTCGGTAAACCCACGGGAAAGATTATCGACGAACTGGGCCTCCGGGGCTTTGCAGTGGGGGGGGCCGCGGTGGCCCCCTTCCACGGCAACATTATCATCAATACCGGAACGGCCACGGCGGCGGATATCCGGGCCTTGACGGAGGAGCTGATCCTGCGGGTAGAGGCCGCCCTGAATATCACCCTGGAGCCGGAGATTCTTTTTACCGGAGATTGGTCATGTTGATTGGAGGGCCGGGTCCATACCCCGTCGAACCTTTGGTTCGCGCTTGCTCCGGAAAATTTACCACCACTGAAAATATTGTACTCCGATTTTCGGATCGGGGGATGGACCCAGCCTGTATAATAAATTTCCTCTCCAACGAAGATACCCGGGAGCTTGCTCCTGGGTATCTTCATTCGCAGGAGGGGCCATCCCCAAAGCAAAGTTGATTTCGGAATTTACC
>JAISMC010000070.1 GCA_031276965.1 Treponema sp.
ATGGTGGTAACCCCGGTCTTTGCGGCGGATCGAAGCAAAAGCTCCCGGGCCGGCCGGGGGCAGGAATCGGCGTCCACCAAAATTTTCACCCCAAACCCCCGGCCTGTTCCTGATCCGCCCTGCCCACCCCGGCGGCGTAGAGGGTAAAGGTCCCGGACAGCCTCAGGTCCCCGGGCTTTTCCCGGGTAGCGATAAAGGCGCTTTCCCCTTGCCGGAGCCGCCTTGTTTCATCTTCCCCGGGGCTGGAAAAAACCGCCTCCCCCTGGGTAACTACCACGATTCCCGGCCCGATACCGGGAAAAACCCGGCTTCCCCCGGTTCCCCGCAGCAGGGTGAGGGAAAATTCCCGGCATTCGGCGGGGTAGCGGAAATAGTCGTCCCCCGCACTGGGCCGGGAAATCCGGGGCTTAAAGGGGGAAAACCGCAATACCCGGAGGAGTTCTTCCATATCGATGTGTTTCGCCGTCAGCCCCCCCCGGAGGACATTGTCGGAATTGGCCATCAGTTCCACCCCAAAGCCCCGGACGTAGGCGTGGAGTACCCCCGCAGGCAGGTACAGGGCCTCCTGGGCCTCCAGGTGCAGCAGGTTCAGGTAGAGGGGCGAAAGCAGCGCCGGGTCTCCGGGGTAGAGGGCGGCAAAATAGGCGACGGTTTCCCACTCTTCCCGCCGATCAGGGTACTTGCGGCATAGATCCGCCGCGGAAGCGGCGGCGTAACGGGACAGGGCCTCTTTTTCCCCGCCGGAAAGACAAAAAAGCTCCGATAAAAAGCGGGAAAGCGCCGAAGCAGCCCCATCCTCACCCGGCGGGGCCTCCTCCAGGATACGGCTCAGAGCATCCAGGACCTTCCGCAGCTCCGGCGGGGCTTCCCGGGCAAAACAATCCAGACCGGATCTGATATCGGGAAGCTCCCGGAAGCCGCACATGGCCGTGAAGGGGCTGAGGGCGCAGAGGATCTCCGGCTTGTGGTTCCGGTCCCGGTAGTTCCGCGCCGGGGCATCCGGCGGAATTCCCCGGAGGTTTTCCCGCTCCCAACCGGTCCGGGCCTGATCCTTGTTGGGGTGGGCCTGGATGGAAAGGGGTTTTTCCGCCGCCAAAAGCTTGAACAGAAAGGGAAGCCCCCCGAAGGCCGCCGTAGTTTTTTCGCCCAGCAATTTGCGGGGGTCCCGGGCGATAAGCTCCGGCAGGGGCAGGCTTTGTCCCGCGGCCGCCGCCTCGGAGGGGCCCCCCGGATGAACCCCCATCCAAAGTTCGGCCCAGGGTTCGCCGGAAGGATTGGGAAGGCCCAGTAAGCGGGGAATCCACACCGGGGAACCCCAATCGTATTGTTTTACCTGGTTTTTTAAGGGAAAAAGAAAGGCCATAACCGCGCCTCGGGAACAAGCGGGCTTAGGCCCGTTTGTTCAGGGCCTCGTCCAGGCGGATGATAAGCTCGTTGGTCAGCTTCTCCGCCTCCTGGGAATCGGCTTCCGCCATACCCTGGGCTTCGCCAAAGGTTTTATACTTTTTTTGTATTTCGTCGCATAACAAAAAACCCGCGATGATGGCGATTTTCAGGGGGTCATCCAAGCTGGTGATTTTACGGGTGTTTTCTATAACGATACGGTACTGGTGTAAGAGACTTTCAAGATATGCGGGATCCTCATCGGCGGCGATGGAAAAGGAAGTCCCCAAAATATCGATACGAAGATCGCTTTTCGGCACCCCATCTCCTTAAAAAATATCCAGTTCCGCCGGATCCACCCCGTCATCGACGGGCGCGGTGATTTCATCCGCCCCTAAATCGGCATCTTCTTCTGTCCCGGTGTCAAAGATAAGGGCCTCCTCCGGCTGTTCCGCCATGTAGATATTGTCCGGGGAAGCCGTGTCCTCATCTTCCTCGCTGGTTTCTTCCTCCAAGGCCGCCGCGACCGGGTTTTCCCCGGGGGTGGGGGAGGGCGGCGCCACGGCTTCCGCCGGGACGCTTTCCCGGCGGACTTCAGCTTCCCCCGAAACCGGGGAAATGGTCTGCTCCACCTCGGCCTCAAAGCGGCTCAGCCTATCCAGGGCTGATAAAATCCCCTCCTCGATACGGCTTTGATCATCCTTAAAACGTTGAATCAAAACCTCAAGCTCGCCAATCCGTTTCTGGTAGGTTTCCAGCTTTCCCCGCAACAGGGCGTTTTCCCCAGCCACCCGGTCCACAAAATCAATCGCCTTTGCGACCTTGGTTTCCAATAATTTGACTTGCTCAAAGGTTACCATAACCGCTCCTTAACTTGCCCCGCCTGCGGCTTCCTGGGGCAGGGCGTTTTTCGCCCGGGTTGCCACCGCGCTAAAGGCGGCGGGATCTTCCACGGCTAAAGCGGCCAGGGCTTTCCGGTTTATCCCGATCCCCGCCTTGGCAAGGCCGTTGATCAACCGCGAATAGGAAATCCCCTCCGCCCGGCAGGCCGCGTTAATCCTGATTATCCAGATCCGGCGGAAATCGGCCTTGCGGTCCTTCCGGTCCCGGTAGGCGTAAAACAGGGATTTGGTAACCGCGTCTTTGGCGGTTTTATAATTTGAGTGGCGGCGGCCCCAATACCCCTTCGCCTGTTTTAGTATCTTTTTCCGGTGGTCCTTTCGTTTGGAACCGTCTATCGCTCTTGGCATAGCTGTGTCTCCTTATCCGTAGGGTAATAAACGTTTTTTTATGACCGATACGTTATCCGCGGACAAGATACCGGCATGACGAAGATTCCGCTTCCGTTTCGCGGTTTTTTTGGTAAGAATATGGCGAAGGTTTTGCTTTTTGTATTTGACCTTCCCTGTCCCCGTAAAGGAATAGCGCTTGGCGGCGCTTTTTTTCGTTTTCATTTTCGGCATAGGTAAACCTCTACTTCTTGGATTTGGGGCTTAATACCATGGACATAAAACGGCCTTCCATGATCGGCGGCTTATCCATCACGTACTCCCCTTCGATACGTTGTAATACATCCTTCAAAACAACCAATCCCAGCTCGGTATGGGCCAGCTCCCGGCCCCGGAAACGAACCGTCACCTTGACCTTGTTGCCTTCGTCAAGAAATTCCCGGACGTGTTTGGACTTAAAGTCCAAATCATGTTCATCGATTTTAGGCTGCATCCGAATTTCTTTTAATTTAAGCAGCTTCTGCCTTTTTTTAGAGTCCCGAACTTTCTTTTCATTTTCGAATTTGAACTTGCCATAATCCAGTATCTTCACCACCGGCGGGGCCGCCTGGGGGGCGACTTCAACCAGATCGAGACCCTGCTCCCTGGCTTGTTCAAGCGCGGCGGCGGTAGCCATTATCCGCTGCTCCCCATCATCCTGGATGAGCCGGACTTCCCGCACCCGAATCTGTTCATTAATCCGTAAATCCTTATCCGCCAACTGACCTCCTCGGTTCTCCCGATACCGGGAAAACTGCGGTTTCCGGCGTAACGGGTACCGGAACCAGATTTAGTATATCAAATTGAGAAAATTATGTCCAGCCGTCCGGTCCCCTGCGGCGTTTGAAGCGTCTTGCGGACCGTTAGGCGCTGTGTTAGTTTAAAGCTATGAGTCTTTTTTGTTTCCTCTGGACTCCTCTGCTTTACCTCTTCTGGACTTCGATTTCTTCGGAAGACTCCAGCGCCGGAGGAGTGTTGGCCCTGCTTTTGGGGAGTATCGTGGCGTTGATTCAGTTTTTTCTGGGTTCTTTTATCAACGCCGGGGGTTTTGGCTTTTCCCGGTGGGTAAGCGCCTGTATCGACATTGTAAGCCTTCCCGCAGTGCTGCCCTTTATTTTGGGGGGGCTCTTGATGGCTTTACGTCTCTTTTCCGGCCCCGACGACCTGACTAACTTCGCCCTGCTCTGGCTCATCCCCGGGGCCGCTATCCGCTCGGTAAACTGGAGCGCCGTGAAAGATCCTTCCCTCCTGGTACTGGTTCCCGTTCTCTGGACCGCCATAGCCGTGGGGATACCCTTTCTTTTACGGATAGCTCAAAACGGCTTCGGCTGCATCGTTATTCTGCCGGTTATAGGCATTACGGCGCTGCCCTTTCTGGCGGCCACCGCCTATTGGGCCTTCTTTTCCCAGAAACTGATTCTGGGAATGGGGTTTCTCTGCGTTACCCTTATACCCATGGGTCTTTCCGTGGTTATATCCTTTTTCCGGAACCGGAGATGAAGCGGTCCGCAGGCCGGATTGGGCGTTTGTGCGGGCCCCTCTTGCTGGTTCTGACCCTGACGGTCTGCATTGACGCCGCCGCCCAGGAGAAAAACTATGCCCTGGGAGGGGGCCTTGAGGGTAGTTATAGCTTTACCAGGGGGCCCGCCACCGGGGGCGGCTTTAGCTTTGATTACCGGATAAAGGAAAGCACCGCGGCGGGGGTAAAATTCACTTCCAATTATTACATTACCGGCGGCAGTTTTTCTCTGGAACCGGAAGGGCTGGTCCGTTGGTACTACTTTACCCCGGAATGGGCGGAATTCTTTGCCCAGTTTGATCTTGGCACGGGGTTTGTCATCAAAAACGCCAAGGTTGAAACGGTCTTTTTTGCCGGCCTTACCCTGGGGATACGTTTCCCCCTGCAGAAACATTACTATATAGAACCCTACGCCGAGGCGGGTTACCCCTTCCTCTTCGCCGGCGGGATAATGGCGGGCCGCCGGTTTTGAGGACTATCCAGGTGAAGGACAGAACGCCGGCGGTTTCCCGGCGGGAGTCCGCCCGGATTTGCATACAAAAGCGTGTCCCGCTAATCCTACAGCACGGCGCAGCCCCGGTTAAGGCTTTAACCTGCCGATAGTTAAACCCGGCCCGCCGAGCCTAGTACGTTTTTGTTTTTTTCGGCGTACATCTTTTTAAGCTCGTCCCGGGCGGGACCCAGATACTTCCGGGGATCGAACTCGTCGGGTTTTTCCGCAAAGACCTTGCGGATCATGGCAGTCATGGCCAGCCTGCCGTCGGAATCGATGTTGATCTTACAGACCGCGCTTTTGGCGGCCTTGCGGAGCTGTTCTTCGGGGATTCCTACGGAATCCTTCAACTTTCCCCCGAACTGTTCGATGATTTTAACATACTCGATAGGCACCGAAGAAGAACCGTGGAGTACGATGGGGAAACCGGGGATTCGCTTTTCAATTTCTTCCAGAATATCGAAACGCAGGGGAGGGGGAATCAGGATGCCGTTGGCGTCCCTGGTACACTGTTCCGGCTTAAACTTGGTCCGGCCATGGCTGGTACCGATGGAGATGGCCAGGGAATCAACCCCGGTCTTCTTTACAAAATCTTCGACCTCTTCGGGCTGGGTATAGTGGCTGTGTTCCGCGGAAACATCGTCCTCCACCCCCGCCAGAACCCCCAGCTCGCCTTCTACGGAGACATAATCTTTCCGGGAGTGGGCAAATTCGCAGACCTTCTTGGTGAGAGCTGCGTATTCATCGTAGGGCAGGTGGGAACCTTCGATCATCACCGAAGAAAAGCCCGTTTCGATACAGTCTTTACAGAGTTCAAAGCTGTCCCCATGGTCAAGATGAAGCACGATGGGAATATCACAGCCCAGCTCGTGGGCATACTCCACCGCCCCTCTGGCCATATTCCGCAGCAGATTTTGGTTGGCGTATTTTCGGGCCCCCGAGGAAACCTGGAGGATAACCGGAGATTTAGTCTCCACACAGGCCTGAATAATAGCCTGAAGCTGTTCCATATTATTGAAATTATAGGCCGGCAATGCATAGCCGCCGCTTACCGCTTTCTTAAATAGATCTACGGTATTCACCAAACCCAATTCTTTATAACTGGTCATATATTACTCCTTAGTGGTGTTTGTTTAATACTAGGACATGGAAAGGCCCTAAGTCAACGGTTTGCGTAACCCAAAGGGACGGCATCCTAAGCGAAGATCCGTATAAAAACATACAAATACCTGCTATAAGTGGTACATGGGGAAAATCGTATTCAGAGCAGGGTTTTTTGCGGTTTTTGCCGTGTTTTTGGTTCTGACCGCGGCGTTTTTTATCCGTTCCCCGGTGCTTCTGGTTACGGACGCCCCCTTTGAGGATCTCTACGGCCGCGGCCGGAGCCGGGTGAAGCGGCTGGAGCTTTCCCTCAGGCTCTTTCGCCGCCTTAAAACGGTGGAAATCGCCGGGGACGCCGGGGCGGATCTGGCTGCCTTTGCGGTAGAAGAGGCCCTTCCGTCTCCTTATTGCGTGCTTTTCCCGTACCGGTACTATCAGGGGGCCCGGCGCTATGCCCGGCGCTTCCCCCGGATACCTCTGGCGGTATTGGGGGGCAGAGGCCGGGATGGAACGGATATTCCCGGTTTTATCCCCACGGATACGGAGGCGGATTTTTACCGGGCCGGCCTCTGCGCCGCAGTTTTGGCCCCGGAG
This sequence comes from Treponema sp., assembly GCA_031276965.1. Taxonomy (GTDB): domain Bacteria; phylum Spirochaetota; class Spirochaetia; order Treponematales; family Breznakiellaceae; genus JAISMC01. The sequence continues at coordinate 6,359 of JAISMC010000070.1, forward strand.
GGGACGGTTCTGGTTCTGGGAGAGCCTTCTCCGGCGGAGCGGAAGTTTTTTCTTGAAGGTTTGAGGGCCCGTGGCTACGAGGGAACGCCTCAATATGCCGCCGGGAGTGAAGAGATCACCCTTCGGGCGGACTGTATGGTAATCGCCGGTCCCAGTTCATTCCTCCTTACCCGGTTCAGCCGGGCGCCGTCAGTCCTCTTTTCCTGGACCGATCCGGGCCTGATCCCCAGGGAATGTCAGGTGATCTTTGATGATTCCCCCTGGGCTTTGGCGGCGGAGGCGGTAGAAATGGCGGTCCGGGGGAATTTCGGCCCCCTTCCGTCGAAGGCGCTTGTTTTGAAAGGGCGAATAACGGAAAAGGGGGTTTTACAGAGTCTTAAAAAGGCTGTACACTCAATAGGACCGTAAATTTTTGGGGAATACCGGAAAATCGTGCGGAGAGGTTTGACAAAGGACTTATAAGGAAATATAATCTACCTTAACCTCGTTTCCCAACATGGAAAAAGGAGTATGGGATGAAACATCGCGGTTTCATAGCTGTTTGCCTGGTATTTTTAGCATGCATAACAGCATCGTCAGTTTTCGGTGATGAGCATACCGTTAATCTTGAATCATTTATCATGGATAGTTTTGACGGTGACTCAAAGTACGAATGGAAAGAGAATCACAGCAGGTTTGCCACCAGGCTGGATGACAATGTCTTTCCTAAATTGAATCTGGTGGAAGCCTGGCCTCAGGCGCTGTTCGGTACCAATCGCCAGGGCCGGGAATTGAAGAGCCTGGGTATTTGGGGCAAGTTTGACCGCCGGGGTTATAACTGGATAGACATCTATCCGGTGCTCAAAGAGGGCGGGGAAGATGCGGGACCCTACGAAATTCCCATCCCCGGCCGGGCCCATTATCTGGATTTGTGGGTGTGGGGTTCAAACCTTAACTATTATATTGAAGCCTACCTTAGAGATTACCAGGGGGTAATTCATGTTCTCCACCTGGGGAATGTGGGTTTCCAGGGTTGGCGGAATCTGCGAACATGGATTCCCTCTAATGTTCCCCAGCGAAACCGGATTCTGCCGGATCTTACCACGGATACCTTTGTGAGTGCGCCGGATAAAACCTCGATTTACCTTAAATTTGTCAAATTCCGCATCTGGACCACTCCGGCGGAACGGGTGGATAATTTTTATATCTATTTTGATCAGTTCAAAGCGCTCACCGATACCTTTGAATCCTTGTACGACGGCGACGAGCTGAATGATCCTGAGCATATTCAGGATCTTTGGGGCTCACTTAATTAGGAGGAACCAAACATGAAACGATACTTTGCGGCGGTTCTGCTCTTTTCCCTGGCCGGGTTTCTGTTTGCCCAGAATGAAATAGGCACTCCCACCGCCGGGACCCTGGGTATTGACGTAGCTCAGCAGAAGTTGAAAGAGATTTCCGTGGATAAGTTTGAATTCGACGGATACTGGAAATCTTCCATCTCTTCCGACGACGGTTTTACCACGACCCGGCTCTTTGAAGGCGGCCCCCTGGGTAAACAGGCCATAGAGGATGAGCGGGATCTGAACATCCCCGATCAGTATGTACTGGGTACGAGGATAGATTTTATTCACCGGGGTTATACCAGCTTTACCCTGTATCCCCAGCGGCCCATCCCCATCGAGGGCATCACCAAGACCATTTCCGTTTGGGTTGTGGGCCGTAACTTTAACCATGAGCTAAAATTGCTGCTCCAGGACTTTTATGGCAGGAACTTTGAACTCTATGTGGGTAAGCTTAATTTCCAGGGCTGGAAGAAGCTCACCGTGGCGATCCCCCCCCAGTCAGGGGACGGGGAACAGGGCATAGTCCAGCGCAGTTACCATTACAATAACCAGATGGGGATTAAGATCACCGGTTTCAGAATTGACTGCGATCCTATGGAAGCCTACGGCAGTTACTACATTTATTTTGACGATCTCCGGGCGGTTACGGACCTCTTTGCCGAGGATGACCGTGACGCCGACGATATGGTAGACGCCTGGTAGCTGCGTTTTAGTTGAAAAGGGCCGCCGCCGGGCGGTCCTTTTTTAGGTTCTCTTCCCTTTAGTTGTTTTTTTTGCCGTTGCTGTTTTTTTTCTGCTCCGCCTTATCCGGTATACCCAGGAATTGCCCCGTTTTTCGATCCGTTCCACCAGATCTATCCTGGTAAGCACATAGAGGGTCTTCCGGGCAATGGCGGTAGGTATCCGGGCCCTTTCTCCCAATTCTTTGACGGTAAAGGATTCCCCGTCCCGAAAGGGAACAAAGAGACGGTAGTCCGCAGGGCGGATTAAGGAAACCGATTCCCCGTACCGGGTTAGGATTCTGTCTACTATACTGTCTCCGCCCCGGCGCCAGGAACCCCGGCCGTCCCTGATCCGTCTTTCCTCGGTTTCCACCAGGGCCAGCTCAATGACCAGATCCTCCAGCAGCGGCAGGTCCGGCGCATAGATAAGGACCTTAAAGAGATCCCAGATGGTGCCCTTCCGGGGACTGGTCCGGCGGGAGATGAGGGTTCCGGCGGGATCGTAGCGTTCGATGATCTTCCGGGTGATGATGGGGTGAATGATCCGGACCTTGCCGGATTTGACCAGTTCCGGGATTTTGGCCTTGAGGGGGCCGAAGCTGCCGGTCTGAACTTCGATCAATTCTCCTGCCGGGCTGAGACCGTCGCATACATAGCTTCCCCGGATTATTTCGGTCTCTCCCTCCCCGGCATAGCGGAATTTAAGCGCCCGGTGGAGGCTGCTTTCATGTCCGGTACCGGTGCTCACAGGTATCTGGTCCGCACATCCCGGGACTGTGTATAGGGGCGAAGCTCGTCGGCGCTCATCAGTTCCAGGAAATGATAGGTTTCATTACCCCCCTTGTTTTCATTGGTTTTGATACGGGAAACCCTGAATACGATCATCCGGTTGGTGGGCAGGGGCAGTTCCAGGGGTCTGCCGTTTACATCTACCAGATCGTTCAAAGAAAGCCTTCCGGAAATTTCCTGTACATCCCCCTCGGGAAAAACGATAAAGTACTCGTTTATGAACATGGGGGGATGATAATACCTTTTCGTTTACATACACAAGACGCGGAATTTCCGGCTTCAAATTCAAGGGGCCGGGCCTTTCGTATGAACGGCGTATACCTTCACTAAACAAGGGTATAGCCGTTTTATCAGTTTTTTTCACTATTTATAATTTTTTCTGTAATTCTTTATTGACGGAAATTCTTTATAGGGAAATAATGTAAAACAGTGGGGAAAAGTGGGAAAAAGTGGATCTTTTAACCGGCGAGTTTAACAATACCCTGGACGACAAGGGCAGGGTAAGCATTCCTTCCCGCCTCAGGGAGAAGCTGCAGGAAAACGTACTGATCCTTACCAAGGGTATCGACGATTATGTTTGGCTGCTGCCCCCGGAAAAGTGGGAAAAAGTTTCTTCCACGCTGATCAAAAACACTTCCCTTTCTTTGAAAAAGGCTTCCCTGGTACAGCATCATTTTATCGTTCCCGCCCAGGAGACGGAGATTGATAAATCCGGCCGGGTGGCTATTCCCCAAAGCCTTCGGGAGTATGCGGGGCTGACCAAGGACTGCGTTATTCTTGGCAGCGGGGAGAGCTTGGAAATATGGGATACCCGGCGGTATCAGGCTTACCAGAATTCCAGTGGGGATACCCTCATGGATGTACTGGAAGAGATGGGACCGGTAGATCTGTTTTTATAGGAAGTAAAAGTGGAGATTGTCCACACTCCGGTGTTACTGGAAGAAACGATTGCATACCTCGCCCCCCGGAAGGAACGGGAACTTATGGTGGACGCTACCCTGGGCGAGGGGGGGCACAGCTTCGCCTTTTTATCCCGTTTTCCGGATCTTAAGCTTATCGGTATCGACGCCGACCGGGACATACAGGAACGGGCCCGGGAACGGCTGCGGGAATTCGGCGGCAGGGTGCATTTTTACTGCGGCTGGTCCCACGAATTCTTTGCGGAATTTCCCCGGGACAGCAAGCGGCCCAATACCATCCTCATGGATTTGGGGATCAGCCTCTATCACTATGAAAAATCCGGCCGGGGTTTCAGCCTGAAAAAGGACGAGATCCTGGACATGCGTATAGACAATTCCTCCGGAGTCAGTGCGGCGGAGCTTATTGCCCGGCTTCCCGAAAAGGATCTGGCGGATCTGATCTACCGGAACGGCGAAGAACGCTATTCCCGGCGCATTGCCCGGAGCATAGTGGCGGCCCGGTCCAGGGGGACTATCACCGGCTCCGCGGCGCTGGCGGAGATTGTAAGCAGGGCGGTGCCTTCCTTTTGCCGGCACGGCCCCATGCATCCCGCCACCAGGACCTTTCAGGCCCTGCGTATCGCCGTGAATGGAGAATTGTCCCGGCTGAAGGATCTGCTGGAGGCGGCCCTGGGCGTCCTCGAAGTGGGCGGCCGTATGGGGGTTATCACCTTTCACTCTCTGGAAGACCGGATTGTAAAAAATTTTTTCCGGGAAAAAAACAAGGACTGTACCTGTCCCCCGGAAGCGCCGATATGTAGATGTGAGGGCCGCCGGATAGTTGCCATTTTGACCAAGAAGGCGGTTTCTCCAGCGGATACGGAAATACAGCATAATCCGCCCTCCCGGAGCGCCAAGCTCAGGGTCGCAGAAAAAGTGCTTGAGGATGGTCAATGATGGGGCGGTACATACTGATGTATTTTTTAATCCTTACCATACCTTTGTTTTTGGGATTAACCGCCCTGCAGTCTTCCCGGTATGCCCAATTGGAACAGGAAATGCGCCGCCTTGAAACGATTCAGGAAGAGTGGATAGAGAGCAACAAGCGGCTTATTGCGGGTATTGCGGTACTTTCTTCGTCGGAACGGATAGAGTATATTGCCAAAAACGATCTGGGGCTTCAAAAAAAGGCCCCCGAGGAGATTCTGCAAATTCGGATTGAAGGGGACAGCGATGGCTGAGATCCTGATGTCCTTTGAGCGGCTTGCGGCAGTCCTGGGGGGGCGGCTTGTCTCGTTTAATCCCTCCATCCGGGGTTTTTCCTCGGTATGTATCGATTCCCGAAAGGCCGGTCCCGGCGCCCTCTTTGTAGCTCTGGCCGGTTCTGTCCGGAACGGGCACGACTATGTGGAAGCCGCCTTTAGGGCGGGAGCCGCGGCGGCGCTGGTGGCAGAGTCCCGGCTGGAACCGGCCCTTGAGGATACGGCCCGCCGGGCCGGGGCACTGCTCCTGACGGCGGCGGATACTCTGCAGGCCCTGCAGCAGGCGGCGGCGGCCTATTTGTCCGGTTTTCCCGGCCTTGTCCGGGTGGGTATTACCGGTTCATCGGGAAAGACTACCACCAAGGAAATTGCCGCCGCCATGATAGGCGCGGAAAAAGAGGTGGTTATCAATCCGGGGAACTATAATTCGGAGACCGGCCTGCCCCTGGCGGTATTCGGCGTCCGTTCCCGTCATCAGGTAGGGATCTTCGAGATGGGGATGAACCGCAGGGGAGAGATAGGAGCATTGGCGGCGGTGCTTAGACCGCATATTGCTTTAATCACGAACATAGGCTCCGCCCATATCGGTATTATCGGCAGCAGGGAGGGGATAGCTCAAGAGAAAAAAGCGGTTTTTTCCGCCTTTACCGGAACCGGACTTGCCCTGATCCCTGAGGATGATGAGTACCGGGATTTCCTTGCCCGTGATCTGCGGGGACGGCCTGTCTTTTACGGTCCCCGTTCCTGCGGGGAACTGGGGTCCATTCGGGAACTGGGGCTGGAGGGGACTGAGCTGAACTGGGAGGGACGCCCCCTCCGTTTCGGCCTTCCCGGCGCCCATAACATAAAAAACGCCCTGGCCGCGGCGGCCATTGCCAAGGCGGTTCCGGTCGGCGCCGCAGCCATACGCCGGGGGCTGGAATCGGTAAAGCCTCTTTTTGGCCGCGGCGAAATTCTCCGGGGATCGGTAACGGTGGTACAGGACTGCTATAACGCCAACCCCGAATCGGCGGCGGCGGCGATCCGTTTCTGCGATGCGGTTTTCTGGCCGGGCCGGAGGATCTACATCATAGGATCCATGCTGGAACTGGGGACCGTTTCCCCTGAGGCGCACCGGGAACTGGGCCGGCTCCTGGCCGTTTCCAGAGCGGACATGGTCTTCCTCTACGGAACGGAAACAGCCCCGGCCCGGGACATGCTGGAGGCGCCGCCGCCGGACTATTCCGGGCTTGGGGCAGAAGCCGAAGTTTCAGGCTGTGTCTCCTCCTGCCGGGGGCGGAAGGTTCCCTGTTTTTACACCGGTAGTATAGATGTGCTGTCCCAGGCGGCGGCGGATTTTGTGCGCCCCGGAGATTTGGTCCTGCTTAAAGGTTCCCGGGGCTGCGCCCTGGAACGGCTGGCCGGCAGGCTTCTGGCTTCTGCGGAACTGCCTGTACAAGGAGGGGTTTGATGTTTCTACAGTTTATCTATCCCCTGGTACGTTATTTTACCCCCTTCAATGTATTTCAGTATTTGTCTTTCCGCGGGGCCTATGCGGCGTTGACCACCCTGCTCATCTGCTTTTTGTTTGGTCCCCGGATCATCGAAGCCATAAGGCGGCTGAAAATAGGCCAGTCCGTCCGGGATGACGGACCAGAAACCCATCTGAAAAAAGAAGGTACCCCTACCATGGGAGGGGTACTAATCATCCTTCCCGTAATATTCTCCATGCTGCTTTGGCAGGATTTGAACAACAAGAAGGTTTGGCTTACCCTGGGGGCCTTCCTTGCCTTCGGCCTTATCGGTTTTATCGACGATTACCTCAAAGTAAGCCGGCGCAATTCCACGGGGATCTCCGCCAGGGGGAAGCTTATTGCCCAATTTGCGGTAGCCCTGGGGATCAGCCTCATCCTCTATTTTTCGGAGGGGGAGGGAATCACCGCCCTCTATATTCCCTTCTTTAAAAATCCCGTAGCGGATCTGGGGGTATGGTGGATACCCTTCGCTATGCTGCTCCTGGTGGGGGAATCCAATGCGGTCAACCTCTCCGACGGTCTGGACGGGCTTGCCGCGGGACTGCTCTTTTTGGTCTTTATTACCCTGGGGGTTCTTACTTACCTTTCGGGACGGGCGGATTATTCTTCCTATCTGGGGATACCCTATATTACCGGAGCGGGGGAACTGGCGGTATTCTGTTTTGCCGGAGCAGGGGCCTGCGTGGGCTTCCTTTGGTTTAATTTCTATCCCGCGGAGGTTTTTATGGGGGATGTGGGGAGCTTGTCTCTGGGAGGGGTTATCGCCACCATATCTCTTATTATAAAAAAGGAAATACTTATTCTGATTATCGGCGGGGTCTTCGTACTGGAGGCGGCTTCGGTGATTATACAGGTACTGTACTATAAATTGCGGAAGAAGCGGGTCTTTAAGATGGCTCCGCTTCATCATCACTTCGAGTTGTCCGGCTGGGTGGAAACCAAGGTGGTTATCCGTTTCTGGATCCTTGGGGGCTTGTTTGCAGTCATTGCCCTTTCGACTTTGAAGATACAATGAGCAGGAAAATGGCGTATGCGATAAACGTGGAGGCCGCCGGCCGCGCCTCCAGGGGGGACCACATTCTGACTGCGGGGGTGCTCCTCCTTACGGGTCTTGGTATGGTTACCCTCTACTCTTCCTCCTATGCTTTTGCGGAGCGCTTTTTCGGAAACGGCTTTTATTTTATTTCCCGGCAGGCCGTTCTGGGGATAGCAGGGCTGGCTCTCTTCTTCCTGGCTTCCCGGATCCGCCTGGAGATTCTGCGGAAATGGATCAAGTTTCTGGTAATAGGTACGGCGGCGCTCTGCCTCCTTACCCTTGTACCGGGGATCGGGGTGGTAAAAAACGGCGCCGCCCGGTGGATAAGGCTGGGGCCCCATACTTATCAGCCTTCGGAATTGGTCAAGCTCGTGCTGCCCCTCTACCTGGCTCACATCTTTGACAAAAAGAAGGAGCGGATCGATTCCTTTACCGCAGGGGTGCTGCCCCCGGTACTGGTTACGGGACTTTTCTTTGTACTTATCTACCTGGAGAACAATTTTTCCACCGCCGTGTTTATCGCGGTGAATGTACTCTTTGTGTTTTTTATTGCCGGGGTACGGCTTAGGTATTTCTTTGCCGCCGCGGTGGTCCTGCTGCCCCTGTCGGCGCTGCTGATTCTGACCAAGGAACACCGTATACGGCGGCTTATCAGCTTTATATGGCCCGAATGGGACGCCCTGGGGGCGGGGTATCAGGTCCACGCTTCCATCCTCACCATAGGGTCCGGGGGTCTCCTGGGCAAGGGGCTTGGCCAGGGTACCCGGAAAATAGCCAGTGTTCCCGAAATACATTCGGATTTTATCTTTTCGTCCTTTGCGGAGGAATCGGGGCTGCTGGGGGTTTTTCTCTTTTTTGTGATCTTTGTTATCTTTACGGTTCAGGGTTACCGGGCCTTTCTGCGGGTGGAGGACCCCTTTAGAAAGCTGCTGGCCTTCGGCATGGTAACCATGATCGCCTCCCAGACTCTGCTCAATATTGCGGTGGTTTCCGGCTCCCTGCCCGCCACCGGCATTCCCCTGCCGTTTTTTTCCGCCGGCGGATCATCCCTGGCAACTACCCTGCTCATGGCCGGATTGATTGTTAATGTTTCCCGGAGCGAAGGGAAACCGGAGGTAAAACATGTCTAGCGGTTATGTTTATGCGGATGAACTTATCTCCGCAAAAACGGCGTCGTCATCAAAACTGGACAGGGTCCTTAAGCGCCTGATCATGATCATAGTGCTGATACTGGCGGCGGAGCTTATCTGGCTTACCGGGATAAGTCCCTGCATGCCTTTGGCCTCGGTGGAGGTGTCGGGGATTCCCGGTATTGACCGGGGGACGGTACTGGCTTTGGCGGAGATAGACGGACAGTCTTCCTACGTGTCGGTACGGTCCGGGAGAATAGAGGAGGCCCTCATGGCTCTGCCTCAGGTGGGAGCTGTCAAGGTAACCAAGCAGTTTCCCAATAAAGTTAAGATTCTGCTTGAAAGCCGGCGGGCGGTGGCCCTGTCTCTGGCGGGTATAGGGGGGAAGATACGGCCTGTTTATTTTGACAAAGACGGGGTGGTCTTTAAGATAGGCAGCGCCGGGTCCCTGGAGGATCTTTCCCCTTCCGTGCCCATCATATCGGGACTGATCTTCGAACAGGCCGCGGTAGGGATGCGGCTGCCCCCGGAATTTACGGAATTTTTTACGGAACTGGAACGAATCGGCGACGGCGCACCGGAACTGCTGGCGGCCCTTTCGGAAATACGGATCAACCGGAAAGCCTATGACGGTTTTGATCTGGTCCTCTATCCCGTCCATAATCCGGTGAAGGTCAGGATAGGGAACAATTTGAATGAGGATCTCCTCCGTTATATGATATTGGTTATAGACGTATTTAAGGACAAGGATATCAATGTGGAAGAGATTGATTTTAGGACCGGGACGGCGTCGTATACGGTGAAGGAGGTTTCCTCTGGCTAGCGGAGATATAATAGTCGGCCTTGATATAGGTACGACCAAGGTCTGCGCCGTAATCGGCGAACAAAATGAAAACGGGACCATCGAAATAACCGGCGTGGGGATTAGTCCTTCCACCGGGCTCCGTAAGGGGGTGGTGGTTAACATTGAGGCCACCCTCAAATCCGTCGCCTCCGCCATTGAGGCGGCGGAAATGATGAGCGGCCGGGAGGTACATGCCTGCTGGACCGGCATCGGGGGCAGCCACATCGACGGCATCAACTCCAGGGGGGTGGTGGCGGTTACCGGCAGGAACCGGGAAACCCGGGAGATAGGAAACGATGATGTAAACCGGGTGCTGGAAGCGGCCCGGGCGGTGGTCATTCCCATGGATCGTCAGGTTCTGGAGGTGATTCCCCAAGCTTACATCGTGGATGATCAGAAGGGTATACGGAATCCCCTGGATATGATTGGCGTGCGCCTGGAATCGGAGGTGCACATCATCACCTGTTCCGTAACCAGCGCCCAGAACCTTATCAAATGCGTTAACCGGGCGGGGTTCAGGGTTAATGATTTGATACTCCAAACCCTGGCGGCGGGCCGCGCCACCCTGACCGGGGAGGAAAAGGAATTGGGTACCGCCCTCATCGATCTTGGGGGGGGGACCACCGACGTAATGGTCTATTCCCAGGGAACGCCCTACTCAACCATCACTATTCCTGCGGGGGGAGCCCAGGTAACCAGCGACATCTCGATAATAAAAAATATTTCCTTTGAGAATGCGGAACGGATAAAGCTTGATGCGGGATGCTGCTGGGAGGAGCTTCTCGAAAGGGACGGCGAGATCATCGTCCCCGGCGTGGGGGGGCGGCCGCCCCTGTCCATACCTAAATCCCAGATCCTGGGGATTATCCGCCCCCGGATGGAGGAGATTTTTACTATGGTGAAGGAGAAGCTGGATAAGCTTTCCCTGGCCCGGCCCCTGGGCGGGGGTATCGTGCTTACCGGCGGGGGTTCCCAGCTTCCGGGCGCAGCGGAACTGGCCTTTCACCTCTTTAAGCTTCCCGTAAGGGTAGGTTTTCCCCTGCCCGTTGGGGGATTAGTGGATGAGTACCGGAATCCTGTCTACGCCGCCGCAGTGGGGCTGGTTCTGGAAGGGGCAAGCCGGGAGGGGAAAACCGGAGACGGGGCCGAGCTTCGTCCCGGGGAAAAGGGGCAGACCTCTCTTTTTAGTAAATTAACGGAGTGGCTGAGGAAGGAATTTTTTTGAATGGAGCTGTTTGGAAACTTCAGTTTCCGGACAAGTTCAATGGATGCATTAAAAGCGGATTTGGGGTCTTGCTGTAAAAAACATTTGGGAGGGGAACATGAATATTCAGGTTTTTGAAGAAAAAGTAACGGGGCCGAACCCGACGATTATCAAGGTTATCGGCGCCGGGGGCGGCGGTTCCAATGCGGTAAACCGCATGATTGAATGCGGTTTACAGCGGGTGCAGTTTATCGCCGCCAACACGGATCAACAGGCTCTGAACTTGAGCAGGGCCCCGATAAAGCTGCCCATCGGGGCAAAACTGACCGCCGGTCTTGGCGCCGGGGGCAAGCCGGATGTAGGCGAAAAGGCGGCCATGGAAGACCGGGAGATGATCGCCAACGCCCTCAAAGGCGCCGATATGGTCTTTGTTACCGCCGGTATGGGAGGCGGTACGGGGACCGGTTCGGCGCCGGTCATCGCCCAGGTGGCCCGTGAATGCGGCGCCCTCACCGTGGGGGTAGTTACCAAGCCCTTCGATTTTGAGGGCCGGTATAAGATGCGCCTTGCCATGGAGGGGATAGATAAAATGCGGGAGGCGGTGGATACCCTCATCGTCATTCCCAATCAGCATCTCCTTAAAATTGTGGAACGCAGAACCCCCATCAAAGAAGCCTTCCTCAAGGCCGATGATGTGCTCCGTCAGGGGGTACAGGGAATTTCGGATCTGATCACCGTTCCGGGGATCATCAACATTGACTTTGCCGATGTAAAGACCACCATGCACGGCCAGGGCGACGCCCTTATGGGGATAGGCGCCGGGTCCGGGGACAGCCGGGCGGAAGCGGCCGCCTCCAATGCGGTGGAAAACCCTCTCCTGGAGGATACCACCATTGAAGGGGCCCAGCACATCCTTATCAATCTTACCGGCGGGGAGGATGTTTCCCTGGCGGAATTCCAGGATGTGGTCAACATTATCACCGCCAACGCCGATCCCGACGCCATGATTATCGCCGGTACCGCCGTTGACGCCACCATGACGGATAAGATTCAGGTAACGGTAATTGCCACGGGTTTTCAGAACGAGGCCGCAAAGTTTGTCCCGAAGCCCCAGAACCTCGAAGTGGTCAAGCCCGGAGCCGGAGATTTTATTCCCTATGGGGATTTCATCAATCTCTACAACCGTTCCAAGGGACCCCAGGAATTTCTTGGCCGGCGGGGTTACCGGGAGGACGATCTGGATGTACCCACGGTGATAAGGGATCCTAAATTCGCTGAAAGGGAAGGGGCTGAAAAGAACAGCGCCGAAAAAAACGCGTAGGAAGATTCCATGTCTAAAGACGAAAATCTGAAGGAATATTACTCCCGGCTTATCGCTGTGGAACGCCATTCCCCTCTGACCGCGGAGACCTATTGCGCGGAGATCCGCCGTTTTTTGACATGGCTTGAGGATACGGACCTTACCCTTGAAAGGACCGATTCTCCCTCTCTTGTCCGGTATCTGGATCTGCGCAGGACCCGGGACGGGATTGATGCCCGTTCCGCCGCTAAAGCGGTATCCATACTCAGATCCTTCTTTAGATACGTGAACGATAAAAGCATACGGTCCGATAATCCTGCGGTGGTGCTGGAACTGCCCCGGAGAAGCCTGCATCTGCCCGAAGTACACAGCCGGGAAACGGTGGATAAGCTTCTTGGGATGATGGAAACCGGAACGCCCCGGGGTCTGCGGGACCGGGCCCTCTTTGAACTTATCTATTCGGCGGGGCTCAGGATTTCCGAGGCATCGGTCCTCAATATCCGGGATCTTGATTTTTCCCGGGAACTTCTCCGGGTCCGGGGCAAGGGCAGCAAAGAACGTTTCGTGCCCCTGGGGGAAGAAGCCGCCCGGTGGCTCAGGCGTTATCTAAAGGAAGGCCGTCCCGTTTTGGCGGGCGCGCGGCCGGGGAACGCCCTCTTCATCGGCCGGACGGGAAAGCGGCTTTCCCGGAAGGGGATATGGAAAAATTACGCCGTCCTGGCGGATCAGGCGGGCATAGGTTCCAAAATTCATACTCTGCGGCACAGTTATGCTACGGAACTTCTTGCCGGAGGGGCGGATCTACGGTCGGTACAGGAACTGCTGGGACATGCGGATCTTTCCACCACCCAGATCTACACCCATGTGGACGTGTCTCTCCTCAGGGAGAGCCACCGGCGGTACATGCCAAAACTGCGGGGGTACGCCGGTGAAAGTTAAAAAAGAGGCCTTAGCGGGGATTCTGATAATCGCCGTTATTGCCGTGGCGGCGGCAGTTTCCTATACCTATGCCAAGGCGAAGAACCGGAATACCCTGGCCGGGGCCATTGCAGAGTTAAGCCCCCGGGGCGGTCCGCCCGAAACCATTGAGGGGCTCCGCCAGGCCATCGCCCTCTACGAGGAGGAACTGAACCGTTATGTTAAGACCGCGGCTCAGACCGGAGTGTACTGGAAGATCCTCGCATCCCGGCTCCAGGATAAGGGGCTCCACCTGGAAGCCCTGGACGCCCTGGAACAGGCTATCCGCTATCATCCTGATGATGCGGCTCTCCTCTATATGACCGGAGTTTCCGCCGCCGTCGCCGCAAAATCGTCGCTGGACTTCGGGGGAAGCCGGGAGAATGAAAACCGGACCCGGTATTACCGCCTAGCGGAATCGGCTTACCTTCAGGCCATTGCCTTGGACGATGCCTATGCCCGCCCCTGCTATGGCCTTGGGGTACTCTATGCGTTTGAACTGAACCGTCCCGCCGAGGCGATACCCTATCTCCAGCGGGTATCGGAGCTTCGGGGCAGCGATACCGACGCCCTGTTTGTACTTGCCCGGGCCTATTATATGACCGGACAGCGGCAGGAGGCCCTGGATGTCTATGACAGGATCATTTCCTTTACCAAGGATAAAACCAAAAAAGCGGAGGCGGAAAACAACCGCCGCTTTATTATGGATGAGATGAATGGATAAACGAGGTTTGCTGGATCTGATTGTAGGACGGCTTCCGGGCATCTCCGTCCTGGAACGGATACTTCTGGCCGGACAATTTGAGGCCGAGGAAGATTTTGTACGGCTCTCGAAACGGGATCTGGAACATATCCTGGGCCGGTCCCTGCGGCTTGCTCCTGATATGGAGACGGCGCGGCGGGCCGCCGAAGAGGACAGCCGCCGGGCCCGGCTTTCGGGGATAGGCTGTATCCCCTACGCCGCTGCGGCCTATCCGCCGCTGCTCCGGGAATTGCCGGACCCGCCGGCGCTGCTTTTTTACCGGGGCAGGCTCCCCAACCCGGAACTGCCCCTGGCGGCGGTGGTGGGTACCCGCCGGCCTTCGGGAGCCGCCGCGGTCCAGGCCTATGACATAAGCCGGGAACTTGCCCAGGGGGGGCTTCCGGTGGTTTCCGGTCTTGCTCTGGGAATAGACGCCATGGCCCACCGGGGAAACCTGGAAGGAGGCGCCCCCACCATCGCGGTCCTCGGTTCCGGCCTTGATCATATCTATCCGGCGGGGAACCGGATGCTGGCCCGGCGCATCGTCGAAACCGGCGGGGTCCTCCTGAGTGAGTATCCTCCCGGAACAGAGCCCCGGAAATGGCACTTCCCCGCCAGAAACCGGATCATCGCCGGCCTTGCCCGGGGAATCCTTATTGTGGAGGCGCCCCAGAATTCCGGCGCCCTGATCACCGCCCAATTTGCCCTGGATCAGGGCAGGGACCTCTGGGTCGCCTCCGCCGGAATAGTCCGGGGTGAGGGAACAAAGCGGCTTGCCTCCGACGGGGCCGGGATAATTGCGTCGGGGAAGACTATTCTTAAAGAATGGGGATTAGCCGCGGATAGTCCTAAGGAACCGGTTCCCTTTAGCGGGGCCGCCCTGGCGTCGTCCCTGGCGAGATCCCTCCAAATCGAATTGAAGGAATAGCTAATGGCGGCAAAAACCGGAAAAAAATCAAAAACCGAGGCTAAGGCAGGGAACAAAAAGATCCTGGTAATTGTGGAATCCCCCGCCAAGGCTAAAACTATCGAAAAATACCTTGGTCCCGGTTATACCGTTAAGGCTTCCATGGGACATCTTATCGATCTGCCCAAATCCCGGCTGGCCATAGATGTGGAACATGACTTTGAGCCGGAGTATATCACTGTCCGGGGCCGGGCCAAGCTTTTGAAGGAACTCCAGGGGGACGCCAAAAAGGCGGGTACGGTGCTTCTGGCAAGTGATAACGACCGGGAGGGGGAGGCCATCGCCTGGCATCTCAAGAACGCCATCACCGCTAAAACCGCCAAAGTGCCTATTCAGCGGATTGCCTTTAACGAGATTACCCCCATGGCAATTCGGGATGCGGTGGCCCGTCCTTCGTCCATCGACGAAGCCAAGGTAAACGCCCAAAAGGCCCGCCGGGTTCTGGACAGGCTGGTTGGGTATAATCTGTCGCCCCTGCTCTGGAAAAAGGTAAAGAACGGCCTCTCCGCCGGACGGGTCCAGTCGGTGGCCCTCAGGCTTATCTGCGAACGGGAGAAAGAGGCGGAGTCCTTTATCCCCGAAGAATACTGGACCCTGGAAGCGGATTTCAAAACGGAAAAATCCGGCAGGACCTTTACCGCCCAGTTAGTGTCCTGGCAGGGGAACAGGCCGGAATTGAAAAGCGAGGCCGCGGTAAAGGCGATTATCAATGCTATTACCGGCTCCGAAGCGGCGGTACGGGACATACGGGAAACTGAAAAAACCGTCCGGCCCAAGCCTCCCTTTACTACTTCCCAGCTGCAGCAGGCGGCGGCAAACCGGCTGGGCTTTACCAGCAGAAAAACCATGCAGGTAGCTCAACAGCTCTACGAAGGGGTAAATATAGGCGAGGGGCGGGTAGGGCTTATCACCTATATGCGCACCGATTCGGTGCGCATCTCCCGGTTTGCCCTGGAGGAGGTCCGTTCATGGATAGGGGATAATTTCCCCGGGGATCTTCCCGAAAGGGCCGCCGAGTATGCTCCGGGGAAGAAAGCCCAGGACGCCCATGAAGCGATCCGGCCCACCTATGTCAACTATGTCCCGGAATCAATTAAAGATTTCCTCACCAAAGATCAACTCCGGCTCTATACAATAATCTGGGAACGTTTTGTTTCCAGTCAGATGAATCCGGCGAAGACCAAAACCGTCAGTATTGATATTGTGGTTCATCCCGGCGGCTCCGGAGAGGGGATATTCCGCATCGCCGGAACAAAGATCGTTGAAAAGGGATTCTACAAGGTGATGAAGCTTCTGACTTCCAAAGAGGAAAAGGGAAATACCCTGCCGTCCCTTAAAATTGGAGACAAGGTGAAGGCGGAGAAGTTCTATCCCGAACAGCACTTTACCCAGGGACCGCCCCGCTATACCGACGCCTCCATCGTTAAGACCCTGGAGGAAAAGGGTATAGGCCGGCCCTCCACCTACGCCCCCATCATTTCGGTACTCCTGGACCGTTACTATGTGGTCCGTTCCAATAAACAGCTGGTACCCACTCTCCTGGGCCGGATGATCTGCGACATGCTGGTGGAATATTTCCCCCAGGTGGTGGACGCCGCTTTTACCGCATCTATGGAAAGCAAACTGGACGAGGTTGAAGAGAGCCAGCTTCCCTGGTCCGAGATGATCCGGAAATTCTACAATCCCTTTAAGGATCGGGTGGAGGAGGTAGGGAAGACCCTGGAATCTTTTAAGGGTTCCCTGGATGAACCTACGGATTATGTCTGTGAAAAATGCGGCAAACCTATGGTGAAAAAGCTGGGCCGCTTCGGGATTTTCCTGGCCTGTTCCGGTTTCCCCGAGTGCAGAAATACCAAATCCATACCCCTGGCAAAGTGCCCCAAATGCGGCGGGGATGTTGTGGCCCGGAAAACCAGGGGACGGGGCAAGGAATTCTACGGCTGTACCAATTATCCTGACTGCGATTTTATCAGCCACTTTAAGCCCATAAACATGAACTGTCCCAAGTGCGGACAGTTCATGGTGGAAAAGTACGATAAGAAAAACGGCGCCCATAAGGCTTGTATCAATCCGGACTGCGACTATCTCCACAGCGAAGAGGAAGAGACGCCGGCGGACGGGACCGGAGGAACCGGTGAGGAATAGGGAGGACTCCGTGGGGACGCTGCGGCCGGGGAAGACAGCGGAATATCTCGACTACCTCCGATCCGTCCGGGGAATGTCGGAGCGGACCGTCAGGGCCTACGGAACGGATCTGGAGCGTTTTTCCGCCTACTGCGGTACCGTTAACACGATCCCGGAACAGGCGGGCCCCCGGGAAGTTCAAGGTTTTATCGGCAGCCTCAGCGCCGGAAGAACCGCGCCGGTCAGCGTAAACCGGACCCTCTCTTCGCTCCGGGGGTTTTACCGCTGGCTTATACGCTTCAATTACCGCAGCGACGATCCCGCCGGTTCCCTTAGAAACCTTAAAACTCCCAAAACCCTGCCCTCCTTTCTTTGGGAGGGGGAAATGGCCCGTTTTTCCGAACTCCCCGATACCGCCGGGATACTCTGGCCCCTCCGGGACAAGGCATTGATTCTGGTTATGTATTCCGCGGGACTTCGGATCTCGGAACTGGTGGAACTTTCCCTTCCGGATCTGGAACATAACCTGAGCGGAGCCAGGGTCATCGGCAAGGGGGACAAGGAACGGTATGTTTTCTTTTCCGGTGAGGGGCGGGAAGCCCTGGCGGCATATCTTCCTGCCAGGGAAGCGCGGATAAGGGAAGGGGCTCCCACGGACAGAATCTTTATTAACCGCAGGGGAGGGCCCATATCGGTGCCTGGGGTACGGTGGGTTATCGCCCAGTACGCCAAACGTTCCGGTCTGGGACATATACATCCCCATGCCCTAAGGCATAGTTTCGCCACCCACCTGGTCAATTCAGGCTGTGATGTCCGGCTTGTACAGGAACTGCTCGGTCACGCCAGCCTTTCCACCACCCAGCGTTATACCCATGTAAATATGGAACACCTAAAGCAGGTATATAAAAAGGCCCACCCCCATGCGCGGGCGGGAACAGGAGTGCATAATGAGAAACGGTAGCTTTCGTTCCACCACGGTCCTTGCGGTCCGCAGGAACGGCAGGGTCGCCATGGCCGGAGACGGGCAGGTAACCTTTGGTGAAACGGTGATGAAGAATAATGCCCGCAAAGTACGGCGTCTTCTGGATGGGAAGGTACTCTGTGGTTTTGCCGGCGCCACTGCCGACGCTTTTACCCTCTTTGACCGCTTTGAGGAGAAGCTCAAGGAGTATTCCGGGGATCTTGCCCGGGCGGCGGTGGAGCTGGCCACGGACTGGCGGACCGACCGTTCCCTCCGCCGGCTTGAGGCCATGCTTCTGGTGGCGGATCTTTCCAAGACCCTGCTCATCTCCGGTACGGGGGATGTGGTGGAACCCGCTCTGGACGCCCTGGCCATAGGCTCCGGGGGCAGCTACGCTTATGCCGCCGCCCTGGCTTACTTGAACGGTTCGGATCTTCCGGCGGCGGAAATTGCCGAACGGAGCCTTAAAATAGCCGGGGATATCTGCATTTACACTAATGGTCAAATCACCATAGAGGAACTGGGATGAACGGCGTCGGTCAGGACCGGCCTGCCGCCGGAAAAAAAGCGGCTCCGCTGATCAGGGGGGATCTGAGCCCCCGGGAAATTGTGGCGGAGCTGGACAAGTATATCGTGGGCCAGAAAAAGGCCAAGCGGGCGGTGGCGGTGGCCCTGCGGAACCGGATACGCCGGCTTAAGCTTGATCCGGAACTGCGGGAGGACATCGCTCCCAAGAACATCCTTATGATAGGTCCCACGGGGGTGGGTAAGACCGAGATTGCCCGGCGGCTCGCCAAGCTGGCGGGCTCCCCCTTTATCAAGGTAGAAGCCACCAAGTATACCGAGGTGGGTTATGTGGGCCGGGATGTGGAGTCCATGATCCGGGACCTGATGGCGGCGGGTTTTCAGATGGTAAAGCAGGAGATGCAGGAGTCGGTTACCGCGGAGGCGGAGAAACTTGCCGAAGAGGCCCTCCTGGATCTGCTCCTCCCCGGAACAGGGAAAAAGCCCAGGGATACCAAGGGTAAAAATCAGCCCACGGTACGGCCCATGGGGGCCTTTTCCATCAATCCCGGCAATACCGGCGTTCCCGGCTCGGCTCTTATGGGCGCCGCCATTCAGGTGGGCATTCCGGTAAACCGGAACATGGAAAACCTGGATTCCGCTCAGGAGGAAAGCCGCGCCGGAACCGGGGCGGAGGATCCGGCCAGGGAAGTCCCCAACAGTACCAGGGAAAAATTCCGCTCCCTCCTCAGGCAGGGTAAACTGGAAGACCGGATGGTGGAGATCACCGTAAGCCAGAGCCCTCAGTTTCCCATGGAGATGATAGCCGGAGGCATGGAGGAACTGGAATCGAGCCTTTCGGGGATTGCGGGCTTTTTCGGCGGCGGCAAGAAGAAGAAGCTGGTTACCGTAAGCCGGGCCCGGGAGATCCTAATCGGCGAAGAATCGGAGAAGCTTATTGACCGGGACCGGGTCAGCGACGAGGCCCGGCAGCGGGTGGAAGAAACGGGCATAGTCTTCATTGACGAGATAGACAAGATCGCCGTTAAAGGCGATCGGGGGGGCGGCCCGGACGTATCCCGGGAAGGGGTCCAGCGGGACATACTCCCCATTGTGGAGGGGGCTACGGTCAATACCAAATGGGGTCCGGTAAACACCGACCACATCCTCTTTGTGGCTGCCGGAGCCTTTAATGTCAGCAAGCCCTCGGACCTGATTCCGGAACTGCAGGGCCGTTTTCCCCTGCGGGTGGAACTGGACTCCCTGGGTAAGGATGAATTTCTCCGTATTCTCACGGAACCTAAAAACGCCCTGACCAAACAGTACCGGGATCTGCTGGGGACTGAGGCGGTGGAAATTGAATTTACCCCCGATGCAGTGGAACGCCTGGCCGCCCTGGCGGCGGATGTTAACAGCCGGCTGGAGAATATTGGAGCCCGGCGGCTCCACACCATCATGGAGGCTTTATTGGAGGAACTTTCCTTCGAGGCTCCCGACATCGGTCCTGCCAAGATACCCATTACCAGGGAGTATGTGGACAAAAAATTGAGTGATTTGGTCAAAGACCAAGATCTGGGAAAGTATATTTTATGATTCACGGTAAATATGTTTTTAAATTTGCCGATGATTGAAACTGGGGGTTTGTAATGGTTTCAAATAACTTTGAAAAAACCGTTGATTTGCTGCACCGGGCCATGGACGCCAATTTGGTCCGCCGGGATGTTATTGCCAACAACTTGTCCCACGCGGAAATGCCTAACTTCAAACGTTCCGACGTAACCTTTGAAAGCGAGCTGAAACGGGCTCTGGAAACGGAAAAGCAGCGGCCGGTCCTGGAATTGACCCTGACCAATCCCAAACATATTCCCAACTGGCGGGAACGGGATTACCGGGATGTGCAGCCCCGGCGGGTTTTGGATTATCTTAGTACTTCTAAAAATAACGGCAACAACGTAGACATTGATCAGGAGGTGATGCTGGCCCTGAGAAATCAGATGACCTACACCCTTCTGGCTCAGGCGGAAACCTTTGAATTCAGCCAGGTCAGCCTGGTCCTTCGTTAGGAGTTAGCGGATGGGACTTTTTAGTTCAATTAACATAGCCGCCACGGGAATGAGCGCCGAACGGTTCCGTTCGGATGTTATTGCCAACAATATCGCCAATGCCTCCACCACCCGTACCCCCGAGGGGGGGCCTTTCCGGCGGAGCAGGGTGATCCTGCGGTCCCGGGCGGAGGAACCCTACTGGCGTTCCCCCTTTCTGCCGGAGATGCTGGACAACGGCGCCGGTAAGGGGGTCCGGGTAGCGGAGGTACAGAAGGATTACAGTCCCGATAATCCGCTGCGGCTGGATTACAATCCAACCCATCCCGACGCCATTAAAACCGGTCCCCGGGCAGGATATGTGGAGATGCCCAATGTCAATATCGTTACCGAAATGGTTGACATGATCGCCGCATCCCGGGCCTACGAGGCCAACGCTTCCATAGTGGAAGGTTCCAAGGCCATGTTTTCACGGGCCCTGGACATCGGCAGCAGATAAAATTTGATAAGCGGGGTTTTTTCAAAACATCAGGTTTTGCGGAAACCTCAAGTATAAGCGGAGGGGAATATGACTATTTACAGGCCTGAACTGGTAAACGGCGATAAGGTACCTATGACGGTAACTCATCCTAATCACTTGGTTTCTTTGAAACAGCCCTATGCGGCTTCGGGGCGCGCCATATCGGCCCTGGGAGAAAAGATAGGCGCCGAAGCGGCGATCCGTTCCGGCACATTCGAAGACGCCATGCTCCAGGCGCTGGACAAGGTAAGCGGCCTGCAGCAGGAATCGAGCAGCCTGGTCCAGGCGGCCATTACCGATCCCGGTTCGGTTGATATCCACGACATAACCATTGCCCAGGCGCGGGCCAATATGTCCTTAAACATCACCAGAACTATACTAAGCCGTCTGGTTCAGGGCTGGAGGGATCTGATCAATACGAGATAGCGCCGGCGTGTCCCCGTCCTTCCGCGGCGGGGATCGTTCCGCGGGACGGCCCGCTTGAGGATAAGAAGTTCTTCTGGGGAGGGGAATAATGAACGAATTGTTTAAAAAAATCATCGGCCAGATCGCATCTCTTTGGGGGAAGTGGTCTCTGGTACAGAAGATCATCCTTCTGGTCATTGTGGCCGTTGCCATCGGCGGCGTAATAGCTCTGGCGCTGGTATCTTCCGCGCCCACCATGGTACCGGTCATTGACGCTCCCGTCAGGGACGAAGACGCCCGGGACCGGATAATTACCAGAATAAACGAAGAAGGTATCAAGACTTCGGTTTCCGCCGCGGGAACCATCATGGTGTCCGACGAAAAGACCGCCCGGCGGCTCCGGTCCCTCCTTATCCGGGAAGATCTTATCCCTTCAGGGACCGACCCTTGGGCCATCTTCGACCGGGAGCGGTGGAGCCTTACGGACTTTGAACGAAACATTAACCTTCAGCGGGCAATCAGGCAGATGATAACGGATCACATCAAGGCGCTGGACGAGGTAGATGACGCCAACGTTACCGTGGTTATACCCAAGCGGGAACTTTTCGCATCGGACCAAAACCCGGTTACCGCCAGCGTTATCCTGGTTCCCAAACCGGGCAGCGACATTACGGAGAACCGGAAAAAGATTGAAGGCATCCAAAAGCTCCTCAAATTTGCGCTGGAGGGGCTCAAGGACGAGAACATCGTTATTACCGATCAAAACGGCTTCCAGTTGAACGACTTCGCCGGCCTTGCGGAGTGGGGCCGGCTTACCCGGATCGAGCGGGAACAGAAAATTATCCAAGTGCAGGAAGCCAAGTACCGGGCCAAGGTCCTCAATTCTCTCCAGGAAACCTATACTCCCGACCGGGTCCGGGATCTCAATATCAAAATTGATATGGATATGTCTCAGAAGAACATCAATACCTCGGAATTCTTCCCCATCACCATACAGCCGGATAATCCCAGTACCCCCTACGACGATTCGGAACGGGTAAAGTCCATAACCCGTTCCCAGTCCACTTCGGACACTTCCTGGAAGGGCACCGGCTTTACCCCCGAAGGTCCCGGAGGGGTGGAAGGGCAGACCGCCCCGGCCTACCGGGATATGTCCAACCTCTACGGAGAGGTTACCCAGCATACGCTGACCAATAACGAAGAGATAAACAGCCGCCAGATTCAGGAGGAACGGAGTCCCAGCATAGACCGGGTTACGGTTTCGGTGAACATCGACGGCCAGTGGAAGTGGAAGTACGATGACAAGGGAAAACCCGTAGTGCTTGCCGACGGCTCCATAGACCGGGAGTATATCCCCGTTCCCCCGGAGGATCTCCGGGCCACCCAGACGCTGATCCAGAACGCCATCGGCTATCAGTCAAGCTGGGGCGATACGGTAACGGTACAAAATATACGCTTTGACCGGACCCGGCAGTTTACCGAAGAGGACGCCGCCTATTTTAGGCAGAAGCAGATTCAAATGACCATTCTGATATTCCTTTCGGGACTGGCCATACTTTTGGTCTCCTTTATCGTTTTCCGTATGATATCCAGAGAGATGGAACGGCGGCGCCGCCTGCGGGAAGAGGAGCTTTCGCGGCAGCATCAGATGATGCGGGAAAGCGCCCTCCGGGAAGCGGAAGAAGAGGGCGTCGAAGTTTCCATGTCCGTGGAAGAACGGAAGCGCATGGAGCTGCAGGAGAATGCCATCAATATGGCGAAAGAACATCCCGCGGATGTGGCCCAGCTCATCAGAACCTGGCTTTTGGAGGAATAGGAAATGGCTAAAACTTCGGCGGCCGCCCCGGCCTCTATTTCCGGTTCGGGCAAAAAGAAGAGCAGCAAGGAATTTACCGGAAGGCAGAAGGCGGCCATATTTCTGGTCAGCATAGGTTCGGAAATTTCCGCGGAGATCTTCAAGTATCTCCGGGAAGATGAAATCGAAACCCTCACCTTTGAAATTGCCCGGCTTGAAACCATAGAGCCGGAGCAGAAGGATGCGGTCCTCATGGAGTTCCAGGAACTCATGATGGCCAACGAGTTCATCTCCACCGGCGGCATTGACTATGCCCGGGAGCTTCTGGAAAAATCCCTGGGGAGCCAGAAGGCCATCGATATCATCAACCGCCTTACCTCAAGCCTTCAGGTGCGGCCCTTTGACTTTATCCGCCGTACCGATCCGGCCCACCTCCTCAACTTTATCCAGCAGGAACATCCTCAGACCATCGCCTTGATCCTGGCTTACCTGGAGCCGAACAAGGCGTCTATCATTCTGCAGAACCTTCCCCATGAGGTGCAGAGCGATGTGGCCCGGCGTATCGCCACCATGGACCGTACCAGTCCCGAGGTGTTGCGGGAGGTGGAACGGGTCCTGGAGAAAAAACTTTCCACCCTGTCCAGTGAAGATTATACCGCCGCCGGCGGCGTCGAGAGCATCGTGGAGATCCTCAACCTGGTTGACCGGGCGTCGGAGAAGCAGATCATCGAAGCCCTGGAAGACGAGGACCCGGAACTGGCGGAGGAGATCAAGAAGCGGATGTTCGTCTTTGAGGACATTGTCATGCTGGACGACCGGGCCATTCAAAAAGTTATGCGGGAAGTGGATTCCCAGGAACTGGCCAAGGCCCTCAAGTCGGTGGATACCGAGGTCCAGGACAAGATCTTCAGGAATATGTCGAAGCGCGCCGCAGGCATGCTCAAGGAAGACATGGAATACATGGGTCCGGTCCGCTTAAAGGATGTGGAAGAGGCCCAGCAGAAGATCGTTTCGATAATCCGGCATCTGGAAGATACCGGCGAAATTGTGGTTGCCCGTTCCGGAGAGGACGAATTGGTTGTATAGGGCCCGGTTTTTATACGGTTCATTTAGAAGTTTTTCTTCTATAGAAAACTTCGAGGGGTAGACATGGCAAAGGCGGTATTCAGACCCAGCGAGGTAACCCTCAGCGATAAAAAGATAATCCTCGATCCTCCCCATGCTTTTCCTGATTTAGCTCATCTTGTGGTTAAAAAGGAAGAGGATCCGGAGGAGGTAGAGGAGCTTGACCAGTACCAGGGGCCGACCGCTGATGATATTCGCCGGGAAGCGGAGGATTTTAGATCCCAGTGGAATATGGAACGGGAGGCCATGATTCGTTCCGCCAAGGCGGAAGGCGAAAGGATCCTCAAGGAGGCGGAGGAAGCGGCCTTTCAGGAAGTAAAGCGCAAGACTAATGAAGCCCAGTCCCTTAAGCGGGAAGCCGAAGATGAGGCGGAGAAGATCATCGCCGAGGCAAAACAGCAGGCCCAGGCCATTGAAGCCGCCGCCCGTTCCGCCTTTGAGGCGGAACGGCAGGAAGCGGAGGAGCGGGGCAGGATTGCGGGAAGGGAGACAGGTTTCGGCGAGGGCAAGGCCGAGGCGGAGCGGCTTATTCAGCGGACCCAGACCATACTGGAACGGGCCCAGGATAAGCGGGCGGAGATCTTGGCGGAAACGGAACAGCAGATTATCGATCTGGTTCTCCTTATCTCCCGGAAAGTGATCAAGGTTATTTCCGAAAACCAGCGCAATGTGGTTATTTCCAATGTGGTTCAGGCTCTGCGGAAGGTGAAGGGCCGGGGAAATATTCTCATCCGGGTAAACATGATGGATCTTAAGATGACATCGGATCATACCAAGGAATTTATCAAACTGGTGGAGGGAGCCAAATCCATACAGGTAATTGAAGATTCCACCGTTGATCCCGGAGGCTGTGTTATCGAAACCGATTTCGGCGAAATCGACGCCCGGATATCAAGCCAGCTTGCGGAACTGGAAACTAAGATCCTGGAGATTTCTCCCATCAAGGGCCGGGCGAAAACGGCGGCCATCGGCGAAGGGGTCTAGCAGCCCCGGTAACCGGGATTTTTTGCATGAATATGCAAAAAATTCATCAAATCAGCAGGCTGCCGGGCTGCGGGAGGAAGCATGGAAACTTTATTCGAAAAGTATCTTATTACCGCCGAAAAGGTTGAACCCATAAAGTGCGTGGGCCGCATCGTTAAGGTCCAGGGACTGTTAATTGAAAGCCTCGGTCCGGGAGCGGTGATCGGTGAGGTTTGCAGGATTGTGGCGCCCAGGGGCAGGGGCAGCATCCAGGCTGAGGTGGTGGGACTCCGGGGTGAAACGGTACAGCTTATGGCCTATGAGGAGACCGGCGGCATTGAGGTGGGAAACAGGGTAATCGCCTCCGGGACCCGTCTGGAAGTGGCGGTTTCCAATAAGCTGCTGGGCAGGGTTCTCAACTCCCGGGGTAAGCCCGCCGATGGAAAAGAGGAGATCGACGCCTCCGTAAAGTATTCCGCCATGGCAAGCCCCCCGGACCCCCTGAAACGCAGGCGCATAACCCAGCGTATCTCCACAGGGGTACGGGCCATTGACGGCCTCCTCGCCGTGGGCCGGGGACAGCGGCTGGGGATCTTTGCCGGGTCCGGGGTGGGGAAGTCCTCCCTTTTGGGGATGATAGCCCGGAACACCAGCGCCGACGTTAATGTGATTGCCCTTATCGGGGAACGGGGCCGGGAAGTCAATGACTTCATCGAAAAGGATCTGGGGAGCGAGGGACTTGCCCGGAGTGTACTGGTGGTGGCAACCTCCGACGAGCCTCCCCTTTCCCGTCTCCGGGGGGCCTATGTGGCCGCTGCGGTGGCGGAGTCCTTCCGGGATCAGGGGCTGGACGTGATGCTCTTCTTTGATTCGGTAACCCGCTTCGCCCGGGCCCAGCGCGAGGTAGGGCTCGCCGCCGGGGAACCTCCCGCTACCCGGGGCTATACTCCCAGCGTTTTTGATTCCATGCCCAAACTGCTGGAACGTTCCGGTACCGCCGAAAGGGGCAGCATCACCGGTTTCTATACCGTCCTTGTTGACGGAGATGATATGGATGAGCCCATATCCGATACGGTCCGGGGGATTCTTGACGGTCACGTGGTGCTTTCCCGGCGGCTGGCGGCGCGTTACCATTATCCTTCCATCGATATTTTACAGAGCGTTTCCCGGCTGGCTCCGGCGGTTTCAGGAAAGGCGTCCGCCCAGGCCGCAGGAGTGGTCCGCCGGAACATGGCGATCTATGCGGAGTCGGAGGATCTTATCAACGTAGGAGCCTACCATGCGGGTTCCAATCCGGCTATTGACGAAGCCATTGCCAAACATCAGGGGATCGAGAATTTTCTCGTACAAGAACTGGATGAACGATCCTCCCTGGAAAAAACGCTTTCCCTGTTAAGCGAAGTTTCCGGGGTTCCCATACCCGAAGAGGAAATGGCCGGCCGTATTCCCCGGATGGTTTTTTCCGGTTCTCCGGCGGAGGACAGCCGGGAACCGTCCGCTGCCGGCGGATTTTTCAAAAGTTACGATAAAGGCCCGGCCGGTTTTGCCGCCGGGTCCGCCGAAACCAGCGGCGGGGCCGATGCAGCGGCAGGCGCTTTTGCAGAGGGCGGCGTCTTATCCGCGGATACAGCTGCGGTCCCATGAAGCGTTTCAGATTCAGCCTGGAAAAGGTATTGGAGCTCCGGGCCTACCGGGAGCGGGAAGCCGAGATAGAGCTGGGCAGGACTATAGGCATTTTAACGGAAATAGAGAAGAGGATCTTCGGCCTTGCCCAGGAACGGATCAAGGCTGCGGGGGAACGTTTTTCCCAGGGACCCGGACAGATACAGAACTATGAGCGCTACATACTGAGGCTCGATAAAACCCGGGACCGCCTGCTGGAAGACGCCGCCAGGGCGGAACTTAAGGTTGCCGAAGCCCGGGAAGCGTACCTCGCCGCATCCAGGGAACGGAAGGCCGTCGATAAAATAAGGGAGCGCCGGGAACAGGAGTACCGTAAACAGATGCTGACGGAGGAAACCAAAATACTGGACGACATCTCCGGCGGCTCTTCGGCAAGAAAGCTGGTGATGGGCTGACCTGTCTGCGCCTTTATAATCAAGCCTCTGCGGATCCGCGGCGGCTAATCCCTGGGCCGTATATAAAATCTGCCGTTGATCTGTTCGGTTTTAAGCACATTGATAAAGGCGCCGGGATCGATCTGTTTTATCCCCGCAATAAGGGAATTCACCTCGTCGGCGGAGACCACCGAATAGAGCAGCACCCGCTTCTTCCGCTGGAAGAAACCGCGGCCCATAAGGGAAGTGGCGGCGTGGTGTGTCATGTCCCGGATTAATGCGTAAACCTCGTCGGGTTTAATAGTAACGATGAGCATGGTCCGCTGCTGATATCCCCGGTAAAAAAACGAAAGGGCCATAGTGACGGTAAACTGAAAAATGATCGAATAGAGCGCCCTGTCCAGGGCGAAAAGCCAGGCCGCCGCCGCCAGGACCACGCAGTTCCCGGCGAAGATATAATTCCATGCATCCCTCCGGTATTTTTCCGATATGAAAATGGCGATAAAATCCGTACCCCCCGAACTTGCCCCCGCATAGAGGCAAAGGGTAATGGAAACCGCATTGAGGAGGCCCCCGAATACCGCGGACAAAAGGGTATCGTGGAGCTGGATAATTTCGATAAACATCGGCGGCATCCAATCGGTAAGAAACCCGCTGACGGCAACCTGGAGGCAGGAGTAGAGGGTAAACTTTTTCCCGATATATTTGAAACAGATAAGTACCGGCGCCGCATTGAGCGTATATAAAATGACGCTGAAAGGTATGCGCACATTACCGAAGCGCAGGACCGTTTCCTGGATAAGCAGGGTAAGGCCGGTAAAACCGCCGGGAATAAGCGATCCCGCATGGATAAAGGTATTGATGTTAAACGCCATCAAAACGGAACTGAGGAGAATGAGGCACAAGCGTTTCAGGGTACTGCCGGCCGGCTGCCTGGTAGAATCCATCGTCCCTGTTTCCTTACGTTCCGGCGCTGCGGCTTCCTACATCCAGCCTATGATCCCAAAGACGATGAGCAGCAGTATGTCAACGCCGTATATGTACCCCAGGGCTTTGAATTGATTCTTCCGGTCCTTCATGTCATGCACCAGGAAGGCTGCTGCAAAGAAAGGTACATAGCCGATAAGCCAGATAAGCCAGGGGGCGCGGGCGTTCCACCAGGGATATTCCCAGCTCAGCACCCCTGCATAGTTAAGGAATATTTCCACCGCCACGCCGATCAGCGCATAGATGCCGGTCAGCAGTATCCGGTTATTGACACCGAAGATCTTCTTTTTTGGATCCTTAGGCAGCCCCGTACAGGCAATAATGCCCGCAATGGCGAACATAAAGGATATTTCGATATTGTACCCGATGAGCAGCTGCAGCGCCGTATCCCCCCGGGGAGCGCCCCATACAGGGGCATAGCTGGTGGCGTGGAAGACGATGCTGTTCCATATCTCGTTAAAAAGATCCATCCCCCACAATGCCAGGCCGCCCAGCACCACGTCGATATGCTTTCTGCGGATCTCGTGAAAATATATGTACTGCACAATTACCAGCAGGGGGATAACATACCACTGCATAGTCTGCTGCGGATTACGCAGAATAGTCAATGAAGCCAGAGCGGATTCCGTCATAGATAACCTCCTATGAACTCCCATGGGAGTTCAGCGCATCGTTAAGGCCGTGGATCCCCTCTACGATAAGCATGGTTCTCCGGCCAAGACGGAGAAGCCTGCCGGTTTCCCGGCGTCTGCCGCTTTTAAAGTCAAAGACAGGGATTTCCACCTCTTCCCCGGCAAAGAGGGCCAGGAGCTGTTCATTAAGACAGGGGACATCCAGGGCCTCAAGTTCTTCGGACCGGGGCTGTTTTTCATCGGCGAAGGTATAATAAGAGTTTCCCAGGGAGTGGTCCACATAGAGGCTCCGCCGGGGGAAGCGTTTCCAGGCTGCCACCGCGGGGAGAAAAGCCAGGGAACGGCGGGACAGGTTATGGCCAAACCTGGTTCGTTTCCGAATCGTCTCTGAATTTTACGCATTAAAGCTCCGTCTTTATACAATATAATCCTATAGTATTGGGGAAAAAACAAGATGACCGGTTATTTTGGCAAGGTTTTTCAAAAAGAGGGGGTTACGGAATCGCGGTTTTGAAACGGCCGCCGTCTGTCCGGCGGCCGTTTCCCCGCGCTATGTCGCGCCATTCCGGATGGCGTCCATCCGTACCCCGGAACCGGCATACCGGGCCGCCGGCGGCAGTTCCCGCTCCAGCTCATCAAAGGAACCGGGAACCGAAAGGGCGGTTTCCAGGCGGTTTATCGCTTCCCGGCGCCGGGGGAGCCTCAAAACCCGTGAAACAGGGCCTGCGGCACACGGACAAAAAATAGCCCCCGCGATTTCTTTTTATGGGCTTTGTCCTTTTGGCAGTAACCGTCATCGTCAACCGTTTCGCCGGCCTTATGTTCGCGGCACTCATCCGGAAAACATAGGGGAACAGAGGTTCCCCTATGTTTCCAGCGTATGAAATGACCGGGCCCCCTCCCGTACCGCGTCGACAATATAGTTGTAGGTCATATAAACTTTTACCCCCTTTTCGGCGAGCATGAGCCGCGGAATTTCCCCGATCCTCATGGCGATGACGCAGGAGCAATCATGGATGGCCTGCAGGATCGGCAGCATCAGTTTTTCATGATCGGTACAGCCCTTTTCATCGCCGCAATATCGCAGTACCTCCCGCTTTTCAATAAAATTAACCTGTCCGTTTTGATGTTCATAGATGTACAATTCCCTGGCATGTCCGAAATGCTGATTTACCAGGTACCCGTCTTTTGACGATACGGCAAACCGGATCGGCGGCCCGGAATGTTTTTTGGCTTCCGGATAACAGGGAGGAGCGGCGTTTTTGTCCGCCTCAAAGGTACGGGAAATGTCATCGTCCAATGTTCCCACAGCATCGGCCCGGCACTGGCGGCAATGGTACATCTGGGGGAGGATACCCCCGCATTTTTCGCGCATCTCCGTAATCTCGGCATGGCTGATCAGGGGTATATGTTCAAAGAGGCTTCCCTTAACGGGAATAAGCTGCATAATGTTGGTGAGACCGGCGCCCAATGCTCGCACTTTTTCCACCACCGCGGGGATGTGGGCGTCGTTAATTCCCTTAATCATCACGATATTCACTTTGCAGACAATGCCCAGTTCCGTCAAAAGCGGAATTCCCTCCATTTGATTGGCCAGGAGCAGCGCCGCCGCCGCCTCACCGGTAAGCCGTTTCCCCTGAAATTCAACATACCGGTATATCCGTTTTCCGATCGCCGGATCAACGGCGTTCACCGTTACGGTGACGTGGGATACGCCGAGGCCGGCAAGTTCCTCCGCGTAGAGGGGCAGCGCAAGTCCGTTGGTGGAAAGGCAAAAGGTTACCGGATCCCCCGTTTCGCGGAGGCGGAGGAAGGTCTCCCGGGTTTTTTCAAATTCGGCGAGGGCGTCACCGGGACCGGCGATACCGGCCACATCGATGTTCCCCAGCCGTTTTTTCGCCGCGAGATACCGGTTAACCGCCTCTTCCGGGGACAGAATCTTGGAGGTAATTCCGGGACGGCTTTCGTTAAGGCAGTCGTATTTTCGGACACAATAGTTGCACTGAATGTTACAGGAAGGGGCGACGGGCAGATGGATCCGCGTGTTTTTCCCGCCGCATCCGTTAAAACAAGGATGGGACAGGGACTTTTTAAGATTAAGGGACAGGGGGAATTTATCCTGTGCCGGAACAGGGCGTATAACGCTGGTTTTTATGGTTTCCATGGATGTTTTACTTCCTAAATGGTCTCTCCCGGAGAGGTGATTTTTCCCTGTTCCAGCGCCAGGAGATAATCTCCCCATTTTCCCGCCCACTCCCGCAGGGCGGTAACTTCCAGGGGGGTGGGCGCCTTTGATTCCGTATGGGCGGCGATCTTTGCCGCCAATGAACGGTAAATTCCCGCCTGTGCGGAATTTGGCGCCGCCTCTATGGTTGTTTTTCCCTGTAATTCGCTTTGGGTAACGGTTATCGAACGGGGGATATACTCTATCACCCGGGTGGCGGTTTGAGCCACAAAATCGTCGATGATGTCCCGTGAATAGGGGGTTCCCATGGAATTGGCGATCACTCCGCCGAGGAGCGCTCCGCCCGAATGGGAATATTTGCTGATCCCCTTAAAAAGATTGTTGGATGCGTAGATCGACATAAAATCGGATGAGGACACGGTAAATACATGTTCGGCTATCCCTTCCCGGATCGGTACGGCGAATCCCCCGCAGACTACGTCGCCAAGTACGTCGTAGATCACCACATCAAGGTTAAGGTCCTCAAAAACTTTTTGTTGTTTGAAAAGTTCCACCGCCGTGATGATCCCCCGGCCCGCGCATCCCACCCCCGGCTGGGGGCCGCCAGCTTCCACACAGTAGATGCCGTTAAAACCCTCAAAGATCACGTCGTTTGCCTTAACCGCTGCCTTTTCCCGCAAAGTATCCAGTACCGTGGGGATGTATCTGCCGTCCCGCAGGGTGTTTGTGGAATCACTTTTTGGATCGCAGCCGAATTGCATCACCTTTAGGCCTAATTCCGAAAGGGCCGCGCTTAAATTCGAGGTGGTGGTCGATTTTCCTATCCCCCCCCTTTCCGTAAATCGCGATCTGTTTGATTTTTTTGCTCATCTTTTTCCTCTTGATTCGCGGGCGGGTCCATGCCCCCTTTTTAGGACCTTTGGACCCGGTACAGCTTTGTTTGTTTGGGGTATGGATCCGCATAAAATCCATCCCTGTAGAACGGCGGCATCCCGCACCTCAGGACGGGGAGAGCCGCTGCCGGATCTTATCATTCAGGCGGTATGATTATTTCAACAAAAACGCTTAAACTTCCACGGGCGCTTCGATATAACTATACGGATTTTTTTGATACCAACTTTCCCGAAAGGGAAGCGGAATCCTTTGGGCCGCGTTTTTTGAAAAGCTGGTGTTCCGCAGGGCCCTGGCCATATAGCGGGCAATGTCATAAACCCCCCGGTAGCCCAAATAGTTTCTTGCCGGCGTAAACAGGGGCATCCAAACGGCGCCGGCCTTTACAACCCAGGCGTTGCTGCCGGGATGGGCGAATACCATGTCGGGTTTCTCGCGGTTTATAATATTTACCAGTTCATATACCTGATTGGAGGCGACATTAACATCAATGCCCGGGAATTCCTCCGCCAGCATTTCGTAGACCGGTTCGCTTAAACTGTCGTAATGGTAGGGCCGGACGCCCGCCACCTCCACCCCCAGTTCTTTAAGAAGAACCGCCATACAGGCAACCCGGATAACCCCGCCGTTTAACAGAGCCCTTTTCCCCTTGATTTTTTCCATAAACGGCCCGAGGGCTTCCCGGAGATCGGTTTCCTCTTTTTTAATTATCCGGTCCGCCTTTTCCCCGTCGCCGGTTTTTTCCGCGATGGCGCGGATCCACGCGGCGGTGTTTTTTATCCCCATGGGCATATTTAAAATCATATAGGGGGTACCGTATTTCTGGTTTAAAAATTCCAGCAGATAATCATCATGGACGTTGCACATGCTGATATTCAGCGAAGCCTCCGAAAGGGTCCGTAAATCTTCAACCGTTGCATATTCCGTCGATATGGTAACTTTTAAATCCAGGGCGGCGAGCAGCCTGACCAGTTCCTTTTCGTCGGGGGCCCCTATGGCGGAAGCGTTAATTAAATTAACGGTCCGCGATTTTTGATATTGGTATTTAGCGGATTCGACGGTGTAATTAGGATCGTATTTGTTTAGCGGGCGGTAATCGATAAACGGTTTTGGCGTAAAATCCAAATATTTCGCCAGGCCGTGATAAACCGTGTCGTAAGCGGTGGCGTTTATCCTGGTTTTAAATCCCGGGCAATGCAGGGGGACCAGTTTGGCGGTCAAGGTTTCTCTCAGGCCGTCACATACTTCGTCAATGTCGTCGCCGATAATATTGGGGGCGCAGGTCGAGGCGATAAAAATAACCTTGGGGTTAAATTCAGCCTCGGCGTATAAAACAGCCCCTTTGAGTTTTTTTTCACCGCCGTTTATAATGTCGCTTTCACCTAAATTGGTACTAAGCCAGACAAAGGATGAACGCTGAAATCCCCTGGCGCCGCTTCCGGTATTTACCGGAAATTCCAGCATATGGGCGTGGGAACCGCAGCCCACGGGGCCATGCAGGATAGTCACCGAATCGGGAATAGTCATCACCATGGCCAAGGTCAAATACATTTGGCATGATCCGGTCTGGGAGAACCTTCTGTCCCTGGCGAACAGGCACCCCCTTTTTGAGCAGCCCAATAGGTCCTCAACCCGTCCGCCAAAACCGGCGCATATTTTCAGCCTTGTCTCCCTTGTGGGAGGCACCTTGTGATCAATATAACCCATAACGATCTCCTTTATCGGTTTTGAAGCAAAGACGAAGCGATATCCTCTATGAGATGCAGGCCGCCCCGCCATCCCGCGTAACTTTTATCCGCGATAAGCCGGTTTAATATAGGAAAGCTGATTGTCAGAAGAGCCGCCTGTAAAGAGACGGCGAAGTCTTTTTCCAGGGAACTTCCCAAAATATAGGCCGGCGAAAAACCATCAAAGTATTTTTCCGGACAAAACTGGGGCAGGGCGGTAAAAAAACTTTTTTTGATGGCCGCCGTACCGGTTTCAAAAACAAGGGAGGCATCCGGAATACCGGCGGCGTCAAAGGCTTCGGTTATCCGCTTTTCTTTAATTCCGGAAAGTGAGTCCGTGACATATACATATTCGGGATTCCAGCCAAGTTCATGGTAAACAAACCGGCTGAAGGGAACCGCCCCGTTGGAGTTGGATACTATGACGGCGTTTTGCCTAAAGTCCATGTCGGCGTAGATATCGATGATTTTATCAACATAACTGTAATAAATAGAATTTTCCTCTTCCAGAACGGCGTTTAATGTTTTTTCCGGGATTGTAATATATTCCGCGAGTTGTTTAAGAAATTTTTCCGCCGCCAAAGCGCCAATCGGCAAATCGGCAATAAAAAAGGGAACGCCGGATTCGTTTTTTATTTTTTCCGCCAGGTCAACCCCGTAACTTCGGGAAAAAACAAGATTAAGCGCCGCGGAACCGGCGGATTTAATATTGGATATGGTTTGATCCGGCGTAAAAAAGGTGTTTACCCGCAGTCCCAGCTTGGTTAGTATCCGTTTTATTTCTTCCAGGTCGCCCCGGAAAAAAGGATCATAGGCCGGGATTATTCCCAATATGTTTACCAGGGTTTCGTCTTTTTTGTTCGAAAAATCCGCCAGATGGCCGAAAAGCCCGCTCATTATTTTTTCGTAACCGTCATAGGAATTTCCCTTAAAACCCCCGGTTTCAACAAAAAAGATAGAATGGTTATCGTTCTGAAAATTTCTTACCACCCCGGCGACATCGTCGGCGATAATTTCGGTCATACATCCGGTAACAACGATAAAATTCTCGGCGTTAATCAGCTCAAAGGTGTTTTTAATTTCTTCCTCAAGCCGTTCCGCGCCGCCAAAAATTATATCCTGTTCCGTCACGTTGCTGCTGGGCATTGATTGTCCCCCGCAGTAACCCGATCCGTGATAACCGCTTCCGGCGTAGGCGGCGGTGAACAGGTTGCCCCCGCAGCCCTGAGCGGCGTGAATTATAGGTATCACCTTCGGCAGGGCGTTAATGGTTGCCAAGGCTCCGCCTAAAACGCATGAAAATCTCGGTCGTTCAATACAGGTCATGGGGTTTCCGCCTTAAAGATTAAATAACAATGTGGACAAATACCGTTCCCCGGTATCGGGTAAAATTACCACCACGTTTCCTCCGGAATATTCGCCCCTGCGGGCGATTGCGGCGGCGGCGAACAACGCGGCCCCCGAGGATATTCCCACTAATAAACCTTCCAGCCGGGCGGCCTCACGGGCCGCCTCAAAGGCCTCCTCGTTTCTGACGGTAAATATTTCGTCCAGAAGATCGCGGTTAAGTACGCTGGGAATAAAACCCGCGCCGATCCCCTGTAATTTATGCGGCCCCGGCCTGCCTCCGGACAAAACCGGTGAGTCGTATGGTTCAACGGCGATGACCTTTATAGCCGGATTCAGTTCTTTTAGCCTGCCCCCGGCCCCGGTAATGGTACCGCCGGTACCGACTCCCGCCACCAGGGCCGCCACCTCGCCGCCGGTCTGCCGCCAAATTTCCTCCGCCGTGGTACGCCGGTGAATTTCTGGATTGGCCGGATTGTTAAACTGCTGGGGCACAAAGGAATTTTCAATTTGAGCCTCCAATTCCTCGGCCTTTCGGATGGCGCCCTTCATGCCCTCGGACCCCGGGGTTAACACCAGGTCGGCGCCGAGGGCCTTAAGCAGCTTCCTCCGTTCCTCACTCATGCTGTCCGGCATTACCAGTATAATACGGTACCCCTTCGCCGCAGCGACAAAAGAGAGGCCTATGCCGGTGTTTCCACTGGTCGGTTCGATAATAACCGAATTCGGTTTTAAGATGCCCCTTTTTTCCGCGTCTTCTATCATTGCCAGGGCTATTCTATCCTTAACGCTGCCCAGGGGATTAAAATATTCCAGTTTAGCGATGATACGGGCCTGGCAGTTGTTTTGCCTGCCGTATTTCCCAAGATCAATCAGCGGCGTATTACCGATCAAATCGGTTAAGTTTTTCGCGATCTCCGTCATAATAACTCCTTCCAATCCGGCGGCGTACCGTACATTACCATTTGACAATTTTCCTTTTCAAAATAGTGATAAACAAATTTAGAATCGTCACTACGACTCCAATAAATATGATCCCCGCCAATACATTTGTATAGTTTCCGTAATCGGCGAAGCGTTTTACAAAATAACCCATGCCGGAACTGGAACCTATCATTTCGGCTACCGTTAAGGTCATAAATGAAAAAGTAACCCCCAGCGACAAGCCGTCAATCAGCGTTGGAACGGCGTAGGGTAAAATAATTTTGTACAGCATGGTTGTCTGTTTAACGTTAAGGGATTTCGCGCTGTCTATAATTTTCCGGTCAACGCTGCCCGTAAAGGAGATCATGGCTATCAGGTTGGGCCAAAAAACGCCGAGGAAGATCACTAAAATAGAGGCGGAACGAAAACTGGGCATGATGCCAATTATGTATGGGGTATAAACCAGGGCCGGTATGGGGCTTAAAACCTTAACGATGGGGAAAAAGGTGTTGCGAAGCCGGGTTATCCATCCAATTAAAACCCCCAGGACCACCGCCGATATCAGGGCCAATGAAAAACCGATCACCAGCAAAAACATGGAATTTAAAAACCCTTCCCATATCATTTTTCGGTGGGACACAAAAACAAAAAAGGTGTTTTCCGGCGGTGGAAATAAGACAGGATTCGCCAGGGCCGTTTTGGACGACAGGATATCCCAAATAAGCAATACGCCAAATAAAATCGATGTTATGTCAAAGACGCTTTTTGAGTTTTCATGGCGGATCATATTGATGATAAAAAGAGCTTCGATAAAGAATATGACGATCAAAAAAGGCAGAATAGGCCCCACCTTTGGGTTTTTTGAGGGGGAAAAAACAGAAATCACCAGGGCGGCGAACAACAGGTTGGGAAGGTTGATAAAAAGCCGTTTCAAAGCACAACCTCCTGTCCCCCGATTTCCTCGGCGACCTTTAAATAAAAAAGGCTGAATATTTTTTTTCGAAGTTTGTTGTATTCATCGGAAGCGATAAGTTTTTGCCTGTTTTCCCGGCTGTCAAAGGGTACTTTTACGTCCAGGAGTATTTTTTGCGGCTGCATAAATAAAATACGATCCCCCAGAAACAAAGCCTCGTCAACATCGTGGGTTACGAAAACACAGGTTTTGCGTTTCCCGTCCTGTACGCATAATCCTCTCAGCAGTTCCTGTAGTTCGATCCGGTTTCGGGTATCAATGGATCCGAAAGGTTCGTCCATCAGCAGAATTTCCGAATTCATGGCCAGGGATCGGGCAATCGCGACCCGCTGCTGCATTCCGCCGGATAATTGATGGGGATATTTTTCTCCATGTTCCCCTAAAGCGACTTTTTCCAGATACTCAAGGGCGATGGACTCAAGTTTTTCCGGCGGTTCCCGGCTTACCTGTTTTAAGCCGAAGACAACGTTTTTTTTGGCCGTCAGCCACGGAAAAAGCGAATAATGCTGAAAAACCACCGAACGGTCGCTTCCGGGACCGTTTATATCCCTGCCGTCAATCAGAACCCTGCCCGTGTTATGCCTAATGATACCCGCCAGAAGCGATAACAGCGTACTTTTACCGCATCCCGAAGGGCCGACGATGCAGACAAATTCCCCCTCCTCAA
>JAISMC010000018.1 GCA_031276965.1 Treponema sp.
CGCTTACAAAAATTTGGTAGTAAACCAGACGGTATAATAAACTTCCTATCGAACGAGCCTCCGTTCAAACAAAAGCGCAGCTTAAGATACCGCAGGGCTTGCCCTGCGGAGGCTCATTCGCAGTGGGGTCTCATACCCAAGAACCCGCCTTTCGGCGGGGGGGCTTTAGGGCGGGGAGGTTCATTGGCGAAGATTTGAAAGATCCATTCCACTGCAGCGCCGGGCGGCGTCCCGCAGGGCAGGGGGCTTTAGTCCGCCTGGCCGGATTTTCCGCATTGTGGTACTATAATATAGGCGATGAACCAGGCCGCCGCGGCTTATAACGGCTCTGTTTCGTTCATAAGCTGAGGAAAGTCCGGGCTCCGCAGGGCATGATGCCGGGTAACTCCCGGGCGGTCCTTCCTCAAGGGGGGGCCGACAGCAAGCGCAGCAGAAAGCATACAGCCCCGGGGCGGTTCCGAAAGGGACGGTCCCGGCGGTAATGGTGAAAGGGCAGGGTAAGAGCCTACCGCGGAACCGGTAACGGTTCCGGCACGGCAAGCCTCATCAGGAGCAAAGTCAAGCAGCGTCGCCGGGGGTTATCCCTTGGCATGGGGATTGGGCTCCGGTCCGGTCTCCGGCGGCGGCCCGCCGCTTAGACGCGGGTAGACTGCACGGAAACGGCCGGCAACGGCCGTTCCAGACAGATGGCGGCAGTACGGCCTCTAACCGCAGGGTTATGGGCCGTATTACAGAACCCGGCTTATGGTTCATCGCTTTTTTTGAAAAATACTGCAAGAACGGTTTGTGAACCGGATCTGCCTTGTATTCCATGAGGCTGCTCCAACACCAGCCGGATTTTGAAGCCGCCTCTCATATTATACGTTGGACTTATTCGACAAGCCGGTTGGTTGTTCCGGATGTTGGTCCGGCGAAAGTCTCCCGGGAAAATACGGATTTTTGAT
Source organism: Treponema sp. (assembly GCA_031276965.1). Taxonomy (GTDB): domain Bacteria; phylum Spirochaetota; class Spirochaetia; order Treponematales; family Breznakiellaceae; genus JAISMC01. Next base: position 945 of record JAISMC010000018.1, read on the forward strand.
AAAATCCATGTTTTCCTGTTGTTTCTAAGTGGTTGTTGGCGAACTTTCGGTTTGACGGAAACCTGAAGTTTCCAAACAACTCCGTTGACTTTTTGTATTAAAAGGTATACATCATTAAGAAATGTTAACAGAACGGTTTCATTCCGATTACGGCGTTCAGATACATAGAAAACAGGTAATACATACGGCGGTTTTAGCCGTTCTTGTGGGCGTTCTCATTGCGGCGCTGGCCGTTTTTATTACGGGCTGGCGGAGCCGGTTTGGAACTGAAAGAAAGGAATTGCTGAGGCTTTGGGAAAAAGGCGTCTATGAGGAAGCTTTCAGGATGAGCAGGGAAAAGCTGGTCCGGAAACCCATGGATTACTTCCTCCTCACCCTGAACGGTTTTTCGGCCTATCAGCTTGCCATTGCCCAGATAAACGCCTTTGATACCCTTACCTTTACTGACGACGCCATCTGGTCCCTCAGAAAGGCTCTGCTGACCAAACGGGGCGCCTCCGACCCCAGGGTTTTCTATGTCCTGGGAAAGGCCTATTACTATAAAGGAAACGGTTACGCCGATTTGGCGGTTAAATATCTGGAGAAGGCCCAAAGCGCTTCCTACAATGCCCGGGACATCCCCGAATATCTGGGGCTTGCCTATGCGGCGGTCCACGATTACCGGAACAGCGTTGCCTCCTTTACCCGGGCATTGAATCCCGAAGGGGCCGGGGAGGAGCCTTCGGATCTGTTGCTCCTCTCCATAGCCCGGTCCTATATGCAGCTGGAAGAGCCGGATACGGCCAAGGCTTACCTGCTGCGATGTATCGACACCACCAGGGACGCCGCCACAAAATTGAGCGCCAAGCTGCTCCTGGGGATCATCCTCGGCGGCGCCGGAGACTCCCGGGGCGCCGAGGCTCTGTATTTGGAGATTTTAGAGATTGACAGCGAAAATGCGGAAGCCCATTTTCAGCTGGGGGAATTATACGCCGCGGAAGGAGACGCCACCAGAGCCAGAGCTGAGTGGAGAAGGGCGTACCGTATTGATCCCTTCCATAGTCAGGTCAGGGCCCGGCTTAATATGTAGCCTGTTAATCAAAATGGAGGAAGTATGTTCGGAATGAATTCATCGGATATCGGTATTGATTTAGGAACCTGCAATACCCTTATCTATATACGCGGAAAGGGGATTGTGATAAACGAACCTTCGGTGGTTGCGGTGGAACGGGGTACTAAGAAGGTCATGGCCGTGGGAGTGGAGGCAAAGCGGATGCTCTGGAAAACCCCGGGAAATATTATCGCCATCAGGCCCATGCGTGACGGGGTTATTGCGGATCTGGAATCCACCGAGAAGATGATCCGTTACTTCATTTCCAAGGTGCTTCCCCGTTACCGCTTTATTAAACCCAGGATGGTTATCGGTATCCCCTCGTGCATCACCGAAGTGGAACGCCGGGCGGTGGAGGAAAGCGCCTACAAGGCGGGGGCCAGGGAAGTAATTGTGATCGAGGAAAGCCGGGCCGCGGCCATAGGGGCGGACATCCCTATCTGGGAACCGGCGGGACACATGATCTGCGACATAGGAGGAGGTACCACCGAAATATCCGTCATATCCCTGGGGGGCATGGTGGTTACCAACGCCATACGGCTGGGGGGCGATGAATTTGATGAGGCTATCATAAAACATGTCAGAAATGTACATAATCTTATCATCGGGGAGCAGACTGCGGAACGGCTTAAGGTAGAGATCGGCAACGCTTCCCCGGACAAAACCATCGAAAAAGTTGAAATTAAGGGGACCGACGCCATCACCGGACTGCCCCGGCGGCTGGAGATTGACTCGGTGGAAGTCAGGGAAGCCTTGAAAGATCCCATCACCCAGATAATCGACGAAATAAAGGCAACCCTGGGACAAACCCCGCCGGAACTGGCCGCGGACATTGTGGAGCGGGGTATCGTAATGACAGGCGGCGGTTCCCTGCTCAAGGGCCTGCCCAGGCTTATATCAAAAGAGACGGGGGTGCCGGTCATACTGGCGGAACGGCCCCTGGACTGCGTCGCCCTGGGGGCGGGCAAGTACTTTGAGTATACCAAGAGCCATGACAATACTCTTAGCATGTATGATAATCTGAACGGATAGGACCATGCGGATTAGAAAGGACCGGAAACAGGGCCGCGGTAATGTGGATCTCTATGTTTTCGCCGCCCTAAGTTTGGTTTCTTTTTCCGTTTTGCTTTTTTCAACCCGCAGTTTTGTGGCTAGCGTGAAGGATGCGGGGTTGTCCCTGTTTTCCGGTTTCCGGGGCAGTATTCATGAGGCCTCTTCCTTAGTATCCAATACGGTCCTGTCCATCCAGGAACTGGCTACTCTGCGGCGGGAATATGCGGAACTTGCCGGCCGCATGACCCGCTATGAACAGCTTGAACGGAGCGCCGCTGAGATCCGCCAGGAGAACAACCGCCTTCGGGAACAGCTGGGTTTTTCCGAAACCCTCCGTTACCGGCACATCCCCGCGGAACTTATAGGCCGGGATCCGGACAACCTTTTTTCAGCCATTGTGATCAACAAAGGAAAGCGGGAAGGGATCGCCAATAATATGCCGGTCATCGCTTACCAGAACGGCGTGCAGGCCCTGGTGGGCAAGGTAATCCAAACCGCTCAGTTTGAAAGTCTCGTCATGCCCCTTTACGACGGCAGCTCCTATGTTTCTTCCCGGCTTTCCGAATCCCGGTACGAGGGTATAGTGGAAGGGCGGGGGAGCCCCGATTTCCCTCTGGTGATGCGGCTGATCCGGAAACAGGCCCGGGACGAGATAAACTACGGCGAACTTATTATTTCCAGCGGCATAGGAGGGGTATATCCTTCGGGAATAACCATAGGCCGGGTAAGTAATATCCTGTACCAGGAGGACGAGACTTCCATGGGGGTAGAATTGGAGGCGGTGGTGGATTTTTCCCGGCTGGAGTATGTCTTTGTGATTGACGCCGAGGACATGCGAAAGGCGGAAGCCGGAGAAGGGGAGGCGGATGGCTAAAAATATCGTCTGGGGAACGATTTTTGCCCTTCTGGCGGCGGTGCTCCAGTCTACCCTGCTTGCCCGGCTTGCCCTGTACCGTGCAGTTCCCGATCTTGCCCTGGGCATCTTGGTGTTTACCGCCTATGTAAACGGTACTATGACGGGGCAGCTTACCGGTTTCTGTTCCGGCATTCTTTTGGACTTTATTTCCGCCGCCCCCCTGGGGCTGAATACTTTTATTCGCACTATCGTGGGGGCCCTGGCGGGTCTTATGAGGGGGACCTTTTTTCTGGACATTATCTTTCTTCCCATGGCCCTCTGCGCTTCCGCCACCCTCTGCAAAGCGGCGCTGTGTTTTTTGCTGCACCTGCTCTTTGCCGACGCGGTGGCGGCCTATGCCCTTATGGATCCTACCCTTTGGGTTGAACTGCTCCTGAACACCCTTTCCGCGCCCTTTCTCTTCGGGTTATTGAAGCTGTTCAGTACGCTGTTGACGGGACGGAGAGAAAGCTGATGCCTCCGGGAGAAGAAAATTCTGAACTGCGGATCAGGATACTGCAGATCATTTTTATTCTGATATTTGCGTTCTACACCATAAGGCTCTTCAGCATGCAGATCTTAAGGGGCGACGTATATACGTCCAGGGCCAGGAACATAGCCCGGAGTACCACCGTTATTCCCGCACAGCGGGGGGAGATCTACGACCGCGCTATGGACGAAGCCCTGGTGCTTAACGCCGATTCCTTTGCGGTGAGTATTACTCCCGGAGAGGTGCCCCAGGGACGGATCAACGAGATCATCACCAGGGTTGCGGAGATTGTGGGGCTCCCCCGGTACAGGATAGAGGAAAAGATACTCCCCCAGTATTACTATCTCTATCAGCCCCTGGAGGTTGCTTCCAACGTACCCTTTGATACCATTGCGGTCCTGGCGGAACAGGTGGATACCCTGCCGGGGGTTTCCTGGCAATCCAAGCCCATCCGGAGTTATAACGATATAGGCAGCCTCTCCCATATCATCGGGTATGTAGGAGACATTACCCGGGATGAACTGACCATGCTCTACAACAGCGGGTATCAACAGGGCGACGTTATCGGAAAGACCGGCATAGAGCGAAAATACGACGAGGTGCTCCGGGGCAGGGACGGCCGGGAGACAAGAACCGTAGATGTCCGGGGCAGGCGTATCTCCGGAGATGACACCAATACCAGGGTGCCTCCCGAAACGGGGAAGAACCTGGTCCTTACCATAGACCGGTCCATACAGGTTTTGACGGAAAAGGCTTTGGGGAAACGCATGGGCGCCGTGGTAGTGATGCGGCCCAACGGGGAAATTCTGGCCATGGTCTCTTATCCCTGGTACGATCCCAACCTCTTTAACAGCGTCAACATGGGGGTCCAGTATCAAGCCCTGATCAATGATCCCAATAAGCCCTTCCTGAACCGGGCCGTCCAATCCAGTTATCCCCCGGCTTCGACCTTTAAGATCCTTATGACCACGGGGATACTGGCGGAGAATCTCTTTAACCCGGAACAGACCATCAACTGTCCCGGAGAAATTTTCTATGGGGAGCGGCTCTGGCGCTGCCATATCAGGAAACCCGGCCACGGGCGGCTTAATCTGCAGCAGGCCATGGCGCAGTCCTGCGATATTTATTATTGGACCGTGGGAAGGGAACAGATGGGCATTGAGCGGATCATCAACTATGCCCACGAATTCGGCTTCGGTGAACTTACCGGCATCGACCTTCCCGGCGAGATCGACGGTTTTATTCCCACCCCCCAGTGGAAGGAAAAAAGTTTCCATGAACGGTGGCTTGCGGGAGATACGATGAACATGGCCATCGGTCAGGGTTTTACCCTGGTTACCCCCATACAGATGGCGGATATGGTGGCCATGGTGGTTAACGACGGGGTTATTTACCGGCCCCATCTGCTTAAAGAAATCCGGGACCCCCTGTCGGGGGCTGTTGAAAAAAACATCGTCCCCGAAGTTATCCACGAGAGCGATATTTCCCCCGATGTTTTTAGCGCGGTACGCCGGGATATGCGGAGCGTTATCAACGCGGGGACTGCCCGGTTTCCCCTGAATATTCGTTCCGTGGAAATTGCCGGCAAAACCGGTACCGGCGAAGTTGGGCTGTCGAATCAGTGGCATTCCTGGTTTGCCGCCTTTGCCCCTTACGAAACGGACAAACCCGGGGAACGGGTCATTGTTTCTATTATTGTGGAAGCGGTTAATCAGTGGGAATGGTGGGCTCCCTATGCTTCGGCTATTATCTTCCAGGGTATATTTGCGGGACAAAGCTATGAGGAGGCGGTGGCCTCTTTGGGGCTCCAGTATATTATGCCCATCCAGGGACGGCGGGAATGAGGCTGCGGAATTTTTTGGATATAGATTTCCCCCTTTTTCTGGCGGCCCTCATTCTGACCATATTCGGCATACTTTTCATTTATTCCTCGGGGATAACCTCTACGGGGATGCTGGTTTCCCGGGAGTACCTGCGGCAGATTGTCTGGGCCGTAAGCGGGGTTATCATAGCCCTGGTAATCGCCATGATAAATTACCGCCGCATCTATGATCTCTCCATTTATCTGTACCTGGGAACCTTACTGTTGCTGCTCTATACCTGTATCTTCGGACGGCCGGTCAACGGCGCCAGGGCATGGATAGGCATAGGCTCCTTCGGCATCCAGCCTTCGGAATTTTCCAAGATCACTACCATTCTTTTTTTAGCCTGGTATCTGGACAATACCCGGAGGAGCCAGAACAGCTTTATCCGTTTTTTACTCTCCTGCCTTATTGTACTGGTTCCCATGGGGCTTATCCTGATTCAGCCTGATTTCGGAACCTCCCTGGTATTTATTCCAATTTTACTGGTTATGACCTTTATTGCGGGCCTCTCCATCAGGTACGTTCTCTTCCTGGCTGCCAGTATAGGCCTGACCGGAACCTTCATGGTACTTCCCCTCTGGCAGACCGCCATCCTGCGAAATTCCGTGCCCGCCATTATGGTGCTGAACAATACCCGTTTTGTTTTGATTACCATCCTCGCCCTGGCGGTGATTGTGGGTATAGCCCTTTTCGGTTTCAACAGGTATAAGAAGCGGTACTTCTACTGGATAGTTTATGCAGCAGTGGTTATTGCCATTTCTCTGGGGGTTTCCCTTATCTCCCACAAGGTGCTTCGGGATTATCAGATCATGAGGCTCATCGTGTTTTTGGATCCCAACGTCGATCCCCGGGGGTCGGGCTGGAATATCATTCAATCTATTACCGCCATAGGATCGGGGGGCTTTTGGGGAAAGGGTTATCTCCAGGGAACTCAAAGCCATTACCGTTTCCTTCCCCAGCAGAGTACGGATTTTATTTTTTCAATTTTTTCCGAGGAATGGGGATTTCTGGGGGGCATCCTGGTTTTTATTCTTTTTCTGATCATCAGCTTCAGGCTCATCAGAATTATGAAAGTTACCTCAGACCCCTTCGGGACCTATATCGGCGCCGGTTTGGCCGCTATGTACTCTTTTCATTTTTTAGTGAACGTAGGGATGACCATGGGAATCATGCCCATCACCGGGATACCCCTGCTCTTTATGTCCTACGGCGGTTCCGCCCTAATCTCCGCCATGACCGGAATAGGCCTGGCCATCAGCATCTATATCAGAAGGTTTCAACATTAGGCATGGAGTGGCGGCGGATATTGATTCCGGAAGAGGCGGCATGACCGGTATCCGCTATATCGATCCCCTAAAAGATCTGGGCGGGGCCCTTCTGGGGGTCGAAAAGCCGGCCCGGTATACCGGCGGCGAATACGGTTCCCTGGCGGACCGGGACGGAAAACTCCGGATGGCCATAGCCTTTCCGGATCTCTATGAGATTGGCATGTCCAATCAGGCTCTAAGAATACTCTACAACGGCCTTAACCGGATTCCGGGGGTTTCCTGTGACCGGGCCTTTGTCCCTGCGCCGGATTTTGAAGCCCTCCTTAGGGAACGGGGGCTTCCTCTCTACGGCCTTGATACGGGGATTCCCCTGGGGAATTTGGACATCCTCTGTTTTACCCTGGGCTATGAACTGGGCATTACCGGCGTCCTTGCTATGCTTGATGCGGCGGGGGTTCCGCTTCGGGTCAGGGACCGGAAAAACGATCATCCCCTGGTCGTCATGGGAGGTCCCTGTGTTTCCAATCCTCTCCCTTATGCCCGTTTCATTGATGTCTTCTGGATAGGTGAGGCGGAGGCGGGCTTTTTTGAACTGATCCGCCGTTCCGTGGAACTGAAAAAGGCCGGAAAGGGAAGGGCGGCCCTTGGGGATCTCTTTCTCTCCCATCCTTCGGTCTGGGCGCCGGGCAAAAAAGGAGCGGTCCGGGCGGTGGATGCCGGTTTCGCCCTCCGGGAGCCGGAGCCGGCGGTATTTCCCGTCCCCAGCATAAAGGTGATTCAGCATCACGGGGCGGTGGAAATTATGCGGGGCTGTCCTAACGGATGCCGTTTCTGCCACGCCGGAATCTGGTACCGGCCTATGCGGCAGAAAAGCGCCGGACAGGTATGCCGGGAAGCGGCGGCCTTTATCAAAACCGGAGGTTACCGGGAGATAAGCCTTTCCTCCCTTTCCTCGGGAGACTATGTTCATCTTGACGGCCTGGCCGCCTCCCTCAACCGGGAGTACGCCCCCCTGCATGTTTCCTTTCAGCTTCCCTCCCTCCGGGTTTCCACCTTCTCCCTGTCCCTGCTTAAAGAGATCTCCGAAGTCCGCAAAAGCGGCTTAACCTTTGCGGTGGAAACCCCGGTAGACGCATGGCAGATGGCGATCAATAAAAGGGTATCCCTGGATACGGTAACCGCCATACTCCAGGACGCCCGGAAACAGGGCTGGCGGGGGGCAAAATTTTATTTTATGGTTGGCCTGCCCCTGCCTCAGGAATCCGTTACCGAGGAGGATGCGATAAGCAAGTTTATCATTGAGGCCGCCCGAAGAAGCGGCATGCATTTTAATGTAAACGTGGGGACCTTTGTTCCCAAGTCCCATACCCCCTATCAATGGTCCGCTCAAATTGATGAAGAGACAGCCCGGATTAAGCTGGAGTATATACGGCGGAAGCTGAAACCCCTGGGTCATAAAGTGGGCATCCATGATCCTTTTACGGCGAAGGTCGAGGGGGTCCTCTCCCGGGGCGGCCAGGAGACGGGAGCGATAATAGAGGAAGCTTATCTGGGGGGCTGCCGTCTTGACGCATGGGACGAATATCTGAGGAAGGATATCTGGAAATCCATTTTTGAAAAATATTCAGTAGAGACAGAAATAATTCTGGGAACGAAGGACCCCTCCAAACCCCTCCCCTGGGATGTGATTAATCCGGGTATTTCAAGTATTTTTTTACGACGGGAATCCGAAGCGTCAAAGGGCAATGAAATCACATCATCATGTATGGAAAAATGTACTCATTTATGCGGAACATGCAAAGGGGATACGGGAATTGTATCTAATACCATACAGCTTGATGTTAAATCTAATACAAAAAGCCTTTCCGGGGCAAAAATGCCGCCCTGGGGGCTGCCGGAAGATCGGCGGAATACCGGATCCGCCATAAAACCGGGAACAATATGGCGGGACATTCCGGCCGGAACAAAAGATCCCATAACCCATAGAATACTTTTTTCTTTTTCCAAAGAGGGGAGGGCGGTTTTTCTGCCCCATCTGGGGGTAACCGAAGTCTTCTCCATGGCGTTTCTCCGGGCCGGACTGCCGGCGCTCTACTCGCGGGGTTTTAATCCCCTGCCGAAAATAAGTTTTGCCTCGCCCCTTGCCCTGGGAATTGCCGGAGAAGCTGAAATAGCCACGGTCGACATGGAAGAGCCCGTTGAAGGGAACTTCTTTCTGGAGAGGATAAATCCGGCGCTGCCCCAGGGGCTTTGCGTCCGCCGGGCGATCCATGTCCTTATTCCACCGGGAGCGAAAAAGCATTCCGCATCCTCCCTGTTGTGGGGCTTTATCTACCGGGCCGGGAACCTGAAGCCTGAACGGGTTCCGTTTAAGGACGAAAGAGCCTACCGTGCCGGACTTGGCGGGACGATGGAAAGCCTATTTGACCTTAGGCGGACAGCGGTATTAGCTGCGGCTATCGGTTCCGGCATGCCGGATTCTTATTTTGATGTTTATACTTCCCTGTATGATTCCCAGCCCTGATGGGGCGGATACAATACGGAATTTTAAGAAATTTACCACAAGGTCGAAAAGACGCATGAAATAAAGAATTACCAATCTATGCGGTCCAAATATTTTAACCATGTGTAATAGTAGACAGAATATACATTATAGATAGTTAAGGGTGTAGGTGTTTTCGCAACGGGACAAGAGTTTGAGCCTTCCCTACTATAAGGTATTATCGTTTGACGGCCTTAGCTGGAGGTCTCGGGAAGTTTGAAAACCCCTACATGAGTAGGCCGGCTGTAAATGGGCGAATAATGATCGTCGATACCTTCGGCCATGATGTATAGGGAAACATAGGTGTAACGGAAGGAATCGGTCATGTTGTCTTTACCGGCCACGTCCGCATTTTTATTGGGATCGGTCTGGAAGGCGTTGGCGCCGTTGTTAAGGTCGGCGGTGTTTTGAAACAGGCGGTGCGAAGGGCTGGTACTGGGCGGCAGAGGAGTAAAGCCGTTATTCGAACGGTATAAGTTATATGAAGTTCCGGAATGCGTAAGGTTAGGAATACTACCAATGAGAATTGGAAAATTGAAAACGATCGTTGCCGGAAGTCCGGAAGAGAGAATAAAATCAACATTAGAAGATGCAAGTTCAAGCTTAAAATGGTGACGGCCCGAGAAAAGAGTTGAAGGGGGCGTCAGGTTCTCATTTTCGGTATACCGCTTAATGGCGCTGTAGTCTTCGTACAGCAAAGGGTTAATACCGGTAAGCTGGGATTCGACAGGGACGCCGCTTATGGGCGTATCGCTGATATAGATGCGGTAGTAAACGGTATAGTGTAGAAAATATGATGGATTATTGGGAAGACGTACTGCGGCCTGATCTCCTGAAATGCTAAGACGTTCCGGGGGATCGAGGTATAAATATTCATCTATACCGCAGGTTGAACAGAAAAGAAGTACCAAAACCGCCGCGAACAGGGCATTTTTTTCTCCGTTCATCCGATCCCTTTTAAATCTTATTTTAAACCTTACTGGAGGTTTAATGCTATTATACGGTTATTTGCCAGATTTGTCCAAACCGTTGCATAGGGCCACTTCTCTATAACGGTCCGGTAGGCTTCCAGGGCGGCGTCCTTGTTATGCCGCTCTTCCTCAAGCCGGCCGATATTTAACTGCGCCCGGGGGGCTGCGGGAAAATCCCCGTAAGAAACGCTCTCCTTGTAAAGACTGATGGCCCCCTCGATATTCCCCTGCTCTTCCGCCGCCGCCCCGGCGTTATACAGGGAGACCGGCGCAAGATAGATCTTCGGCGCCGTTTCGGCGGCCCGGGTCCAGGCCTTTTCCGCCGCCGCCCAGTCTTTTTTATCGGCATAAATATCGGCGATGATTACATAGGCCCGGGCCCCCGCATAGCCGGAATTTTTTTCCGCAAAGACTTTTAGTTCTTCCAGAAGGCCTTCTATCTCTCCCGCCTTTTCACTGTTATTTATATCGATCCTCAGGGCTTCAAAGCGGTCGCAAAGATCGTCAGCCTTGGCTACGGCCCTGGAAACCGCCGCATCCCGTATGCCTATTCCCGTTATAAAGGCCGCAGCCAGAACCAGAATGCTCACCATACCGGCGGCAAGGGGTTTGCGGTTTTTTTGAATAAAACCGGCGACGGCCAGACCCGCATTTTGCTCCGCAACTTTCTCTTCAACTGCCATGATCACTCCTCTAAGATCAATTCCAAAAAATCAGTTTTCCGGTTCTTCTTTGGGGTTAACGATGCTTAATTCCCTAATAAGTCTGGACAAATAGGTCCTCTGTATATCCAGGGCCTTGGCGGCTTCGGTCTGGTTCCAGTTGTTTTCTTCCAGCACCTTTTGAATAAAGCGGGTCTTAAAAACATTAATTGCAGCTTTAAGGCTGCGGTTCCCCCCGTCCGCCTGTTCAGGGATGGTTACGCTTTTGAGGAACAAATCTTCCTGCTGTATCCACTTATTCTTTCCGATAACGCAGGCCCGCTCAATGCAGTTTTCCAGCTCCCGGATATTGCCCGGCCAGGAATAGGAAAGCATGGCTTCCATGGCCTTGTCTGAAAAACCGAGAAACTGCTTTTTGGTTTCCCATATACACTTCTTAAGAAAAAAATCCGCCAGCTCGGGGATGTCCTCGGGACGCTGCCTGAGGGGGGGGATATAAATAGGAAGTACGTTAAGGCGGTAGTAGAGATCGCTCCGGAATTCACCCTTCTCCACCAGGGCTTCGATATCCTTATTGGTTGCCGCCAGGATACGGACATTCACGGTAACCGAAATATCGGATCCCACCTTTTCAAAGGTTTTCTGCTGAATTACCCGGAGCAGCTTTGCCTGAAGCGGCAGGGGAAGATCCCCTATTTCATCAAGGAAGATAGTCCCCCCATCGGCTGCTTCAAAGCGGCCCTGCCTGGTTTGAAAGGCATTGGTAAAGGCCCCCTTTACATGGCCGAAAAGTTCGCTCTCCAGAAGGCCCTCGGGGATGGCGGCGCAGTTTACCCGGACGAAGGGTTCCTTGCTGCGGGGACTGCGAAGGTGTATCTGTTCGGCAAATATCTCCTTCCCTACCCCGCTTTCCCCCAGAATGAGCACCGAAGAATCGGTCTTTGCCACCCGGTCGATAATGTCTATCTTTTCCAGCATGATGGGGCTTTTGGCGATAAGGGTGTGGTAGCCCTGATTGTTTATAAGCTGATCCTGGAGCAGCTGGATTTCACCCCGGACCCTTTCGAAACTCCGTACATTCTGAATAGCCAGGGCCGCCTGGTTGGCGAAAATCTCAAGCCACTCCAGATCGTCCTGGGTAAAGTATTTACCGTTTTTTTTATTCAGAAGCTCAATAACCCCAATGCACTCCCCCTTACTGCGCATGGGAACCGCTATCATGGTTTTGGAGGGGTAGCCTATCTGATCGGAAATCGCGCTGAGGTGGCGTTTGTCGTTTTCCACATCGTTAACCATGATGGACTTATTGTGCATGGCCACCCAGCCGGCGATACCCTCCCCCAGTTTGACGGTATAATTTTTAATCTCCGCCCCCTTGGAACCCAGGGCGACTTCAAAGTACAGTTCCTGATTTTCATGATTTACCAGGAGGAGACTTGACGCCTCTCCCTCGCAGAGACGGGTTGCCGAATCCAGGATCTGGGCCAGGAGGGAATGGATGTCGGAATAGTTAGAGTTAATAAGGGTATTGATCTCAATGAGGGTATTAAACTTTTGAAGGTCAATAACCGACAGCATACGAATGCGGTCTAATCGCTGCCCGAAGTATCCCCGGGAATTTCGCCCTTTTCCGGGGCGTTTTTTGATTTTAAGAAATCTCCCAGGGTGAAGGTCGAACCATCGGATTCTTCCTCCGCCATATAACGGGAAATCTCATCCTGTTGAACCTTCTTCTTATAGTCCCGGATTGAGAAGGCGACCTTTTGCTTATCGGGCTGTATCTCCAGCACCGCCGCCTTGATCTTGTCTCCGGGTTTGTACTTTTTAAGGGCGTCTTCGGGGCTTTCTTCCCGGTTCTCGGGAAGATTTGATTTATGGATAAGTCCCTCAATGCCGCCGGGAACTTTAACAAAAATGCCGAAATCGGTAACGGAGGACACCTCCCCCTCCACCAGAGAACCCGGCTTGTAGGCGCCGGCAAAATTCTGCCAGGGATCTTCGGAAAGCTGCTTGATGCCCAGGCGTATATTCCGGCTTACGCTGTCCACGCCGATAACCATGACCTCCAGCTCCTGGCCGGCCTGCAGTTCACTGCCGGGATGTTTTACCTTTTTGGTCCAGGAGACATCATCCCCGTGGAGGAAGCCGTCTATGCCGTCTTCAAGTTCAATAAAAGCCCCGGCATTAGTGATCTTAGCCACCTTTCTGGTAAGCCTGGTCCCCACGGGATAGCGCTCTTCAATGTCATTCCAGGGATTGGCGGTAACCTGTTTAAGCCCCAGGGATACCCTGCCCGCCTGCAGATCGTAACCCAGGATCATACATTCCACCTCGTCGCCTATACCAAGCACCTCTTCCGGTTTCTGGATCTTTTTTACCCAGGAGAATTCGGAAATATGGGCCAGTCCCTCGATGCCCTCTTCAAGTTCGATAAAGGCGCCGAAGTCGGTCAGTTTGGTTACATTCCCCTTGATAATATCGTTGACATGATAGTGATCCTCGAAGTGAACCCAGGGATCATCGGAAAAGTGTTTTAAGGACAGATTGATCCGCTTTTCTACCGGATCGATACGAATTACCTTGAGGCGAATTTCCTGACCTTTTTTTACAAAGTCCTTGGGCCGGGTTACGTGGCCCCAGCTCATATCGTTAATGTGGAGGAGCCCGTCAAAGCCCCCCAAATCGATAAAGGCTCCGAAGGAGGTAAAACTTTTGACTGTTCCGGTAACTTCCGTCCCGACTTCGGTCTTTTCAAAGAAATCTTTCCGCTTTTGTTCGATCTCTTCCTCAAGCCATTTCCGGCGGTTTACCACAATGTTGACTTTGCCGTCGGAGTAGAGCCGTTCCACGTAAAACTGGGTTTTAAGGTCCAAAAGCTTTTCCGGCTTATCCACTTTTTGAGCGTCGGACTGACTGATTGGGAGAAAGGCATGCACCCCGGCGCCCAGATTAACGTCGTAGCCGCCCTTTACGAGCTTTTCGATAGTTCCGTTCACCACCGTATGGTCCTGGAAAGCCTGCCGGAGGTTCTTCCAAAACAGCTTGATATCGGCCTTTTGTTTGGAAACGATCACTTCCCCGTGCTTATTCTCTTTAGCAATGAGAATAACCGATACGGTGTCCCCTATCTTGGGAATTTCGGTAAATTCCCCAATGGGAATTTTACCCTCCGACTTGTATCCGACATCTATAAAGACCTGATCCGGGGTTACCTGAATGACGCAGCCGTCTACAAGCTGTCCTTCTTCCAGTTGTTCAAGAGATTTAAGGTACTCTTCCTGTAACTGTGTCTGGATATTGCCGCTCTTTGTTTCATCTACCGGACTAGTGTCCGATTCCACTTCCATCTGCCCCATGGTTAATCCTTTCATCTTTTTCCCTGCTATTTCTACTAATTTGTCATAAACTTGCTTAATGGTCAAGTCCGAGCTATCCAAATAAACTGCTTCCGGGGAGATTTTAAGGCTTCCTTCGGCTTTGTTTTTATCGATCTTGTCCCGTTCCAGGATCGAACGCCGGATTTCTTCCAGACTGAGCCGGGAAACCCCCTGATCGTAGCGCCGTTTTGCCCGGGCTTCCACGCCGGCGTCCAGGTAGAAACGGCACTCGGCGCCGGGAAAGACCACGGTGGTCATATCCCGGCCTTCCACTACGATGTTCCGTTCTCCGGCGATACGGCGGATCATATCGTTAACCACGTGCCTGACGGGAACAATGGCGGAGAGGGGGGCGGAAAGACGGTCAATCTCATCGGTGTGGAGGAGGGAGCTTACCTCTTCACCCTCCAGATAGACCAGGCCGTCGTCTTTATAGTCGATTTTGGCTCTCCCGGCATAGTCCAGGGCGTCCTCAGGATCGGCGGGATCGACGCCGTTTCTAAGACACCCCAGAGTGATAGCCCGGTAGAGGTTTCCCGAATTGATATAAACGAAGGGAGCGCCGTCGGGCCCTGTAAGTCCCTCCGCCAAAAGCCCGGCGATGGTGCTCTTGCCGGTGCCCGCCGGTCCGTCAATGGCTATAACCAAGCCGTTCTCCTAAACCATGGAATTCCGTACCGGTTAAAGGGCGGGATTTCCCCTCCCCCAGTTCTCCCAGCAATACCGGCCCTATCCGGGTACGAAGGAGCTTTTCAGGATGGAGGTGAAAATGGGAAAAAACCCGGCGTATTTCCCGGTTTTTCCCTTCGATCAGCACCACCCGCAGAGCCTTTTTTCCCAGCCGTTTCACCGCCTCGGCTTTATAGAAAACCCCCTCGATGCTTATTCCCAGGCTGAACGCCTCCAGGACCATATCGGGGATAGGTCCAGAGGCTTCCACCAGGTATTCCTTCTCGATACCCGCCGAAGGGTGGCCGGCTCTGGCGGCAAAATTCCCGTCGTTAGTAAAGAGAATAAGCCCCGAAGAACGGTAGTCCAGCCGGCCCACCGTGTAGAGCCGTTCCCGAATGGCCGGGGGAAGCAGATCCCCCGCCAGGGCCCGGCCCTGGGGATCCGCGGCACTGCATATATAGAGAGGCGGCTTGTGAAGGACGATATAGTGCAGCCTCTTTTCGATCTTAACTGGTATACCGTCCAGGCGTACATCGTCTCCGGCCTCTACCTTTGTTCCCAGCACAGAAACAGTCCGGCCGTTTACCGTTACCCTTCCCTGGGTGATAAGTTTTTCCGCCCCCCGGCGGGAGGCCGCCCCGGCGTGGGCCAGATATACCTGCAGCCTGAGCGCATTGCCGCCGGCCGGCGGGGCGTTTTCCGGTTCTCCGGCCCTTTCCCCCGTTCCGCCGGGGAAGGGGTTATTTTTGTCCATCAAGCTCAAACCGGTCTGTCTCGCTTTCACTTAATTTGGGAAGATCCGCAATACTCTCCAGGCGGAAAAACTTTAAGAATTCCCTGGTGGTTCCGTACTGAATCGGTTTACCGGGTATGTCTTTTTTACCCAGCTCCCGGATAAGATCTTTTTCCAGGAGCAGCCGTATCATGGTATCCGCCTGAACTCCGCGGATGGACTCAATTTCACTCCTGGTAATGGGCTGAGAATAGGCGATAATGGAGAGAGTCTCCAGAGCCGCCTTAGACAGTTTGGATTCGTTTTTTTTGCCGTACCGTTCCTTAAGATTGTCCCAGTATTCCTTTTTGGGAGAGATCATGACCCCCCCGCCGATACGGGCCAGTTCCACCCCGGATTCTTCCCGGGCGTAGCGTTCCTCCAGCTTGACCAGGGCCTGTTTAACGGCATCCCCGGAAAGTCCGGAGATCCGTACCAGGGTATGCTCCTCCAGGGGGTCCGCTTCAAGGTAGAGGATGGCTTCGATGAGGGCGGTTTCTTTTTCCATCAAGATACGGCTCCGTTGGCGGCGTTTTCGCGGGGACGGATAAGAATATCCCCGAACATGCGGTTCTGAAAGATCGTTACCATCCGCATCTTTACCGCCTCCAGCAGGGCCAGGAAAGCGCAGACTATATCCATTACCGAACCGTTCCGTACCATTAAGTCGGTAAAACTGCATTCCCCCCGGGTTTCCAAAAGCTCCGTCATAAGGGTAAGTTTCTCGTTAATTGACACCTCTTCATAGAGGTCGATGATCTGCTCTCCGCTGATATTGGCCATGAGACCGGAAAAAGTTTTTAGGAGATCCCAGACATCCGCCTGTTCCCAGAGGGTATCCTCGACAAAAGGAAGGGGCCGCTGGAGTTTCTTGCGTTCAATTACCCACTCCGCTTCCCGCTCCTTTTCCTCCATGAGTTCGGTAAGCTTTTTGAAACGCTGGTACTCGATAAGTTTGTCCACCAGTTCTATCCGGGGATCTTCGATGTCATCGTCCCCCGCAAATTCTACGGGAAGGAGCATCCGGGATTTGATGTAGAGCAGGGTTGCGGCCATGCTGTGAAATTCGGTTAACTCCTCCAAATCTACGGCGGAAACATAACTGATATATTCCAGATACTGTTCGGTGATTTGGGCTACCGGAATATCGTACATGTTTACTTCATTTTTTTTGATTAAAAAGAGAAGCAGATCCAGGGGGCCCTCGAATTCCTTTAGTCTGAAACTATAAGCGGCATTGCTGCTCGTACTGTCCATCCGGCTTATTATACCTGGTTTCACCGGTCCAGGTAAAGGGCGGAAGCGGACCCGCAGGACGGGAAAGATTCCCGGACCCTGGAGAAGAATCCTTGGGAAGGAAGGGCGTCGCAGTAACTCCGGTAGGATGCGCCGGAGCCGGGTTCTCTGGCTCCGGGAAGCAGTTCCAGCAGGGGGACAAGGGCGAAACGGCGCTCCCGCAGGCGGGGATGCGGTATTTCCAGGACCGGATCGGAGAAGACCATGTCTCCAAAGAGGAGTATGTCGATGTCCAGGGTCCGTTCTCCCCAGCGCCGTTCCTCCGCCCGGTTCCGTCCAAGGGAGGCTTCTATTTCCTGGGTACGGACTAAAAGCCAGCGGGGATCGTTCCGGCAAAAACCTGCCACGGCGGTATTGAGGAAACGGCCCTGACCGGCGACATGGAGGGGATCCGTTTCATAGAAAGAAGCCCTGCGGAGATCCTCCAGGATCTCCGCCAGAGCCTTACAGGCAGCCTCCAGGATGTCCCGGCTTTCCATGCAGCCAAAGGACCGGTTTGATCCCAGCCCCAGGACAACCGGTCCTTTACGCTCCCTTCCCGGAGGAAGAAGCGTAAAACTGGCTTTCATTCAGAAGAGGCCGTCCCCGCCGGGAACCGGCGTCTTCCTGGGCCGGCCCGGTCCCCGGTGTTCGGCGGGACGGGCCGCCGCGGTAAGGCCCTCGCCCTCCGGGGGGATCCCTTCCGTGGAACCCGCCGTTTGAGCCGGCGTACCGGAACCCCCTGCCTGCGGCGCGGCGGAAACGGGCCCGGTCCGGGGAACCGCAGATTGGACGCCGGGATCCGCTGCAGCCGGTTCCGGGGGCCGGACCGCAGTCTTCTGGACGGCGGGGGGGAATTCTCTGTTGGGGAACATAAGCTTCCGCAGTTTTGCCTCTAGTTCCCGGGTAAAGCCGGGATTATTTTCCAGATATTCCCGGGCGCTGTCCCGTCCCTGGGCGATTTTGTCTTCTCCATAGGAATACCAGGCCCCCTTCTTGTCGATGATATTGTACTTTACCGCTGCGTCCAGGATACTGCTGATGGCGGAGATCCCCTTGCCGAACATGATCTCCATCTCCGCCCGGCGGAAGGGAGGGGCTACCTTATTTTTGACCACCTTGACCCGGACCCGGTTGCCCACGGCGTCGGAATCCTTCCCCGCCTCGATGGTTTCCGTCTTACGGACCTCCAGGCGTACCGAAGCGTAGAATTTAAGGGCATTGCCCCCGGTAGTGGTTTCGGGATTACCAAACATGATCCCGATCTTCATACGGATCTGGTTGATAAAGATAAGAATAGTCCGGGATTTGCCGATGATGGCGGTAAGCTTCCGCATAGCCTGGCTCATAAGCCGGGCCTGGAGGCCCATCTGGGCGTCCCCCATGTCTCCGTCGATTTCCGCCTGGGGAGTCAGAGCCGCCACGGAGTCCACCACGATCACGTCTACCGCTCCGGAACGGACCAGGCTTTCGGCAATTTCCAGGGCCTGTTCGCCGGAATCGGGCTGGGAGACGTAGAGATTATCCACGTCTACCCCCAGATTTTTAGCATAGGCCGGGTCCAGGGCATGTTCAGCGTCTACGAAGGCGGCGATACCCCCCAGCTTTTGGGCCTCTGCCACGGCATGGAGCGCCAGGGTAGTTTTCCCCGAAGATTCGGGACCGTAGATCTCGATAATCCGTCCCCGGGGATAACCCCCTATGCCCAGGGCCTCATCCAGCAGGATGGAACCTGACGGGATCACTTCTATGCCCGCCGCCTTACTGTGATCCCCCAATTTTATCAGAGAACCGGAACCAAATTGTTTTTCAATCTGAAGTCTGGCCGCTTCCAGGGCCTTCTCTTTTTCTTCGGCTGACGCCAGGGGATTACCCCTGGGTTTTTCGTTTTCCTTTGCCACGTTTTACCCTCCCCTTCTCTATGGCCGTATGGCTGCGTTCCGCTTTAATTACGATACAAAATAGCATATTTTTTTATTTCTGTCGAAGGGTTTCCGGAGGATTGGAACCGTTTCACCCTCTGCGGCGAGAAACAACGGCTTTTCTTTTATGGCGGCATGGTGTAGACTGGTAGCGATGAATGAATTTGTCATTACCGCCACCCGGTCCATGGGAACCTATGCTGCCCGGGTAGCCGACTATTTGATCAAATTCCCCAGTTTTGCTTCCTTTTCCGGTACGATTAACGGCATCAATTTACTCAAAACCGATCGCTTTGCCGACGGAGAGATGGAAGTGGTGGTGGAGTCTTCAATCAGAGGCAAGGATATCTTTCTCTTTACCAGTTGTGCCCGGAACGAAGCGGGGATCGATGTGGAAGAGGCGAAGATTGAACTGTACCATACGGTGGATGCCCTGAAACGGGCTCAGGCGGAACGGATCACCGTTTTTGAACCCTTTGTTTCCTGTTCCCGGTCGGACCGTACCACCCGGCGCAGTTCCGTGGGGCTCTGGGTGCATTTCAAGATCCTCGCCAGCCTGGGAACCAGGCATATACTGACCTATCAGCTTCATTCGGATAAATCAAAATCCATGATAGATCCCGCCATCTGTGCCATGGATGATATTCCCGCCCTAACCCTTTTGAAGCGCCGTCTCTGCGATGTGTATATCCGGAATTTGGAAACGCTGGAAAAGGTTGTCCGTCCCCACTGGGTTTTTTGTTCCGTGGATGCCGGAGGGGAAAAGCTGGCCCGCCGTTTTGCCAATTCATTCGGAGCGCCCCTGGTGGTAGCCCATAAACAGCGGGATTATTCCAAATCCAATACCATCGAGTCCATCAATATCCTCTCGGCGGATCCCATCGATGGAAAGGTCCTGTGGATTGTGGACGATATGATAGACACCGCCGGTTCCGTGGAAAGCCTGATCCGGGCCCTGGCTCCCCTAAAACCTGCCGAAATAAACCTCATAGCGGTCCATTCGCTCTGTTCGCCCCCTGCGGCGGACCGGCTCAACCGGCTTTCCGCCGCAGGCCTTCTGAAGCATATTATGGTTACCGATACGGTTTTTTGTCCCTGCTCCTGTACCGGAATTGTCGATAACCTGGAAGTGGTCCCTTCGGCGGAACTTTCCGCCAAGATCATCAGGACTATTGCCACCAACAGTTCTCTAAGTAAGATGATGCGAAGCTTCAACGCGGAAATCTATCTAAAATCACCGAATCTTTTTAATCAATGAGCCTCCGCAGAGCTCTGCGGTATTTGGAACGCAGAGTAATTTCTTTACCGGAGGCCCGGTCGAAGGGAAATTGCGGACCTTCAGGCCGGCGGGAAACTGAAGTTTTCGAATAACTCCGTTAAAGTAAATGCCTGGCTAATCGGGGCGGGGAATTCATGTTTCGGGGTTTCGGCTCCGCAGCCGTGAATCCAAAAGTATGGTAACCGGACCGTCGTTGGTATAGCTTACCCGCATGTGGGCCTGGAAGACCCCGCCCGCACAGGGGAGACCCCGAAGCCGGATCTGTTCTATAAAATATTCGTAGAGGGGCCGGGCTTCTTCCGGCTGGGCGGCGCCGCTATAAGAGGGACGCCTTCCCTTGCGGGCGTCCGCAAGAAGGGTAAACTGCGAAACCGCCAAAACGGAGCCTCCGGTGTCTTTAACCGAAAGGTTCATCTTCCCTTCCCCGTCGTCGAAAATACGGAGGCCCGTAACCTTTTCCGCCAGATATGCCGCATCTTCCCGGCGGTCCCCCCGGGCCACTCCAAGGTAGACGAGAAGTCCCGCCGGGACGGTTCCGGTTACTACCGTCCGTCCACCGCCGGCAACCGAAACCGATGCGTTGAGGACACGCTGAACCACGGCCTTCACGGCTGCCTGCCGCTGCCCAGGGAGGAAGCCTGGTGGACCGCAATACCCTCAAGCCTGAGACTTTCTTCTCCGGCGGATACAACGGGGATTACCCTGCCCAGGATCTCCAGGGGCCGCTCCGGGTCCACCGCCACGGAGACCTCAAAGCGTACCGGAACCGTTCCCAGCAGGGTGGTCCTGGTATCGTATCCCACCAGAAAGTCCAAAAGGACCCCCTGATCAAGCTGTTTCACATTGGCGGCCATACCCCGCCATATTACATAACAATCCCGGTACAGGGGCGGATCGGCCTTTACCTCCTGGTAACTATACCGGTCCTTGAGGGTATCGAATCCGGGAAGTTCCGTATAAGAGAGAAGGAGCCGGGCCTTGTTCTTAACCGGTTCCGAGGCATTGGATTCCAGAATGCGGTTTAGAGCAACCTTGGCGGCCTCGTCCCGGCCCTCCGCAAAGAGTTTCCGGCCCCCGGCGTAGGTATCAAGAACCTGCTTTCCGGTAAGGATGTACCGGTAGCTCCCCCCTGTTTCCACGGGACTGTTCCGTTCCTCCCGCTCGAGAACGCTGAGCTCAAGGCCGTTACGCTGGGACCGGTTCGCTGTGGAGACCCGGCTCCTGGCGAAGATCCCCCCGGTAATGATGACCGCCGCCAGAATTCCCGCCAGGGGAAAGACCATACGGTTCCAGGAAGGGGCCGCCCTGGGAAGGGGGGGATAGAGCCTGGGCAGTTTTCCCGAATCTACCCAGTCGGAAAGATCTTCCCCCCCGTATTTCCGTATTATGTTAAGAGCCCGCCGGGCCATGCTATTATTCCGGTCCAGATCCTGCACCTCCAAATACAGGTCCAGGGCCCGGTCGGTTTGTCCCCGGCGGAGAAAAAGCGCCGCCAGTCCCAGCAGTACCGAAGGATCCCGCATCTTAATATCCCTGGCCCGCTTAAGGTAATCGAAGGCGCCGGAGAAATCCCCCAGGTGGAGACAGCAGACTCCCATAATATAGTGATAGCGGAACGAATCATGGTATCTGACTACCTCGGGCAGGAGGCTGTCTATGGCCTCCCCGTATTTTCGCCGCCGGGCAAGACGGGCGGCCCTTGTTAAAACCGGATCAAGTTTCATCGGCGGGATTTACGGTCTATGCCGCCCCTTAATTCTGGAGAGAACCAGTTCGATGGTCATCAGCTCTTCATCGCTTACGGCGCCGGCGGCAAGGTACTCGTCGATACGGGCTGTCAGATCTTTGAGTATGATCAGATCCTCCCGGGTATAATCCGCGGGATTCATCGCCGAAGCGGGACCCGCCGGAACGGTTTCGCCGCTCCGCCGCAGGATCCGGGTCAGTTCGCTGCCGGAGCCGGTATTGTACTGGGCAAATCCGTTAGGATCCTCTGCGGCAAGGAGCAGGGACAGGGTCCGCCGCTCTCCCCTTCCCAGGGGAACGGGATCGAAGTAATAGCAGACCGCCGAATCATTGATAGAATAAGGCAGAAAGTTAAAATTCCTCCCCGAAACATAGGGCGTTTTCCAGGGAATATCGTTCAACCGTTTCCAGTTGGCAAAGTGGATGAGATCCGGGTTAGTGATGCCCCCCACAAATATATTCCCCATAAAGCCGAATTTGCCGTTCCGGGTTATCCACCAGCGGTCGCTGCTTCCGCCGTCAATCGCCGCCTCCGAGGTGAAGGACCGGGTATTGGTCATAAAGTGGGGCGCATGTCCGCCTTCACCGAGGCTTGTATCCAGAAGGAAGCGAAGCCCCACCATGTTCTGCTGTTCACCCTTATTTTCCACGGTAAGGTACATGCGGACGCCGTTGGTCAGGGAGGAATCTACGGTCCGAATAAAGGAAAATTCCTGGGTTACCGAGAGAAAGGGAGATTCAAAGATGAAGGCCGGCCGGCTTGAACTTCCCCCCAGGCGGAACTTAAAAACGGAAGCTTCCCCCAAGCGATAGGTTCTGTCCCCCGCCATGATCGTGATGAAACTGGTACGGGGGTCCCTGTCAACAAAGAGGGGCTCGTACTGTTCCTTGACGATATCGGTCATATAGTAGAGGGAGAAGCGTCCGGTATTTTCGTGGAGGACCAGCTTGATGCGGCCCTCGGCATATTCCGCCGCGCCCAGACGGGAAAGGGCCATAAAACAAAATAGGATGGATATGAGCTTCACCTGCAGGCGGGTCCATGTTCCGTCATTCCGGGCGGGGAAGGTTATTTTAGGGTGTTTCACGGGGTCCTCCGGCATTAAGGGATCTTGAAAGCTCGTTGGTCAGTTCCAGAGCCTCGGCTTTAAGGGAGAGGAGCCGGATTATCCGTTCCGAAGGCAGGGCGGAGACCGGCGCGGGAACTGCGGCGGGCGGTTCCTCCGGAATGTCCTCCACGGGAACCGCGGAGGCGATGCGGCTTTCCGTCCCGGAGAGCTGCCGCTGGTAATCGGCGTTGGCCTTTTCCAACTCCGCAACCCTGGGATCTTTGAGCAGCTCCGCGATACGTTTCTGATAGGCAATAATGGCCTGATCATAGGAACGTTCCCGCCGCTGGTATTCCTCCACTGTTTTAAGCGACTCCTCGTGGCTCCACCGCAGTATGGCAAGGAGTTCCGCCTCAATCTTCTTTTGATTGATCAGGGCTATGCGGTAGGAGGCCGCTTCGTATTTGACGCTGCCGGGGTATTGTTCGGTGATAATGGTGAAAACCTCAAAAGCCCGGTCCAGCTGGCCCAGGGCAAAGAGACATTCTCCAATCCAGTAGAGGGCCGCCGCCTTCCGGGAAGCGCCGCCGGGGCCGTATTCGCCGGTTCCATCCGCATAGGAACGGAGGATCACTATGGCTTCGTCGTAGCGGCCCAGATAGAAAAGGGCCCTTCCCTTTTGGTAGGACAATTCCCCTATGCGGTTGTACCCGGGATCTTGCAGTTCCAGGGTTTCCATATCCTGTATTGAAGCTTCGTATTCCCCGGCGGCAAGCTCCGCCAGGGCAATCCAGTAGAGAGCCTCGGAACGGACGGCAGGATCCGCCGCTTCGGCCCGGCGCAGTTCTATCACCGCTTCCCGCCAGCGGCCCTTTCCATAGAGATCAATACCGTATTGCAGGGAGGTCTGGGCCGCTGCAGCGGCGGCTAAAATCGTAAAGAGGATAAGGAAAAATAAAAGCCGGGCCGGGCCCCTTGGGTTAAGGCGCCCGCCGGTCTTATTTTCCCCGCCGATCCTGTTTTTGTTTTTATTGATCATATTTTCAATCCTTAGAACCTCTCCGGAAAACCCCTCCAGGTTAAAACAGAGGAATGCTTAATTTTCGGCGGAAAGGGAACTTCTAATTAGTGTCTGTCCGCAAAGACGGCTGCTTTGCGGACAGATTGCGGACTTTAGTCCGATGCATTTTCGCAGCCTAAAGGCTGCGAAAATGCGCTTTTTATGGAAGTCTGTCTATAATGTGTCTACATTACAGACAGACACTAATTAGGCTCTACCCTTCAAACGCTTAACAAAGAGGGCCTTGTCGGGGGCGCCGAAGAAGGCGGAACCCGCCACCAGCACATCCGCCCCGGCGCTCCGGGCGGCGGCGGCGGTTCCTTCGTTGATTCCCCCGTCTACGGAGATAAGATACTTCCCCTTTCCCCTTTCCCGCCGATCCTTAAGATCCCTGACCTTGTCGAAACATTCGCCGATAAGGGCCTGTCCGCCGTAACCGGGGTTTACGGTCATCACCAGGATAAGATCCGTAAAGGGCAGCAGAGGCTCAATCTGGCATACCGGGGTCGAGGGGACTATGCTGATGCCGGCTTTTTTCCCCAGCCTGCGGATTGCCTCCAGAATACGGTGGGAGTGGACCGCCGCCTCGGTATGGAAGGTGATATAATCCGCCCCGGCCCTGGCAAAGCCGTCAATCAGGCTGTCCGGCCCGCAGACCATAAGGTGAACGTCAAAAACAGCCTGGGAATGGGGACGGAGATCCGCCACCATCTTGGGGCCAAAGCTAAGGGAAGGAACAAAATGACCGTCCATCACATCCAGATGGACCCACTCGGCGCCGGAACGGCCGATTTCCGCAAGCCCCGCGGCGGTATTGGAGAAATCCGCCGAAAGCACCGAGGGCGCAACAATAGGATCTGCCATATTCTGATGATAATCTCCGGACCGGCGCTTGTAAAGATCAGGCCGGAGCAAGAAAGAGATCGAGCTCCCGGCGGATAAGTCCGGCGGGATGCTCCGCGGCGGGAATCCGTTTTATCCCGGGCATAGAGGCGAAGTAAGCAAGCTGCCGCTTGGCGTAGCGCCGGCTGTTTTGGGCGACCAGGGCCTCCACCGCAGCGGAATCTTCGGATATCCGCCAGGCTCCGGTTTCTCCGGTAAAAAATTCCCGGTACCCTATGGCCCGCATTCCCGGATCATCCGGGCTGTAACCGGCGGCGTGTAGCCTGCGGACCTCGCCGGGAAGGCCCCGGCGAAACATCTCCGCGCAGCGCCCGTTAATGCGGCGGTAGACCTCCTCCCGGGGCCGGTCCAAAAACAGGATGAGGAAACGGTACCGGGGCCGCCCTTCCCCGCCGGACCGGCGGGTATTACCGTCCTCCGCAGCGCCGGCCGTTCCGGGCCGGGGATAGGAGCTGAGGGGGCGGCCCGCGGTACGGTATACCTCCAGCGCCCTTAAGAGCCGGTATTCGTCGTGGATATGGATACGGCGGGCGCTTTCGGGATCGCAGCGGGCCAATTCCTCCGCCAAAGCTTCGATACCCCTGCTCCGCCGCTCCTCCCGCAGATCCCGCCGTATGGCGGGATCCGAAGGGGGGGCCCCGGAGAGGCCCAGGATAAAGCTGGAGAGGTAAAAGCCTGTCCCCCCGGAGATCACCGGGAACCTTCCCCGGCGGGCTATATCCACACAGGCCTGGTCCGCCAGCCGGACGAATTCACCGGCGTTAAACTGTTCGCGGGGATCGCGGATATCAATCAGATGATGGCGAAGCGCAGCGCGAAGCTCCGGCGGGGGTTTGGCGGTCCCTATATCCATGCCCCGGTATACCTGCATGGAATCGGCGGAGACTATCTCCGCGGGGTACGCCGCGGAAACAGCCCCTGACGGCGAGGCCGCGCCCAAAGGGCCGCTCCGGCGGGGATCGGCAAAGAGCTCCTCCAGAATTCCGGTTTTACCCGAGGCGGTGGGGCCGCAGAGTAATACCGCCGGAATAGGCGGATCTCCGGTTTGCGCCGGCATCGTTTACTGTAGGGCGGGCTTAACGCCCAGCCGGAACGCCGGGCCCGGAACGTGCGGCAAAGGGCCTGCGCCCTGTCCCGGAAGATTCATGCTTCCATGCGGAATTCAACTTCTTTGGTGAAAACCTGCTGGGCCGCCAGGGAAACCATCTTGCTGTCGCCGTCGTCAATTTCAGGGTCCCTCAGCATGGAAAGCTGAAAGGATCTGCGGACGGCGGCGCAGGTGATCTCGTACATATTGCTGTCATACTCAATGAGTTCTTCTAAGGGGAATATCATAGATGCTACTCTATAAAAAACAGCCCCGTATGTAAAGAGCGTCCCTCCGCAGGGCCGGCGGTTTTGCGGACCGGCCGCCCTCCCCGCCCCCGTGCGGCCCGGTTCCTCCGCCGCCGCGGCGCCGGAGATACCCGCTCAAACAGGACGATGCGGCCGTTTCCGCAGGCAGCGGCCTGATGCCTCAAGACAATGACCCGTTGCCTCAAAACAATGACTTGTTGTCCCAAAACAATGACTTGCCGCCTCAAGACGACGGCCTGATGCCTTAAGAAAACGCCCCGTTTTCTTAAGAAAACGGGATGGATTCTTAAGAAAACGCCCCGTTTTCTTAAGAAAACGGGATGGATTCTTAAGAAAATGACTCAGATTCTTAAGAAAATGACTCAGATTCTTAAGAAAATGACTCAGATTCTTAAGAAAATGGCCCGGATTCTTAAGAATCTGACTTGGATTCTTTAGACAACGGGATGGATTCTTAAGAAAACGGGAGCTTGTCAGGACCCTTCGGGACGGCGGCCGTGCCGCGGGGTTCCGGTATGGAAAAGCGGCCTGATAGGTTGTAGCATGGGGATATGCTGATTAATCATCTTGTTGAGGAAGCCTTTGGTTCCGCCGAATTCGTTCCGCTGGAGGGAACGGGCCGGGAGCTGCGGGCGGAGGACGGGAGTCTTGTCATAGCCCCGGGCCTGCTCCGGCGGCTTGCCGGGGAGGGTTTCAGGCGGCTCTCCTTTTATTTGAGGCGGAGCCATCTGGCATTGCTGGCCGGCGTCTGCGCCGATCCCGGCGCTTCGGCCAATGACAAGCTGGTGGTCAGGACCCTGCTGGAGAACGCGGTTACCGCCGCCCGGGGGGAATTTGCCCTCTGCCAGGACACGGGAACCGCCGTAGTCTACGGCTGGAAGGACGAGGGGGTCCGGACCGGCGGCGGCGACGGGGCGGAGCTTTCGTCGGGAATCGCCGCCGCCTACGGGAATAACTTTCTCCGCGCCTCCCAGCGGGTCCCCCTGTCTTTTTTTGACGAGGCCGATTCGGGAAACAATCTTCCCGCCCAGATACGGCTGGAAGCTTCGGATAGCCGGGGCGATCCCGCCTACCGCTTTCTTTTTATCGCCAAGGGGGCGGGATCCTCCAATAAGACCGCCTATTTTTCCATGACCAAGGCGCTGCTTGAAGCGGAGGCCTTTGAACGTTTTCTTGAGGAGCGGATCCGCGCCCTGGGAACCGCCGCCTGCCCTCCCTACCGGCTGGCGGTGGTGGTGGGGGGAAGCAGCCCGGAGCACAACCTGGAGGTCCTGAAACTGGCCACTACGGAAATACTGGACGCCGCCCCCCGGACCGGCGCCGTCCTGTCCGGCGCCGCCGGCGCCGCCCCGGATGGCGGCGTTTTGTTCAGGGATCCCTATTGGGAAAGCCGGGTCCTGGATATAAGCCGCCGTACCGGCCTGGGGGCCCAGTTCGGCGGAACCGCGCTGGCCCTGGACGCCAGGGTAATCCGCCTGGGCCGTCATGCCGGATCATGCCCCGTGTCCATCGGGGTATCCTGTTCGGCCCACCGGAATCTGCTGGCCTTTATCGACGCCCGGGGGCTGTATCTGGAAAAGCTTGAGGAGGATCCCGCGGCTTTCCTGCGGAGCCGGGGCGTCGATCTTTCCTCCGGGCCGGACCCTTCCGCTGGAACCGCCCCCGCTCCGTTGAGCCTCGACCGTCCCATGGAAGAAATCCGCCGGGATTTAAGCCGTTTCAGCCCCGGGGACCGGCTCCTTCTTTCGGGAAAACTCCTGACGGCCCGGGACGCGGCCCACCTTAACTGGCGCCGGCTTCTTGCGGAGGGAAGGCCCCTTCCCCCCTATCTTTTCAAGTACCCCGTGTATTACGCCGGACCTTCGGCGGCTCCTCCGGGCAGGATCATGGGGAGCCTGGGGCCCACCACGGCCCAGCGCATGGACCCCTACGGCGAAGAACTGATGTCCCGGGGCGCCTCCCTCGTTACGCTGGCCAAGGGGAACCGGAGCCCCGCCTGGACCGCCGCCTGCAAAAAATACGGAGGCTGCTACCTGGGAGTTGTGGGGGGCGCCGCCGCCTTACAGGCGGAGAGGAATGTGGCCGCCTCGGAAATAGTCGATTATCCCGAATTGGGCATGGAGGCGGTACGGCTGGTGGAAGTCCGGGATCTGCCCGCCTTCATCGTTACCGGCGGCGGGGGCGGAGATCCGTACCGGTAGGGCACGCCGGCAGCTTGTTGCGCCCTTGCAGGTTTTGATGGCTTTTTTCGTTGAAAAAGCCATCAAAACCACGATTACCGGGCAGCTGCGGACCTTTGGTCCGGCGGAGTTTGCAGGGTAAAAAATCGCCTTACCGGCGTTTTTAAGGGTTTTACGCGCGAAGCAAACTCCTAGAGTTTCCCTTCGATCCACCGGTCGATAATGTACCGGGATACCGAACCCTTGCCGGGAAGCTCGGGCAGCTTGTCCCGGCTAAACCACCGGGCGTCGGCAATCTCCTCTCCGTCGGGCTTGATCCCGCCCCCGGCATAGCGGGCGGTAAAGCCTATCATCAAAGAGTTGGGAAAGGGCCAGGGCTGGGATCCGGCATACCGGGTATCCCGTACCCGGAGGCCCACCTCCTCTTCCACTTCCCGGGCTACGGCGGCCTCCAGGTTTTCCCCCGCCTCGGTGAATCCGGCGATAAGACTGTAGACATTGTTATTGAACTTTTTGTTGTGCGCCAGGAGGACCCTGCCGTCATCCCGGATCACCAGCACGATGATGGCCGGAGCGATCCGGGGGAACTCCAGCCGGCCGCAGACAGGGCAGAGCCGGGCAGGCTCTCCCGGCGCATCCCCGTTGGCGCTGCCGCAGGAACCGCAGAAGGCCGAATCTTTCCGCCACTGGAGGATATGATAAGCCCGGAGCAGCCTTCCCGCCCCGCCCCGCCCATCCGGGAGGCTGTCTCCGGCCGCGGCGGATACCGCCTGCCGCAGGGGAATGGCCTGCCAGGGAGGAGGAACGGACGCCTCCCCTTCCAGGGTATAGACAGGTATGGTTTCTCCGCCGCCGAAACCGGGGATCCGGCAAAAGGAAAGGCCGGCTCCTCCGAAGGACGCCTCCACCGCTTCCGGTTCAAGCCCCCGGACTATTTCCTCCCAGCCGGGACCGCCGGGAATCACCAGGGAACTTCCCCGGAAAAGATAGGCTCCGTTTTCAACTTTCCCCACCGTATTCCTCCCCTGTTACCATAGCCGCTTCCCCGTTGATTCGCAACCGGGCCTATGCCCGCCATAAAGCGGCGGAACCTTCCCTGAGGATAAGCTTGCGTCCGCGGGGGGCTTCATTTTATAATAGGCGAAGGAGATCTTATGGGTATCAGTTATCTTGAAACCTTGCCCCTTAACGGAATCGCCAAATTACCCGAGGGGCCTCCCCCTAATACGGTGCCCTTTACGGGTTATCCCCAGCAGCATCCGTCGGAAAAAAACAAGCTGCTCCTGATCTACGATCCTCTGGGGGTTAATCCCGCGCTGATGGAATTTATGGTAGAGGATGTCCTCTATGCGGAGGATATTTCCCAGGCGGTTACCGAATCCGGCGAGGGAATCCCCCTGGTAAAGATCTGGGTCCGCAAAGGCGCCCGGGGGGTGCTGCTGGAACCCTTTGAGGTCCAGGACCCCATTCAATTTGTCAACAAAGGCCGGGACACCCAGGGCAGAATACTTCTGGAGTAACAATGCCGGCAGATGAGGAAAGCGGCGCCGGGGGGGCGCAAAACGCCGGTCCCCGGTTCTTTGATTCGCTGCGAGGGGTCCATACCCCGGCCCCTTGCGGCGGGCCTGTTGATTCCACCGGGGATGGGTCTATCCGCTGCAGCCTCTGTCCCCGGCGCTGTTTAATACCGGAGGGGGCCTTTGGAAGCTGCCGGGTCCGGGGTAACCGGAACGGCGCGGGGATCATTCCCTTCTACGGTTTTATTACCGCCCTGGCGGAAGATCCCATCGAAAAGAAGCCGCTCTACCACTGGCGGCCCGGTTCGCCGGTTTTTTCCGCCGGATTTGCCGGCTGCAATCTCCACTGTCCCTTTTGCCAGAACTGGTCCATTTCCCAGACCACCGGCGTTTCCGGCCGCCGTCTTTCCCCCCGGGAATTGATATCCGCCGTCCGGTCTTCGGGGGGCCTGCAAATCGCCTATACCTATTCGGAACCCCTGGTTCATATTGAATATCTTTTGGACTGCATGACCCTGGCCCGCCGTGCGGGGATTGCCAATATTCTGGTCAGCAGCGGCTGTATCAATACCGGCGCGGCGGCGGAGATCCTGGCCCTGACCGATGCGGCCAACATTGATTTAAAGTGTTTTTCCGAAGAACATTATGCCCGCATCCTTGGAGGAAACCTGGAAACGGTGCTGCACTTTATCTCCGCCGCCCATACCATGGGGGTACACCTGGAACTTACCACCCTTATTGTTCCCGGCCTCAACGACGGCGAAACGGAACTCCGCTCCGCCGCCGGCTTTATCGCCGGCCTTTCTCCCGCCATACCCTGGCATCTTTCCGCCTATCGCCCCGGATGGCGGTGGAACGCTCCGCCGACGGATCCCGCAAAGCTTGCCGCCGCCGTCCGGGAAGCCCGGCGGGACCTTTCTTATGTATACGCCGGCAATGTTCCCGGTGAAAAAAACGATACCCCCTGCCCCCGCTGCGGGAAATTTCTTGTAGAACGCCGGGGATACCGGATCGATACCTCCGGCCTTGTTTCCGGCCCTTCCGGTTATCGCTGCGCCCATTGTGGAGGGCCGGTTCCCTTTATACGCGGCAGCTAACGGCTTTCGTACAAGCGTATCCCGGCCCCCGATTAGGTTTCATAAAACAAGAGCGGACTTGTTAGAGAACGCGGCCGGCCCCCGAATAAGTCCGGTATCTAAAAACATACAGGTAAAAGTGATTCGTCATGTTAAATTAACGGCGGACAGAAAACAATAGGGCGGCGCAGACCGCCACAAGGGCTAAACCGGTCAGAGCATATACCCAGAAGGGCAGCTTTCCCGCCGTTTCCTGCTTTACCGGAGACGCTTTTTCCGGCACAGGCCCGTTCTCCGAAGGGGCGGAATAACCGCAGACCGGACAACCCCCTGTAAAGAGGGCCTCTTCTCCGGCAAAGCCGCAGGCGGGACAAAGTACCGACGCAAAGAGGCGCCCGCACTTCGGGCAGCTCTTTGCGCCTTTGAAAACTTCGGCGCCGCAGTTTTCACAAAAAAAATGGGGATGTTTCACGCCGGACCGGTCTTGTCCGCCGGATCGCTCCGCGGCGGAACCATTATTTTGCCGCGGCGGCGGGACAGCTTCCGGCTTCGGCCTTGGAACAGGAAGCGCAGGCGGAACCAGCGTCCGGTTTAGCTTCGGTCTTGACGTTTTCGGCTTTAGAAGAACCGGTCTTGGCCCCGCTGCTCTTATCGGTTACATAAAAACCGGAACCTTTAAAGATAACGCCGCCGCCGCCGTGAATAAGCCTGCGGATTTCCCTGCCGCATTCGGGACATTCCTTAAGGGGGGCTTCGATCATACTTTGAATGGCCTCGAAGACATGGCCGCAGCTTTTACATTCATACTCGTAAGTAGGCATACCCATTCCTTTGATAGTGTTTTAACTTTAGGGAACCCCTAAAAACCCTGCCTGATTTTTAGAAGTTTTCTTTAATTAGAAAGGCTTTCCCCAAAACTAACCGGGTTTTGGAAAATGCTCCAGAGTTTGTCTATTAATGCAGACACTAATTAGAATATAGCGAGAACATATTCAAAAGTAAAGCAATTCCGTCCTCGTCCATGATCCCGGTACGGATGATCAGGTTTGTTCCTTCCTGGACGGGAGTATTGGCGAAGAAGATGAAAGCCAACGCCGCGGGCCCGCCGGGGTCGATGTCCGAATTGGCAAGAAAGATCCGGGCCATGGAAAAGATTGAAACCAAGGCCCTGGCCTGGCTGATCGAGGGGGTGGCGATATTCAAAACGGCATCGTACTTTTTACCTTCCGCAGCATAGACACCGAAGAGGAGCCGCTCCGCCGGAATCTGCAGGGGCAGCGCCAGGGACTGAATGAACTGATTAATGGGAACCGCCGCGTCATCAACCCAGCCTGCCAGCACCGCGTCCCGGCGGAGTTCTTCCAAGCCTCCGGGGCTTTCGGTTCCCGGCGCCGGTATAAAGGGCGGGCCGTCCGAAATATAAGCCCGGTCGCTGGTTATCGCAACGGAGAGTCTGTTCTTTTCCGAACGCCAGTAGGAACCGGCGCCGGAACGGATCTTCTTCCAGTCCCGGCTGAAGGCGAAAGAAAGTCCCGCCCTGGAACCGGGATACCTGCCCCGGGCCGCGGCAAGAAAACGCCTGCCGCTTCCTTCGGGGTACAGCGCCGCCACTAATGATTCGGTTCTGTCCAGGGCTTCCCGGTTTCTTGCCGGAGAAAAGCCCGCCGGGGAGATTTTTTCCAGAAGGGACCGGGCCCGGGAAACATCATCAATAGAGAAATAGATAAGGCCCCCCGGCGCAATGGGGGCAAACTCATCATCTCCTTCAATATAGGGAGCCTGGGCCTTGGGACCGGAGGCGCAGGAAAGAAAACCTGTCAGGGCAATGCAGCCCAGCACAAACAGGGATCCGGGATTAAGCTTTCTCAATTTGTACCATCCATTGTTCATTCCCCGCTTCCAGGGGAACCTGTCCTTCGGTTCTGCCCCACTCCACCGAGACCGCCAGGGTTTCGCTGGAGACATAACCGGCAAAGGCCTCCCAAGCCGCTTTGAGCCGGTCCGGGCCCGCCAGGCGGAGTATGATCCGGTCGGTAACATCCAGACCCGAATCCTTCCTCAAATTCTGCACTCCCCGGACCAGATCCCGAATATCCCCTTCCCGGGACAATTCCCCGGTAAGCTCCGTATCAAGTCCCACCGTAAGGGTTCCCTCATTCAGCACCTTGAGATTGGCCTTTTCGATGCGCCGTATGTCAAGCTTATCCGCAGTAAGCGCTATGGTCCGTTCCCCCATATCCAGCGTCAGCGCCGCTCCGTCCAGAAGCCCTTGAATTTCCCCATGGGTCAGGGCGGCGATGCGATCCGCCGCGGCCTTCATGTCCTTGCCCAGTTCCCGGCCCAAGACCCGGAAGTTCGCCTTGGCCTCGTACTCCACCAGATCTTCTTCGTTGTCCCGGAAGATGACATGCTTCACGTTGAGTTCTTCCTGAATGATGTCCTCCATTTCCAGGAGCGCCTTTTTTTCTTCGGGATTCCGGGTTACCAGTTCCACGGTTTTAAGGGGCTGGCGGATCTTGATATTGTACTGGGAACGAAGGGACCGTCCCATGGAAACGGCATGCTGTACTGCGGCCATTTTGTATTCAAGCTTACGGTCCCGGCGGTTTTCTCTGGGTATGGGAAAATCCGCCAGGTGCACCGATTCAGGTTCGCCGGGAAGTTTTAAGTTCTGCCAGACGGCGTCGGCGGTAAAGGGCATAAACGGCGCCGCCACGGTAATCAGGGTCTTGAGAACATCGTAGAGGGTGCCGTAGGCCTCGGCCTTGTCGGCATCGTTTTCGCTTTTCCAGAAACGGCGGCGGGAAC
This sequence comes from Treponema sp., assembly GCA_031276965.1. Lineage (GTDB taxonomy): Bacteria > Spirochaetota > Spirochaetia > Treponematales > Breznakiellaceae > JAISMC01. Next base: position 34,773 of record JAISMC010000018.1, read on the forward strand.
GGCGTATATACCAGTTATTGAGGAGGTCGATGAATTCCAGAATGGGATCCACCGCCCGGGAAAGATCGTAGCCATCCAGGGATTCCCCCACCCTCTCCGCCAGGTTCTCCGCCGCAGAAAGTATCCATTTATCCAGAGGATTGGAGGGATTATCCGGCGCCTTTTCCGGTTCGGCCTTGTCGATATTGGCATAGGTAACATAAAAACTATAGGCGTTCCACAGGGGGATGAGGATACTCTTCATCACCTCCCGGACCCCCTCGTCGCTGTAGCGGAGATCCTCGGCCTTGACCACCGCCGAGTGAATCAGAAAGAGCCTCAATGCGTCGGCGCCGAAGCTGTTTACCACCTCCATGGGATCGGTATAGTTCTTGAGACTCTTGCTCATCTTCTTACCGTCCGGGGCAAGGACCAGTCCCGAGACTATGCAGTTTTTGAAGGCGGGCTTTTTGAAGAGGGCGGCCCCTAATATCGTAAGGGTGTAGAACCATCCCCTGGTCTGATCCAGTCCTTCGTTGATAAAGTCCGCAGGAAAATGGCTGTCGAAGAATGCTTTGTTCTCGTAGGGATAGTGATTCTGGCCGTAGGGCATGGCCCCCGACTCAAACCAGCAGTCAAGTACCTCGGGGATTCTGGTCATGGTCCCGCCGCAGCTGCAGGGAATGGCGATCCCATCCACAAAATGTTTATGGAGATCCTCAGGATAGATTCCGGAAAGTTCCTTCAATTCCGCCCTGCTTCCGACACAGACGGTCTTGCCGCAGTCAGGACATTTCCAAATGGGCAGGGGATTTCCCCAGTAGCGGTTGCGGCTGATGGCCCAGTCCCGGGCTCCCTCCAGCCATTTGCCGAAACGGCCCTCTTTAATGTGTTCCGGCACCCAGCGGATCCGGCTGTTGGCATCCAGCATGTCCTGTTTGATCTTCTGCACATCCACAAACCAGGAACCCACCGCCCGGTAGATAAGGGGGCTGCCGCACCTCCAGCAGTGAGGATAGGAATGGAGGATCTGCTCCCGCTTGACGATCTTCCCCTCCGCTTTGAGCCGTTCCATGATGGCCTTGTCCGCATCCTTGACAAAGAGGCCCTGGTAATCGCTTACCTCCGGGGTAAAGCGGCACTCCGCATCCACGGGACAGATTACGGGAACCCCCGTCCCCTTGAGGACCCGGGCGTCGTCCTCGCCGAAGCCCGGAGCGGTATGGACTATGCCGGTTCCGTCTTCGGTGGAGACAAAGTCCCCCCCATAGGTTCTAAAGGCATTCTGTTCCGCCGCTTCCTTAAAATAGGGAAAGAGGGGCTCGTATGTAATGCCGGTGAGGTCCGCCCCCTTCTTTTTCCAGATGATCCCGTAACTGCCGGAGGCCGCTTCGGGACTTTCATTGGGATTCCTGTAATACGCCGGAAGCCGCGCCTCCGCAAGAATGTACCGGTCCCCGCCGTCCTGGACCATCACATAATCAATCTCAGGCCCCAGGGTAAGGGCCAGGTTAGACGGCAGGGTCCATGGAGTGGTGGTCCAGGCCAGAAGATAGGTCCGTTCATCCAGGGTGGAAGACAGGAGCGGATCTGCGGATGCGGGACTTCCCGCAGCGGTTCCCGTTACTTTAAAACGCACGGTGATGGCCGGATCATGGACATCCCGGTAGCCCCCCAGGTTAAGTTCATGGTTGGAAAGCACCGTGGCGCAGCGGGGACAGTAGGGCAGAATGTAATGCCCTTCATAGAGGAGACCCTTTTCCCGGAGGGACTTCATCACCCACCAAATAGTCTCCATGTAGTCCGGCTCCATGGTTTTGTAATCGCGGTCAAAGTCCACCCATCGGCCCAGCCGGGTAATAACCTGCCGCCATTCCCGGGTATAACGGAGCACCGAAGCCCGGCAGGCTTCGTTGAATTCCGCCACCCCGTACTTTTCGATATCGGTCTTGGAGTTAAGCCCCAGTTCCCGCTCAATAAGGTTTTCCACAGGAAGGCCGTGACAGTCCCAGCCGAAACGGCGCTCGACCTTCTTCCCCTTCATGGTCTGATACCGGGGGATAATGTCTTTTATGGTACTGGGCACAAAGTGGCCGAAATGGGGCATTCCGGTGGCAAAGGGGGGGCCGTCATAGAAAACATACTCCTCCGCTCCTTCCCTCCGGCTGACGGATTTTTCAAAAATTTTATTTTTTTCCCAAAGGGCCAAAATTTCTTCTTCCAGTTTAGGGAAGTTCACCTTAGGATCCACGCTTTTATACACAAATTCCTCCATGTGGAACACGCCCTTTGACGCGAATGAGATTTTTACCAGTACGGCCGGCAGACTGAACGGAATCAAATTTCAGACAGGTATTACCGGAAAGACACCCGCCTAGGGCGGGTGTTTCCATTCATTTTATAATCACATCCTTGCTGCCCGAACGATCCGCATTAATGTAAATAGCCCCTAAAAGTACTATCCCAAATACGATTTCTTGCCAATAGGCGTCCAAGCCCAGTACTTTAAGGGCGGTCTGAAGCATAACCATGGTGATAACACTGGGCAGGGTGGTGGCCACGGTTCCTTTCCCCCCTGCCAGCGATGTTCCTCCCATAACTACGGCGGCCATGGCAAGCAGGTTTAGGGTGTCGCCGACGCTGGGGTTGCTGGACCGGGTCCGCAGGGCGTAACAGGCGCCGCAGAGGGCGCTTCCGATGCCGCACATAAGATAGGCCGCAATCTGGGCCTTGACAATGCTGATACCGGCCATCCGGGCCGCCTCCACATTAGCCCCTACTGCGTAAATGCCCTTTCCCATGGTGGTATAACGTTCGATAAAAAGGGCAATCAGGTAGATTCCCAGGGCGATCAGGTAGGTGGCGGGAAACAAAAACAAGGTTACCCTTGACCATGCAATAACGGGCAGCTTATCAATGGGGATGGCCTTGTTAAAGGAACCGGAGAGCACCAGGGCAACGCATTTCCAGATACTGTAGGTACACAGGGTTCCAATAAAGGAAGGGATCCTGAGCAGGGAGATAAGCAACCCGTTGAGCAGACCCGCGCCAATGCCCACCGCCAGGGCGACCCAAAGGATTTTGTTACCCGCCTCGCCAATGTACAGCCCCACAATCACGCAGGTACAGGAAGCGACGGCGCCGGTGGAAAGATCGACGCTGCCGGTCAAAATAACAAAGGAAAGGCCGGTCACCACAAGAAAAAGAGGCGCCGCGGAGGAAAGGATATTGTTGATATTACGGACGCTTAGAAAATTGCTGCTCAACAGCGTAAAAACAAAAAAAATCAGGAGCATCCCCAGCACGGAAGAGTACCTTCCCACATACTTGACTGTAGTCCTTAAATATTTATTTGCATTAAAAATGTTTGTGTAGGTCACTTGTTTCTCCTCTCCCGCTACATCATATATTTGACAATATCGATCTGTTCAGGCTTTGCATTGCCGGGACACTGGAATTCCTTTTGTATAAGTCCGTCCTTCATAATCAGGATTCTGCTGGAAAGACCGATACACTCGTCCAGGGTATCGCCCAGGAGGATAACCGACTTTCCGCCATTGGTTATTTCCCGGATAGCCTTGTAGAGCTCTTCTTTGGCCCCCACATCCACCCCGCGGGTGGGATGATTCAGAATCAAAATTTCCGAACCGCTGGAAATGACCCGGGAGAAAATGGCCTTTTGGGCGTTTCCTCCGGAGAGGTGATCCATCCGGTCTTCGATGCTGCCGCACTTGACCCCCATTTTAGAGATCCAATGGAGGCTTATGTTTTTAATGTTCTTTTTAGAAAGGACATTAAACTTGGAGATTTTCTTGAGGCTGGAAGCGATGATGTTATCCCTCAGCGGGAGGGTGCCTATCATCCCCTCCAGTCTGCGGTCTTTGGGGATTGAGAGAATACCGCTGTCCAGGGCTTTGGCGGGAGACTTAAAGCTCCGCATCGGCCTGCCATTAACCTTTATAGTACCGGCAGTAAAAAGCTCGTCCCCGCAGAGTACCGAACAGAGCTCCTCCTTTCCGGAGCCTTCGACGCCGCAGAAACCAAGCACCTCGCCCCGCTTGAGCCGGAAGCTGACATCCTTGAAATAGCCGTACTTACCCAGGCCCTCTACCTCAAGCACCACCTCGTCCGCAGGGACGGTCTGTTCGTTAACCAGGTAATACCTGCCCGATGTGGTCCGTCCGACCATCTTCTCGTAGAGCAGCGTAATATTCGCCTCTGCGGTATTTACCACCCCCGTTTCTTCACCGTCCTTAAAAATATAGATCCGGTCGGTTATAGCCAGAACTTCGTCCAGGCGGTGGGAGATAAAGATAACCGACACCCCCTTTTCCTTGATCCGCTTTATTTCCTTAAAGAGCACTTCGATCTCGTCGTTGGAGAGTACCGTGGTCGGTTCGTCAAGGAGCAGCAATGCGCCGGTATCGCTGACTTTTAATATGATATCAAGGACTTTGGCAATTTCCACCATCTGCCGGTGAACAAAGTTAAGATCATAGACCCGTTTATTGGGCTGAATGGAGTCGACCCCAAGACGGGCCAGCACCTTTTTCGCGTCGGCGTTCATCTTTGCCCAGTTGATAATCTTTCCGGTGCTGTAGGGCTTTTCCCTTCCCAGAAAAATATTCTGAGCCACCGTAAGGTTGAGGATGAGGGACTGTTCCTGGAAGACCATGCCTATTCCCTGGCGGTTTGCGTCCACCACGCTTTTGGCGCTAAAGGGGACGCCCTTCATCAGCATGGTCCCGGTCGTAGGCTGCTCGACCCCGGCGATAATCTTGAGGAGGGTTGATTTCCCCGCTCCGTTTTCGCCTATAAGGCCGATGACCTCGCCCTTATAGATCTGCATGTCAATGTTTTTCAGAACCTCGGAGGTCCCGTAGGTTTTGCCTATACCCTTCATATCAAACAGGAGTTCTTTGTTCATCACCGCAGCCCTTATTTAACGATTCTTTTTCTGTTTCTGGTAGCGGAAAGCGCCACCGCCACCAGGATGATAATTCCCTGGATGGCTTGTTTATAAAAGGTATTAACCCCCATCAGGGTAAGGTAATTTGAAAGCTCCGTATAGATGAGCACGCCGATAATAGTTTGAAACATGCCGCCGGTTCCGGGATAAATGCCCCCCACGGTAACCGCCGCAATGGTGGGAAAGAGCTGGTTGTAGCCGATCTCAACGTTGCCTATCTTCAAACGGACAGCGCCCAAAAGGCCGGCGATGCTGATCATCACGCCGCAGAGGGTAAAGACCCCGATTTTCACCCGGTCTATATTGATGCCCGCCGCCCGGGCGCTCAGTTCGTTGTCGCCGATGGCGTAAACCGCCCTGCCGAAGGCGGTATAGTTAAGAATAATAACCCCCACAAAAAAGATCCCCATGGCTATAAGAGTCATGTAGGGAACAAGACCGAAGAGGGAACCCCGGGAGAGGGCGATGATCGATTCGCTCCGGATAGTTGCGGGGATACTCCGGTAACTGAGAACGCCGAATCCTTTGGCTATGCTGGCCATGGCAAAGGTTATCATAAAAGAAGGTATCCGCAGTTTTACATGCAGAATTCCGTTAGTCGCTCCGATGACAAAACCCAGGGCGACCACGATAAGCACGGCCACAAATCCCAGATTATTGCTGTTTTTTGAATTAAGCACCAAAAGAGTAAAGATGGAACCGGAAAATCCCATAACTCCTTCCAGGGAAAGATCGATTCCGCCAATCAGCAGTACGAAGGTCAGGCCCGTCGCCAAAACCAGGGGCAGGGTCATTTGATAGAGCAGATTATTTAAATTTTTCCAGCTCATAAATCCGGGAACGAATATCATGGAAAAGAGGGTCATCACCACAAGTACAATGGTAGGAGCATATCTGCGGACTACGCCCATTTTGGCGTCATCCTTAATTTTCTGCACAAACTGGCTTGCTACTGTTTCATCCGCTAAATTACTAGTTCCGGCAATCCGCATTTTGCCTCCGTTTTTATGTAAAAATTATCCGGTATCGAAACAGGGACGGATCTTCCACCCCTGTTTAGGATTTAGACGGGACTGCATGCAAAACGATCCGCAGACAGTCCCGAAGGAAGCTCCCGTCCGGGATTTTCCCGCCGGAAAGCGGAAAATCCCCGGACGAATTGGTTAGAGCTTGGGATTGGGAATAATACCCACAATCGGGAAGTCCAGATTGTCGAAGTCGTAGGTCGGCACCGAATCAACGTAGGTGGCGATCATCTCATCCACATTAGCGGCCGTTACCAGCTTGACGACGGAGAAGAACATCCGCTTTTTCTGATCCATGGTCTTAACGTCAAGCTTGCCGGTCTTGGCCGCCCACGCATACGCGGCACCGTAGCCGCCGACCGCATAACCGTCCTGGAACATGGTGCTGTACATACTGCCGTCTTTGATACATTCAAAGGCCGCCTTGGTACCGTCAAAGCCGCAGATATTGATCTTGCCCACCATGCCGGCGTTTTTCAGAGCTTCCGCAGCGCCTACCGCCATGCCGTCGGAATGGCAGAATACGGCTTTTAATTCATCGCCGTACTTGGCAATCCAGTTCTCCATTACTACCATGCCTTCGGAACCGAGGTAGTTGGCGATCTGGGAATCCACCAGTTCGATTTCGGGGAATTCATCGAGGGCCCGCTTCATGCCGATATTCCGCTCCGCTGCGGCGTCATTGCCGGGGATGCCGTACAGTTCCGCAACCTTGCCCTTGCCGCCGATGGACTTAAAGAGGTCCACGCAGGCCTGATAGCCGAATTCGACGTTATCGTTGGCAAGGAAGAGGACAAAGTTTTCAAAGTCGGTGGGATACAAGCCCTTTTCCAGGGTAGTATAAATGGAGAGTTTTACCCCCGCTTCTTCGCACATTTCCACTACCGCAGGGGTAACCGAAGCGTTGTTCGGATCAAGGAAGATGATTCCGTTGCTTCCGTATTGATTAATAAAGGATTCGACGTTATCAATCTGTTTCTGAGGAGTATCGCCGGACATGACGACATAACCCAGGCCTTTGCTCTGGGCGAACAGTTCGGCGCCTTTTGCCAGGGAAGCCCAGTACTCGGACTCCATGGAAATATTCATAACACCAACCGTGATCTTCTCCGAAGACTCCGCCGCCTTCTTTCCTTTACAGCCCGTCAGGGCAAAGAGTACGGCCAGCGCCGCCGCAAGGATCATTACCTTTTTCATTCTTCTCTTCCTCCATTAAAATAGAATTCCCAACGGAATTCAAAATTACTTTAATACCGGTTCCGGACCGGTACACAAAGTTCCGGTTACAAGCGAAAATAACAGATCATTGTCTAACCGGGCGGTCTTACCGGCGAACGAATATAGGAATAAACGGACTGTCCTGGTTTCAAAGCTGCCGCAGCCTTTGTCCTGCCCTTAAACATGGCCTATTATAGATTTTCCTGGGTATTCACTTCATACAGGTAATGCTATCTACTGTCCTTGTAAATCTCCAAAAAACTAATATTTTTCTGAATTTTACTGCCTTTTCAACGAAATTACGAAATTCCGAGGGAAATTTGTACCCACTTTTGAGGAAAATAGCATTCGCTAATCTTAGACCTGCGTCAAGTACATACCCATG